>JBFYWB010000101.1:0-6964 GCA_041299015.1 Deltaproteobacteria bacterium
TGCCGAAGGTGCGGGCCTCATCGGGGATGATGGGTACGATGTATTTTCCGAAGGTCTTGTCCGCCAGCAGTTTTCCCAGCAGATGGACCATGACCATCGTGGTGGCCACCTCGCGGTCGCCTGAGCCCTTCGCCAGTTCGGTGAAGACGTCGTCCGGCGGCGGTTCCACGGCGGCTGCCGCCGTGCGGCGCACCGGCAGGTGCCCCCCCAGCTCCGATCGGCGTTTCTGCAGGTACTTCATCTCTTCACTTTCTTCCACCGGCCGGTAGAACGGGGTCTCCTTGATGTCCGCATCCGAAATCGGTATGCCGAAGCGGCTGCGGAAATGGCGCAGTTCCTCCTCGTTGAGCTTTTTCTGCTGGTGGGTGACGTTGCGCCCTTCGCCGGCCTCGCCCAACCCGTAGCCCTTGATCGTTTTCGCCAGAATCACCGTCGGTGACCCCTTGTGGTTGACGGCGGCATGATAGGCTGCGTAAACTTTCTCGGGATCGTGGCCGCCGCGGCGAAGCTTCCACAGTTGCTCGTCGGTGTAATGGCTGACCATTTCTTCGAGTTCAGGGTACTTCCCGAAGAAATCCTTGCGAATGAAATCCCCGCCGGCCACCGAGTACAACTGGTACTGTCCGTCGGGCACCTCTTCCATGCGCCGCACCAGCAGACCTTTTTCATCGCGAGCCAGCAGCGCGTCCCAGTCGCTGCCCCAGATCACCTTGATCACGTTCCAGCCGGCACCGCGGAATACGGCTTCCAGTTCCTGGATGATCTTGCCATTGCCGCGCACCGGACCATCGAGGCGCTGCAGGTTGCAGTTGACGACGAAGATGAGGTTGTCCAGGTTTTCGCGCGCCGGCAGGGTAATGGCACCCAGCGATTCGGGTTCGTCCAGCTCCCCGTCGCCGAGAAAAACCCATACCTTCCGGTCGTCCGGCTTTTTGAGGCCGCGGTCCTCCAGGTAGCGGTTAAAGCGTGCCTGATAGATGGACATGATCGGCGAGAGCCCCATGGAGACCGTCGGAAACTGCCAGAACTCGGGCATCAGATACGGGTGCGGGTACGACGGCAGACCGCCGCCGGGCTGGACCTCCCGTCGAAAATTTTCCAGCAGCTCTTCGCTGATGCGTCCTTCCACAAAAGCACGGGCGTAGACACCCGGCGAGGCATGACCCTGAAAATAAACGATGTCGCCCGGGTTGTCGTCGCTCCCGGTGCGAAAAAAATGATTGAACCCCACTTCGAAGAGGGTCGCACAGGAGGCATAGGTGGAAATGTGACCGCCGATGCCGCTCTTGCGACGGTTGGCCCGCACGACCATGGCCATGGCGTTCCAGCGAATGATGCTTTTGATTCGGCGCTCGATCTCACGGCTGCCCGGAAAAACCGCCTGGTGCTCCACCGGTATGGTGTTCACGTAAGGTGTGGTGACCGAACACTCGCCGCTGACGCCGTATTTCTGAGCCCTGAACTGCAGGCGCCGCAGCAAATCCTGCACCCGCTCGGCTCCCTGGCTCTGGTAAACATAGTCCAGCGAATCGAGCCATTCCCGGTTTTCCTGTTCGATCTCCCGTGCATCTTTTTCGTTTTTTTCGGAGGCCATTTGCACCGGCTTTCCTGTTGGGGGTTTTTCCATGTTGCGGTGATTGGCAAACCAGAGCATCACTCCGGAGCAGCGGTGCATTCGGCCCAACATTTCACCGGAGGGAAATTTTCATGGCCAAGGCCTAAAGAGATGAACCGGCAGCCCGTCCGCCAACGACCTGCGTCTCAATTTCGCGGCTTCGCGGCACGCAGTGTCTGTAAAATAGGCAATCCGGTTAAATTCCAAAATAAGTGCAATCCCGTATTAGTTGTGTCGAGGGATTGTATTCACCTTCTTGCGCTTGCTTTTTGAACTGCGACCATTAGATTTACATATAGTTTGGCACGAAAGCCAAACCTTTATTAAAATCAAAATTCCTTCAAGGAGATCGATATTATGGAAAAGATGCCTGCAAGAGATACAACTGGAAAATGCGAGGGCGAATGCCGTGATCGCGTCTATGAAGGTGAAGAAGAACGCCAACAGAGCATTGCCTCGCAACCTTATAACGAACCCATCCCCGACAGCCCTTCCTGGACCAAGAGACGGAAGGAACAACCGGGAGTGTATGGAGGGCGGGTATAGTCTAAAAAGCACGACACAGCGGCTGTACCCTTGAGATGGGCACGAGCCAATATCGGTGGAAACAAAAAAAGGAGGGATCTTTTCCCTCCTTTCTCCTTAAAAATAGTTCCGAAAATAACGGAAAGCCTGCCATTTCTTACAGTCGTCCGCTGCGGCCGTCGTCACAGGGCTGGTCGGGGTCGGATAGCCGCTGGTGCTCGGCCCACTCCGGGGCCTTGGTGCAGAACTGGGTTTCGACTTCCGCCGCATCTCCCGTTTTGCCGATGATCTTTTTGACCTTCTTGACGATAGCATCCTTCGAGATTTCCTCGAACTGCAGCAGTTCATCCCTGGTGCCGCTCTTGGGCATCTTTCCCACCGCCAGCGGATACACCGGCACCGGGCGGTCGGAGAGCGCCGCACAGACCGCCTCACCGATCCCGCCGGCCGGATAATGGTCTTCAACCGTGATGACCCGGCCGGTTTCCTCGGCTGCCGACCGGAGGGTTTCAACGTCCAGGGGTTTGATGCTGTAAAGATCGATCACCCGGGCCGCAACACCTTGCTCTGCCAGCTCGTCATGGGCCCGGAGTGCCTCGTGCAGCGTGATACCGGCCGCCACGATAGCAACACGGTCCTCGTCGCTGCGTCTCAGGACCTTGCATCCGCCGATGTGAAATTCTTCATCGACGGCATAGATGATCGGCGTGGCGTTGCGCGTGGTCCGGATGTAGACCAACCCAAGATGCCGCGCGGCTTCTTCAACCAACTTTTCGGTCGAGACGGCATCTGAAGGATACAGGACCACACTGCCGTTCAGGGTGCGGAACATGGCGATGTCTTCCAACCCCATCTGTGAAGGTCCGTCCGGACCGATAGCCACACCGGCGTGGGATCCGCAGAATTTAATGTTGGCGGCGGAATACTGGCTCATGCGGATTTGGTCGAACGCGCGCGTCTGAAAAGCTGCAAAGGTTGACACAAAAGGTATCTTGCCGCGAACTGCCAGGCCGCAGGCCGCGCCCACCATGTTCTGTTCGGCGATGAACATCTCGAAGAACCGTTGCGGATAGTCTTTTTTAAACGTCTCGCTGTAGGTCGAATTGCTCACTTCGGCGTCAAGCACCACGATGTCGGGATAGGCCGGATACAATCGGGCCAGGGCGCGGCCGTATGCTTTGCGGGTCGCGAGTTCTTCACCGGTCGAATATGACGCCGGATCCACCGATCGAGGCGTCTGCGGTTCGGGAATGCGATCCTCCGGCAATGAAACGGCGCCGCGGATTTGAGGAGCGACGTCGCCCAGCTCTTCGAGCGCTCGGGCGAGCTGGTCTTCATCGAGCGCTTTTCCATGCCAGCCGTTCTTGTCCTCCAGAAAAGAAACCCCCTTTCCTTTCAAGGTTCGGGCGACGATCATCAAGGGACGATCCGGTTCGCTGCCGTCCCGTCGAAACGCATCGACGATTTGCTCCATGTCATGACCATCGATCATCCGGGTTTGCCATCCGAACGCCTCTAAACGTCTTTGGTAGGCCTTGAGATCGTGTCCGTAGAGGGTTTCACCGCACTGCCCGAGGCGGTTGACGTCGAGAACCCCCACCAGGTTGTCCAGGCGATAGTGCCGGGCCAGTTGGACGGCTTCCCACTGGGATCCTTCGGACATCTCGCTGTCACCCAGCAGAACATAGGTTTTGCAAGGAAGGCGATCGACGTATTTTGCGTTAAGGGCCATGCCCAGTCCGATGGAGAGTCCCTGCCCGAGCGAGCCGGTGGCCGCTTCCGCGTATCGGAACGTATGCGTCGGATGCCCTTCGAAGGGACTGTCGAAACGGCGCAAGGTCATGGCCTCCTGCTCGGTGACTTTGCCGGCCGCCACCCACAGGGCATACAGCAAGGGGGCGGCGTGTCCTTTGGAAAAAATCAGGCGATCGTTGTTGGGATGGTCCGGCTGATCGACATCGTACCGGAAAGCGCCGCCGAACATGAGACCACACATGAGGTCGGTGGCCGAAAGAGACGAGGTCGGGTGGCCGGAGCCGGCGGCGGAAGTTGTCTTTAAAATAATATAACGGACAGTTTTAGCGATTTCCTCCAATCGGCGGGTATCGATCATGATCTTGAATCCTCCCTTATCGAACCGGATTTTAATAATTTTTCTGGTCTTGACGACCGTTCATTCTCAATGGTATTTTCACGTTCGAATTTTCCGTTCTAATTGTTTTAAAATAAATACCGCCGACTCCCCATTCAACCCCCATATTGTATGTATCCTTCATACCAGTCGAACGGCGTGAAGGAACCATGTATAAAAATGAGAAGGCAAAAGCTGCTCGACATCCCCAACCGTCACATCCGCTCCCTCAAAAAATCCGAGATCACCAAGTAGGCTTTGGTTGATTCCCAACCCTCGCACAGCTTGTGCTGTAGGTCGCACTTCGAATTAAAGTCCTTTATTTTGCCGGCTACAGGAATTGCCGTATTTCATTTGCCGGTCGGTATCGTTACCTTATAATCAATTGAGTCCGGGCAATTTTGATTCTCTACCGAAACAAGCGGAGGGCTATCATACATACATACAGGCAGGCGGATTGCCTCCGGAAATATGTCGGCCGCTACCCCGGAAAGGATATGCCGACAGTTTCCAACAGCGCCCCCGGAAAGGGCTGTTTTTGGAAGTTTCCGGAGTGAGAAATTGGAAACTTTACACCGAAGTTTCTTCTTTCGATGATAGGGGGTGGTGGCCCCGTTGCAAGAATGCGTGGCTGTAACTTTGCCCGCGAGTGTCCCGAAAAAGCCGGCCATGATGACACTGGCCGGCTTTTTCACGGCTTTTTCATATCGCGGCAGAAATCGTATCTTC
Source organism: Deltaproteobacteria bacterium (assembly GCA_041299015.1). Classification (GTDB taxonomy): domain Bacteria; phylum Desulfobacterota; class Desulfobacteria; order Desulfobacterales; family SG8-13; genus JARFQH01. Next base: position 5,001 of record JBFYWB010000101.1, read on the forward strand.
ATCAACCGCATCGCCCATCGCCGGTTCGGGAAACCCCATCCGGGTTGATGCGCCCAGAAAAACCCGGCCGACGGCATACTTGCCCCGACGGTAGTAGTCGATTGGTCATCGTTTAAGGCCCCCCTCCCCACCCATTTAACGCGCATTCTGGCCCGAAATAGATTCGAGCATGTATGTATTCACCGGCTTGGCGGTGTTAGTGTTCGGATGTTAGACATCTGCGATCTCACCATCCATGCATCAAGGTCGCCTAAGGAGTGCACATGAATTTACATCTTGAAGGAAAAACCGCGCTGGTAACCGCTTCCACCGCCGGAATCGGTTTTGCCATCGCCCAAGCCCTGGCCGAAGAGGGCACCGAGGTAATCCTCAACGGCCGCACCGTCGATCGGGTCGAACAGGCCCGCCGGCGGATCGCGGCCGATGTGCCGCATGCCCGAACCAGCGGCATCGCGGCCGACCTCTCGACGGCGGTGGGCGCGCAGCAGGTCACGGACCGGTTGAGGTCAGTCGATATCCTGGTCAACAACCTGGGCATTTTCGACGTGAAGCCGTTTCCCGAGATCGAAGACAGGGAATGGTTCGCGTTCTTCGAGACCAACGTGATGAGCGGCGTGAGACTGAGCCGGCACTACCTGCCGCAGATGAAGAAAACCAACTGGGGTCGAATCGTCTTCATTTCCAGCGAATCCGGACTACACATTCCATTGGAGATGATTCACTACGGGGTGACCAAGACGGCGCAGATCGCACTGGCACGAGGACTGGCCGAAACCACCCGCGGAACCGGTGTCACTGTCAACTCCGTGCTGCCGGGACCGACCCTGTCGGAAGGCATCAACACCTTTATCGAAAATCTGGCACGGGAACAAAATTCAAACAAAACAGATGTCGAAGAGCAATTTTTCGAACACATGCGCCCTACTTCGCTGATTCAACGTTTTGCCGATACCCGTGAAGTGGCCAACCTGGTGGTCTACGTCTGCAGTCCCCTGTCTTCGGCCACCAATGGTGCGGCGCTGCGGGTCGACGGCGGCGTGGTGCGCGCCATCCCGTAAGGAGTCAGCCGATGCACGTTTTCATTACAGGAGGCTTAGGATTTGTCGGCCGCCGTTTGTCTCAAGTGCTGCTGGACGCGGGCCATGCGGTGACGGCCAGCGGGCGCTCGAAAACGGCGCAGACAATCGATCATCCCCGGTTTCAGTATGTCGTGGCAGACACCAGCCTTGAGGGGCCCTGGCAAGAAACGGCACAGCTGGTCGATGCCGCCGTGAATCTGGCAGGCGTATCCATTTTCAGTTATTGGACCGACAACCACAAGCAGAAAATGGTCGACAGCCGCATCTTGACCACCCGTAATCTGGTCAACTCAATCTTGGAGGGCAATGCCAAGGTTCTGTGCAGTACATCGGCGGTAGGGTACTACGGCCACCGGGGAGACGAAAAACTCACCGAAGAGCATCCGCCGGGAGACGATTTCCTGGCCCGGCTCGCCGTGGACTGGGAAAAAGAAGCCCATGCAGCGGAAGCGGGCAACATACGCGTCGCGATCCCGCGCTTCGGCATCGTGCTCGATCGCGGCGGCGGCGCCATGGGCAAAATAGTCCCGGCCTTTCGCATGTTCTTGGGCGGCCCCCTGGGAGACGGCCGGCAGTGGTTTTCCTGGATGCACCTGCACGACCTGGTGCAAGCCATGGTGTTCTGTCTGACGACCGACAATGCGCGCGGTGCGATTAATTTCTGCGCTCCCGAACCGGTTCGCAATAAAGCGCTGGCCAAGACCCTCGGCGAAATGCTCAACCGCCCGGCGATAATGCCGGCACCCGCTTTCGTCATTCGGAAGGCGCTCGGTGAGTTCGGCGAGGCCTTACTCAGCAGCCAGCGCGCCGTGCCCAATTATCTGCAGAAGCTCGGTTTCGAGTTTCGTTATCCCGATCTCCGGTCGGCCCTTGCGGAAATCGTCG
>JBFYWB010000021.1:0-3096 GCA_041299015.1 Deltaproteobacteria bacterium
TTCAGCATCCCGACAGTTCCTGCCGAAATTTCTTCGACAGGGGGTAAACGAAAATGTCTTTGACGGCCATCCCTTTGCGCTTGTTTTGCCGGTCCATCCGCCCCCGGCCTGTGGTTTGCCCCACGTGCACCCAATTGGCGGCCCGGTAACACGTCCCGTTGAATCGTTTTTTATCCACAAGCGTTTCCATGAGAATCGGGCGGTACCCGTAAACTTCGTACCAGTCCTTCGGCACGATTTTGGCCGCCAGACTCAGAACGACACTGGCAAGGTTATTGACCCGCACCCAGGGGAAAATGAGGAAGCGGCTGTTGCTGATGATCTTTTGCAGGTTTTCCTTGCGCTCCTCATCGCTCCAGCCGATCCACTGGTCTCTTGCCGCCATCTTCCAGGCCGGACTCGAAAACTGCAAACACCCCAGCCGATCCCCGCTGATTTCGGATTGAATGAAATAGCGCACCTGCGCACCAAAGGGCAACCGATATCCCAGGTAGTGGTACCGATCTATGTACTCGTACCAGAGCTGTCTTTCCGCATGATTCTTAACCCTGCTCAACAGCACCGGCGCCAAGTCACTCAGCTTCACGGAAAGAACGGCTTGGGCCTCCGACGACGCGGTCTTGGCGATACTGAATTTCGTTCGTTTGGCAAATTGTGATTGACAGGCCGGCAGCCGGATGATGCCTCTAACTTCCAGGTCTTCGAGAAACTGGCGGCATTCGACCGTTTTTAATTTGCCCGTCGGTCGTTTCCACTCAAGCAGTTCGCAAATGGTATTGGCCAGTTCGGTGCGGGTGAGTTTGGGGAAAGTGGCAACAATCATCGCAATTTCATGTACTTGATCTTGCTCCAAGGGTTGACCGCAAAAAGTTACCAAAGGAATCGATCGCATTGGATGAGATACTGCCGACAGGAATTTAATCGTTACTATACAGACGCTCAGCAGGAATGTTTAGAATTTTCTTTGCTTACATTATTTTCCGGGTGGGAACAAGGATCAATTTTGTCTCAGGGAAACCTCCGACGCCTTGGCTTCACGTTTGTGTGCAGGATTTTTTGGGGGAATTAATCGAAGGGATAGAGTCGCGAAGCGAATATGGAATTGGCGTAATCCCTGGCGAAGGGAAGTCGCCGAAGACCGTTGCCGGAATACCGGAGAGGGTGTTTTCCGTGCGCGTGCACACAGAGGCCCGGGCACACCAAATAAAAAGCCCCTCCGGAGAGGGGCCGATTTCGTAGACCTTGACTGACTGTTTGTGGTGCCGAAGGGGAGACTCGAACTCCCACCGGGGTTCCCCGACTAGACCCTGAACCTAGCGCGTCTACCAGTTCCGCCACTTCGGCTTGAATAGACAAAAGGATTGATTTATTTTTGAAGGTGGAATAAATACCGTTCTTTAAAAAACCTGTCAAGTGGATAATTCGGCGATAAAGAAATTTCGTATGCAGATCATTCGAAGTCTAGATGAGATCAGCGAACCGTTCAAACGTGCCGTGGTCACGATCGGCAATTTCGACGGGGTCCACCTGGGGCATCAGGCCCTGTTTCACGAAGTGGTCGAAAAGGCGGACGCAATCGACGGAACCGCAATCGCGATGACCTTCGAGCCGCATCCGATGCGTGTTTTAAACGGGGCCAATCACCCGCCGCTGATCACGATCCTGGATCAAAAGATCGAACTCATCCAGCGGCTTGACATCGATGTCCTGATCGTCGTTCCATTCACCCGTCAGTTTGCCGCCCTGACACCGCGGGAATTTGTCGAAGACATCCTGATCCGCAAAATCGGCATGACGGCAATCGTCGTCGGCAAGGATTACACCTTCGGGCGTAATCGCGAAGGCACCGTGGACAAACTGAGAACCTTCGCCGAGCTCTTCGACTTTGAACTGCTCCTGGCCGATTGGATCGGGGCCAACAAAGAGCCCAAGGAGCGGATCAGCAGCACCCGCATCCGGGAACTGGTCAACGACGGCCGGGTGGACGAGGTTCATTCCCTGCTCGGCCGATATTATCAGGTCCGCGGGACCGTGACGACCGGTCGCAACCGGGGCGGCCGGCTGCTGGGGTTTCCAACGGCCAACATCATCCTGCAGGATGAACTGTGCCCCAAAACCGGGGTCTATGCCGTTACGGTGGATTGCGCGGACCAACAGTTTGACGGCGTTGCCAACATAGGATACAGCCCGACCTTCGATGATCACCTCTTCACCGTCGAGGTTTACATACTCGATTTCAACCGCAACATCTACGGCCAAAAGATCCGGGTGAACTTCATCAAACGGATTCGAGACGAACTTAAATTTTCTGGGGTTGCGGCACTCTCAGAACAGATCAAAAGGGACGTGATCGAAGCCCGCACCATCTTGTCGACGGCAGTGCATGTGCAAAGTTAGCGGCAACTGAGCAAAGCAAGGCGAATGAATAAAAAAATCGGCATCTCGCTGATTCTGGGGACGGCCGTATCCATCACGACCCTCTATTTTGCCTTTCGAAATGTTCCCGTCAAAGAACTCATTGGGTACCTGACGTCAATCAATTATATATGGATCGTCCCGACCGTCGTCACCATTCTTTTTGCCTTTGGTTTGCGGGCGGCGCGGTGGCGGTACATCTTGGCTTCGAGTTATCCGGTGGGGTTCTGGCAGGCCTTTCACCCGCTGATGATCGGTTTCATGATCAACTGCGTTTTGCCGGGCCGGGTCGGCGAATTGGCCCGCCCGCTCATTCTGAGCCGCAAAGAGGCGGTGCCGATGTCAACCGGGTTGGCCACCGTGGTGGTCGAGCGGATCTTCGATCTGATCATTTTAATGGTGCTGTTTCTGACGGTTTCGACCTTCGTTAAAATCGAGCCCGGCTTTAACGTCACTTTCGGCGGCCACCGGCTCGATTTCGAGGTCCTGGTCGCCGTCTTCAACGGCATGCTGAAAATCGGCACCCTGATGGTCATCGGCCTCGTCCTGATTAGCCTCGGCAAAACCAGGGAGCTGGCAAACAGACTGATCCTGTCGGCACCTAAACTGCTTTTTTTTGTCTCGGCGTCATCCAGGGACTGGGTCGAAGAACACCTCTGCCGCCCGGCCATCCGCATCATC
>JBFYWB010000025.1:0-4833 GCA_041299015.1 Deltaproteobacteria bacterium
GGGGAGGCCCTCATCCGGCTGAACTGGATCGAACCGGCACCCGGCACCGTTGTCACGCAGGTGTTGACCAGCCCCTGTCTCATCATTGCAGTGCCGAAAGACGCCTACGAAAGAATCACGCTGACAGACGCAAGCGGGAATATGTGCGGAAAAATTTCCCTGCCGTGATGCCCACATCCGGCGGGCTGCAGACTCCGGCCGAGAAAAGATTGCCGGGGTGATCAGAGGGCGGCCTGTTTTTGCGCCTCGATTGCCGGACGGCCGTTGAGATCGCCATTGGGGATCTGCCGCCGGTTTTCCAACGAAATTATCTGGCCTTCGTGATTGATGAGCCGATCGTCGTCGGTCAGAAACATGCCCAGTTGCAGCATCACCTCGCGCTTGTGCTCGGTCTGGTATTTTACCTTTTCGAGCTTGAACTTCAAGATAAGCCAGACAAAAGCGAAGATCGTGAAAACGAGAAACAGCACCCCAAGGGTGATGAGGATGTACACCACCGCTTTTTCACCGACGTTGCCGATGACGACGAAAATGTGATCGATCTGGGAAAAAACGACCGCACCGACGATCAGACAGAGGAGGCTCAGAAGAAAAGGGGCCTGGCGCAGAAAACTCAACGAAGAATTCAGCTTGGCGAAGGTGCCGCCCCGTTCGCCACCCTGGCCGGCGGATTCAGGGGATATTTTCGATTCGGAGCCGCTTTCGATGAAGAAGACGTTAAACGCCTTGACAACCAATCCCAATAGAAATGTCATGACAACCGGGATCAGGAAGGAAGCCAGGAGATAGTACCGCCAGGGGAAATCCATGCTGAAGGGTTCCAGCAGGCAAAACAGGCTGATGAAAAAAATGAGGGTTTCCAAGAGACAAATCAAAAAAAGGTAATTTTTGAAAAATTTTTTAATCTCCCTCGACTCGAACAGGGAAGCAATCCCTGCAAATTTCGTATGGCCGTCAGAGTTCATTGATTCTCTCCTTGAGATTTCAAGAAATCACGTCGCGTCTCGGCGATGTTAATACCGAATATTTAATCGGGTTGTCAATCATTACAATGCGTGGACGCAGGCGCGTCAATCGGATGATGGCCCCGAAAATGACGCCGCAACCGATGCCCAATTATTGAGTGCCGTTTTGAAAAGTGGTAACATGTTCGATTTAAAATAGAAAAAATCACCTCAGGTGAGGAGTCCGTTGAAAATTGGAAAAAGCCGTCCAGATCATTTTTGAAAATTTACCCGCCTTGATCATTTTGGGATTGGTTGGTGTCGCCCTTGCCGCCATAAAGGTCGTTAATACAATCTTATGGACCAGGACCAGGCGGGCTCCGCTAGCCGGCAGTGCGCTGCGATATCCCGGACAAACCCTGTTGGCGGAGATCGGCGCGCTGAACCAAAAAGTCGATACCAGTCTCGCCAGCTTCCTGCTGGCGCCGATTCATTTATATGCGTTGTACCTGACTTATCTCTATTTCGGCCGAAAAAATATCAGCCTCGCGGGGGTACTGATCATCGGGCTGCCCTGTATCGGTTTGACCGCCTTTTTTCTGGTTAAATGGCGCCGGCACCTTGAAGAACGCCGGAATATCCGGATCGAATACGAGGGAGAGGTGTCGGTCGGCCAGGAACTCAACCGGCTGATGCTGGAAGGGTACTGCGTCTATCACGATTTTCAGGCCGACGACTTCAGAATCGACCATATCGTCGTCGGGCCAAAGGGCGTCTTCGTCGTCGAGACCAAGGCCCGCTCACGACCGACGCCAAAGGATCGAGGTCTCGCTGCAATCGTTGAATATAACGGCAGGATGCTCGATTACCCCGCGGGGACAGACGTCCATACCGTCGAGAAGGCCGAACGGCAGGCATCCTGGCTTTCAGAATGGATCAGCAGCGCCATCGGCGAGCCGGTGACGACCATGGCCGTGGTCGCTTTGCCGGGATGGTACGTCAAACGTACCTCGCCGGATGGTATTCCGGTGATCAATCCGAAGCAGTTTCGCTCTTTGTTCACATATGTCAGATCAAAGCCCCTCACCGATGAGGTGATCATCCGGATCGCTTTCCAACTCGAAAAACGGTGCCGCAACGCGGTGCCCGGGGCAGCTCAAGACCAGATCGCCGAACAACCGCAGGCCAATTGAAAATTCCACTTTGCCCATGAAAATCACGGCACAAAAAGACGGGCCGATTGTCGACCTGATGGTCGAGGTGTTCGGGTCCGCTTCCAAGACACGTATCCGTAAGATGCTGAAACACGGAATGGTCAGTGTCGGTGATCAGCCGGTTACGCGGGCGGATTTTGCGGTCCACACCGGGGATGTCATCGAATATGTAAAAAAAAGAGGGCGAAACAAGGAGGCCGCGCCGCCCGTGCCGATCATTTTCGAAGATGACGACCTGCTGATCGCGGAGAAACCGGCCGGCCTGCTGACCTTTGGTGAGCGGGGTACGGGAGGAACGTCGCTCTACAGGGTTCTCAAGGACTTTGTCAAACAACGCTCGGGCGGCGGGCAGCGGCTGCACGTCGTTCACCGGCTCGACCGGGAGGTGTCCGGTATCGTCCTGTTTGCCAAGAATAAAAAGGTGCAGCAGCAAATAAAAAAGAACTGGAAGGGAACAAAAAAATTGTATCATGCGCTGGTCGAAGGCCGGCCGGAAAATGACCGCGGAGTGATTCGGAGTTGGTTAAAGGAAGGTGTCGATCGGAAAATGGTTTCCTCCGACCAGCCGGCCGGCGCCAAATCGGCCGTGACGCATTACCGGGTGGTGAATAGGCTGAGCGGACACACCCTGCTCGAAATCGAGACCGAAACCGGCCGGAAGAACCAGATCAGAGTGCATCTGGCGGAGATGGGGTGTCCGCTGGTGGGCGACCGGCGCTACGGGGCCGACGCGACCGTCTTACGCAGAATCCGCCTCCACGCTTTTTATCTCGGGTTTACCCATCCTGTCGGCGGTCGCTTCGTCGAATTCGAGAGCCCGATGCCCGAAGGGTTTATGGTCCTGGGGAAGAAGGACGAAAAATATAAATAATCAGAAGAGCGCCCTCACGATGTTTCAGGGTTTTCATGCCTTGCCGATATACTGACCGCGGTAATCTCTGGTGGTGAGCGGTTCGGCGTCCGAGATCATCATCGCATTGACCACTTCACCGATGAATACCGTGTGATTGCCGGGCTGGATGCTCGTTTTGACCCTGCACTCGAACCAGGCCGCACAATCCGCGAGGATCGGGCAACCGGTTTGGCCGGGCTGCCAACCGATCCCCGAGAATTTGGCTTCAGCATCGGAGTTCATGAATCGGGACACCATCATTTTTTGATCCCGGCCCAACACGTGCAGCGCGAAAAGACCGCTCTCCCGGATGAGCCGATGGGAAAATCGGTTTTCGTGAACGGCCACGGCAATCAAGGGCGGTTCATAGGATATCTGGGAAACCCAGGAGGCGATCATGCCGTTCACTCTGCCCTCGAGTGCGGTGGTCAAAATGTAAACGCCGTTGGTCATGGCTCCCAAAATGCGTATCCATTCGGTTTTCATGTGTCACCTGCCTTCGTTTTTTTGTTTTTTGCGTCGACTTCTTTGAGCAGTTCGCGATGGCGTTGATTCTCCGGATCTGCATCCAACGCCTTCTGACCCCAGGAGTGGGCGTTTTCCCAATCTTCCATCCGGCGGTAGTTTTCCGCGATGACGTAGAGCAGATGCTTGCGTGGAACCCGGCGCTGCCGATCCGGAGCTTGCAGCAACCTCGTGAAATCATCGATGGCCTTTTGGTGTTGCCCGGTAACGGTGTGACAGCTGCCACGGCCGATCAGGCTCTCTTCATCGAAGCGATCCACGGCCAGCGCGCGGGAATAGCAGACGATGGCGCTGTCCAAACGGCCCTCGACCTCGTGAATCTTGCCCAGGTAGAAATAGGGATTGTCACCGTCCGGGTGGCGGTAGGCCGGATCGAGTTCGATGACATGTTCCAGGGCTTTGACGGCACCCAGGCCATCCGGTTTGTGAAAGCATTCCCGGCCCTGCTCGAACCATTCGGCGGCTGTTCGGGGTGACCTCTCTGCGGACATGCGGGCATCCTTGTGTTTTGCTCAGTCCGAGGACAGAGCGGCTTCGAAGCAGGGAAGACACAACGTGCGGCCCTTCAGAAGCCGACTCCTGTTACAACCACGGATCGAAGGTGTTGTCAAATATCATTTGTCGAGCAACGGGGCGCTTTTCACTGTCCTGCCGGTCTCGGGCGGGGGCCTGATAAAGACATCGTCCGGAATGTTTTCCAACCGCTCCTCGTTCAGCTGCTCTGCGAGGGGTGAGTAATACATGGCCAGTTTGATTTCCAGGTCGGACTCGTTCATCTTGAGCTTTATCTTTATGTCGGCGTCTTCCCAGCGATAGGCTGACTGACGGTTCTCTTGGTTGATCTCGACTTTGGGTTTTCCATATTTGGCGCCGAAGTGTCTTTTCAAATTGTTAAACTGGTCCGGGGTGTGCAGCTTGATGAACACGGCGAACAATCGGTCCTCGTAAAAACCATAGATGACGGCCGTCACAGGCTGGTTTGAAGCCCGATAGATCATGTCGGAGTTGATATAATAGGCGACACGATCGGTTTCCCGTATTCTCGTCAAATGATTGTATTCCGAAACGGCACCGCCCCAGCGCATGCCGTGAATTCCCTGCTGTAAATCATCGGCCGCGGCTGAGGAGAAAAACGTCAATAAAAACGACAAGCTCATTATAATTCTGAAACGATTCATGAGATCTCCAATGTGCAGATGGGATGGTTGATGCCCTTGGTGTTTAAATTAAATTTGATCGGATAGATCGTCAATGCGCT
>JBFYWB010000042.1:0-28468 GCA_041299015.1 Deltaproteobacteria bacterium
TTCCATGAAAGGGTAACGTTCGAGGAAGCCGAAATGCGGCAGTTGCTTAATTTTCAGTTTCGAGAAAACGGGCGTATAAATGCCGCACAGAAACTTCGTTAAATTCACCTCGCTAAACTGCTCTCCGACGGCTTCAATAAAGTCATTTGTGATGTCTCTGAATTCAAAATTTGAAAGCGGCTCTAATTCGGTGGTGTTTTGCAGAACCGCCTTACCGCTTTTACAGAATGAACAATGTCCGCAGCGTTCTCGTTCAATATTTTCTCCAAAATATCCGGCCAGTTGTCTGCTGATACAGGCATTGCTTTCAAAAAAACCGACCATATCGTGGATTCTTTGAATCTCAACGTGTTCCTTCTTTTTGAACAACGCCTCCATTTTTTCAGCCAAGTCATCGATATCAAACGCCTGGGTAAGAATGTCGTATACTTCCACCGCCTGTTTGGATTGGAGTTCGATCCAGCCTTTCTCGTCGAAGTATTCCAGGGCCGCGATAACCCGCTGCCGATCCGTATCGTAGCTGTTCACGATGGCCGGGATATCGACTATGGTCCATATTTTGCGGGTATGGCAATGATCCATAATCGTGGCCACAAACTGCTTGCGCTCTCCTTGGAAACTGTCAATGATAGTGGTTGGCTGCGCATTGAATTTGAACGAATATTCCTCAAAGTAGGAAAGCTTGGGTCGAATTACTTTTTCCATCGCCAAATAGACCAGCAAAGTTTTTAACGGCAGCATCCTGATATTCAGGTCGTTTGAAAGTGCCGTCGCTTTTATTTCCCAGACAAAGCCCTTGTTTTCTGTTATGGTCTGCAGCAATTGACGGATACAAGGCTTCTCCGGCGTATCGCCGTAAACAAAATTCTCCAAGACATGGACGTTGTCCCGGTTGGCCAGCACTTCACATAATGCCGGTTTTCCGTCTCGCCCGGATCGGCCGATTTCCTGGCTGTAGTTTTCAACGGATTTGGGCAAGTCGTAATGGATGATGCGGCGGATGTCCTGCTTATCGATTCCCATCCCGAAGGCGATAGTCGCCACGACACAGGCCAAGGCCCCCTGCATGAACTCGTCTTGAATCGCCTCCCGTTTTTCCGTTTCCATACCGGCATGATAAGGGCGCGCGTCGATTTTGCGGGCGCAAAGAAACTGCGCAACCTCTTCAGCCGTTTTTTGCAGGGTGACATAGACAATTGTCGGAGCCTGGGGCGCTTCACGGATTCTGCGCAGCAGGCGGCCCATTTTTTCTGATACGGGCGTCGGCGTGACCTGCAGAAAAAGGTTGTCACGGTAAAATCCGGTGACAACCACATTTTGTTTCGGAATGTCGAACTTGACGCACATGTCGTCTCTGACCCGCTCTGTGGCAGTGGCGGTCAGCAACAGCGTTTGCGGTATTTTGAATTCTTTCTGATAGTCGGGCAACTTCAGGTATTCGGGCCGAAAATTATGGCCCCACTCGGAGATGCAGTGCGCCTCGTCCACTACCAGCAGGGAAAGGGCCATTTTTCCCAACTGGGCGCGAAATCGCTCATTCTTAAAGCGCTCGACCGCAATCATCAGGATCTTTAACCGGTTGTTTCTGGCGTTTTCGAGAATGACGGTGGCTTCATTTTTCCCAAGGGTCGAATCGAGGCGCGCGGCCGGGATGTTGTTGGCCACCAAAAAATCCAGTTGATCTTTCATCAGCGACAGCAGGGGCGACACCACCAGCGTCAGGCCGGGCAATAAAATTGCCGGCAATTGGTAACAAAGGGATTTGCCGGCACCGGTGGGAAAGATGGCCGCCGCGGATTGATGATCGAGCACCTTGCGGATGACGGCTTCCTGACCCTTTAAAAAGGCATTGAACCCGAAATGTTTGCGCAACTGCTGTCTCGGCATGGCGCAGATAGCCTTTCTCTGCATGCGCTCGGCACGACTTCGCGTCCGCATGACTGCCGGACAGGGTGTCAGATAACTTTTTCGTGCCGCGCGATCGCCGCCCGGCCGGGGTTAACTTAAACTGCCGGCGGTAAGCCGTTCCATCTCCACCCCCAGCGCATCAACCCATTTGAGGCACCGGTGAGCGGCTACAGGCCGGACACAGCAGGCGCAGCTGATCGCAGAAGCGGACATTGTACGTGCTGTCGCCGCAGGCCTCGCAGACCAGCGGATCCATCGATTTGGTGGCGGGATTGTACATCATCGACAGTTGCTTCTGCTTCCTTCCGCAGGCGGCCTGGTACAAAATCTTCGCGGCAGGCGTGCGGATCCACATGGCGCCGCAGAGCCTGAGTTTTACCCTGATGCTGTATTTTTTGAAGAGGTCCTCTTTTTTCCCCTGCAACTCTTCCGGGATCAGACCTATTTTCGCCCGGCGGTCCGAAATCAACTGGTCTGAGAGTCCCGGGCGCTTGAGGCTCTCCTCCATCTCCTTCTTCAAGTCCGCATAATATTCTTCGAGGTTGGCCGCGTCTCTCCGAAACCGACGATTCATGCTGTCCTGAAACGGCGCCATCTCGCGGTCGAGGATTTTGGTCGCCTGACGTCGTACCCGCGTCAAAATCTCTTTGATCGTATCCTCGCCCCAAGGCACCTGAACGGCATCCGCCGCGAACGTTTTTTCGAGGCTGTCGACCTGCCGGCCCATTTCCGGAACCGCGGCGCCGGATTCCAGGTTAAAGGCCAGTTCGACGAGGCCTTCCTTTTGTTCATCGCTTTGGGCCATGTAGCGGCAGGAAAGCAGCAGATAGTCGGTCCGCACCTCGGCGGCACCGATCACCCGTCCCACGGAATTGGCAAAAACAAATTGATCCTGGATGAGCCTGTCGAAGCCCTGGCTCTTTATGTAGGTGAACTCCAACCGGCAACCGGTCAAAGGAACCGAATCGCAGGCCGTATGGACGATTTTCTCAAGGAGCGGCGACCCGTAGTGGATGGCGGATTTTTCCTCGGCATTCTCCCCCGTTGCGATCCGCAGAAACTCCGGGGTGTTCAGGCACACGGCGAGGTGCTCGGGAAGAAGTGCATCCAACCCGTCGAAACGGTTTTCGATTGCAGCGCCGTTTAATTCCAGAAAGCGCCTGACGAACCGCTCCAGGGTCGTGTCTGAGTTAAAGTTCATAGTTTACCCCGAAGAGCTTCTCATCCAGCTCCTTGGTTTTCTCATATTGGGATTTGGAGCGTTTGAGCCGCGCGGCCAGCTGGCCGAAACCCTGTTCGCGTTCTTGTTGTGACACTGAACCCGCCCAGATATCGTACACCATTTCCGAAAAATCCTTTTCATCCTGAATGCGGCCCGTGATCATGCCGATTTCGCCGATCACCATTTCAAACATATTGATTTTGCGGTCGAGGATATCGAGAATGTAGTCCTCGATGCTCTCCGCGGCACATAAATTGTAGATCATCACCTGGTTCGTCTGCCCGAGGCGGTGGATCCTGCCGATCCGCTGTTCAATTTTCATGGGATTCCAGGGCAGGTCGTAATTGATCATCTGGTGGCAAAACTGAAGATTACGGCCCTCGCCGCCGATCTCCGTCGTGACGAGAATGTCTTTTTCGTTTCGAAAGCGCAAAATGGCGTCATCCTTGGCCTGGTTGTCCATGCGCCCGTGAAAAACCGCATGGGGGATATCGTTCCAGGACAAAAACGCCGCCAAATGATCCAGCGTGCCGAGGTATTTGACGAAAACGATTATTTTGCCCCGCGCCGATCGAATCAGATTGTGGAGCACCCTGTTTTTTTCCGTGTCCCCCATGGTGCGGCACAGGGTGTGGATGGCCCGTATCTCGTTTTCGTGGTCCTGCAAAAAATTTCTTTCCGCCAGCAGGCGCTCAAGGGTCAATTCTACCGCCCGGGGTGACGATCCGGCTTCGGCCAGAAGATTCTTGAGCAAAAGCTTATGGCTGTTCCCATCGGTGGCATTCAGCTGACGGACCAGGTCCGTAATGCGCGTGTAGAGCAGCCGTTCGTTTGCGCTCGGTTTGACCCGTATGGTCTGTGCGAACCGGGGCGGAATTCCGATTTGGGCCAGGGCGCGCGTGTTTCGAATCATGACCTGGTCCAGGAGTTCTTTCAGCCGGTTGCGGTTTTGGGGGCCCGTCGGGTCGCCGCGGGTCATAAATTCATTGCGAAATGCGGATGCGGTTTTCAACTGGCCGGGCTTGAGCAGGGTGATCAGGTTGTAGAGTTCCATGAGATTATTTTCCACCGGTGTGGCCGTCAACAGGAGCAGAAACCGTTTTTTCAGGGAATTGACCAACTTCCAGTTCAACGTATTCCGATTTTTAAAATGGTGGGCCTCGTCTACGATCACCATGTCATACTCGCGCTGGACGACCGCCGAAAAATTCCGTTTGGACTTGGCCTGGTTGATGGAAGCCAGGACATAGGGGCGCTCCCAGAATCGCAGGCCCATTTTGTGAAAATCCGGGTCATCGGTGGATGGAAAATCAAGCGCGAACTTGGTCTTCATTTCTTCCTGCCACTGGCTGACCAGGGGCGAAGGTGTGAGGATCAGCGCGCTCTTGACGATGCCTCTCTGGATATATTCCTTGAGCACGATCAACGCCTCTATCGTTTTCCCCAAGCCGACCTCGTCGGACAACAGTGCGCGACCCCGAAAACTTTTCAAGACCTTGCGGGCCGTCTCTTCCTGGTACCACAGGGAACGGACGCCCTGCAGGCCGGCCAGGCAGATGAGGTTCTCGAAGGAATCCCGGAACTGGATCCGGTGCCCTTCCAGGGCCAGTTGATAGTGGTCATAGGCCATGAAACGACCACTGGACATGGGAATTCGGAAAGAATCGTCATCGATGGCAACCATAACCGAGATTTTGGGCAGCGGTTGCCGGCTCTCTTTGCGATCGCGCGGAACAGGAGGTGCAACCGGCGCCTGGACCGCTGGCTTTACTTTCGGCGCTGAAGGTCGCACGGCGGCTTCTTTCAAGGCAGCCTGGATGAGCTGCTCATGTTCGAGCCGGTAGCGGCAGTGCTCCTGAATTTGGGTGACCGCGGCGCGGACATGGCGCTTATTGGCGATTTTCATTTTTGGTAGCCGGGGCAGCAATGTTTCAGCAACCTCCAGGGCTTGATGATACTGTCCGTTTTTTGCCAGGAGGTCTAAAAACGGCGGCAGATGGGTATCTTTCATCTGACCGCTGTCGAATAAACGGGACAATCCGAACAGTTCGACTTCGCTGCGGTCCATAATATGCCCCAGGTGGACCATTGCTTCGAGAAAATCCTTATTGTCGGGGTCCAGTTTGAGGGCTTTTTTTAAACTCAGCAGGGCTTTTTCGTAGTTGCCGGATGCACGGCACCAGTCGAATTGCCAATAATGAAAATCGGCTTTTTCCGATCGGACGGCGGCCACCGTCGATTGACGCCGGACTTTTAATTTGACCTTGCGTTTGGCTTTGCGCTTTTCGGTTTTAGATTTCGGCATGTTATTAAAAATATTATTTTTATATCAATTAGTTATTATCGTGTGGGCCTTAAACGAATACCGGATGAATTTGAATCAAGAGCCGAACGGATTTAATTCCGATTCAAGGCAGAATGTCAACCATGTATTGCGTTGACCTTTCAAACATCCTCCCTGCCCCCTTGGCGTCAACCGCGGATGGATTGATTGCAAGGTCAAATCGTGCGGGAATTTAACGGTGCGGCGGCATAGCCGGGTCGTCCTCCGGTTGCATGCGGAGTTGCGGAGCTGATTGCGGCTGAATCCGCCTGACGGGGCGGCCATGCCACTGACGTGATGAAGGCTGCCGGCCCGTTTCTCACCGGATGAGTCAACGGCGATAGGTCAGTGTTTCAGGGTAAGCCTATTGGCACGGTAAAATTGAAAAGGCCGAAAACGCGTCAGGTGACATGTAGCCCTTTCACGGCACCCAATTGGGACGCTCCGTCATCCAATCAGATACCGTCTGTCTCAACCAGCCTTCCAGGCCGCGGGTGAGGTAAAATCGCGGCCGCAGCAGGTTGTCCTTCCGGTCGATCACCCCTTGCGCTCTTGCGAGCGCCGCCAGGCGGGTATACGGGTAGATGCGGATGCCCACGGTGAGCTTGACCGTCTCCAGCTGCAGGGAATCGACCCAATTCAGGCTTTCCACGACGGAGGCGCGGGTTTCATCCGGTCCTCCCAAAAGTAAAAATCCCATCCGCCGGATTCCCGCAGCGCCCAGCAGCCGGGCCGCGTGTCGGACATCCTCCGGATCGAAGCGCTTGCGCATACCGGCCAGGACCCGCCGGTTTCCGCTCTCGAATCCCAGCGATACCTCCGCGCAGCCCGCCCGCGCCATGGCTTCGACCAGCTCCGCGGTCACATTGCCGGGATAGAGAATACATCGCCAGGTCAAGCCCAGCCTTGCCTCCGAAATGAGGCGGCAGAGTTGCAGCGCATATCCGGGCGGCAGGTTGAAGGTGTTGTCGACAAAAAAAATACGCGCAAAACCGGCCTCGCGCCAGCGCGAAAGCTCCCTGACGATAACCTCGGGGGAATGTTTGCGAAGATGAACCCCTTCGATGGCGGCGGTGGCGCAGTAACTGCATTTGAGCGGACATCCTCTGCGGGTCTGAAACGGCAGGTAATAGGAAGGGTTGCGGAACAGGGTTGCATCAAACAGCTCAGGGCCGGGGAACGGCCAGTCGTCCAGCTGTTCGTGATAGGCACGCGGAGCCTGGAGTCCTTTCCCCCGCAGGTACAGACCCGGTACATCCGAAAGCGGGGCATCGCCTTCAAGCCTTCCAACCAACTCGACAAAGGCGGCTTCCCCTTCCCCCTGGATCCCCATGTCCGCTTCCAGATAATCGAGAGCGGCCTCCGGGAAGAGGCTGTAGCCGGCCCCACCGAGAACGACCGGCGCCCTGGACAACCGTTTGCAGGCCGTTACCAGTCTTTTCGCCTCTTCGAGCAAAAAGCGCGGCGCGGCGCTCGATTGGTCATCCACATTGCGGATGGAGACCCCGATGACCTGCGGCCCGATTTTCGCCAGGGCCTCCTTGACGGCCGCCTGCGGTTCACCGGCACCCAGCAAATCCAGAAAGTGCACCGCGCAGCCGGCCTGGCTCGCGGCGGCCGCCACGAATCCCAGGCCCATGGGCAATGTCGGCATATTGAGTTTTTCGGTATTGGCTGAGATCAGCAAAACCTTCATATGGATCACCGGGACCTTTCAATGCTATTCGGAAATCATTTTTCAGTCCGATAACGCGATTATACCCAGCCAATTCAGCGATTGCAATTTGTCCCGTGCCGTTGGTTTTTGCCATTGAACCTTCAACCGGTCAGCACGCATTTGAAAAAATAATCGAAGGGATGGCGCCAAAATGACCAGCCCGGTCAACACGGCGAATCGAAACAGCGCAGCGCCGTGTTCGCCCACCCAATTGCCTGTGTTTATAGTCGATCCAATACCCATCGACAGTTCCTGGCCACGTGTCCATTCACGCGAAAAATTATCTATACAGGCTTTAAACAATATGGTAGGAAGTGGAATCCGATTGAATCGATAACCGTTTTATATTACACTACTTTATTGAATTTAAAGGACACCCGGCACCGGATTTCCGCCCGTCTCACAAGAGGTTTTCCAAAACGACTGAGGAGGTTTTATGCAAAAGCTCGAAAAATTGCGCGACCGGATAACCCAGCGGGTTGATGTCAACTTGAGGCGCTTTGATTTCGGAGCACCGCAGGCCCTGAAAGACTATGTCCCTTTGAGCAAAATGGCCAAATACTACGCCCTCTACGGCATCAACCCCCATCACCAGCTGCACTACCAATTCAACCACTCGAATCTGGCCGGAAGCAATCTGGTGGGGCAGTGCAAGGTCGATAATTCGATCCTTTACAAATGCGACATCCGCGGCGACGAGCTGAAATTCAGCGGCGACGTCTTCCATTATCAAGGGATCGACATCCGCCTCGACCACGATGAGGTCATTCTGATCAAGGACAGCTTTCTTATCAAGACCCTGGTCCACAACTGCTCGCACAACCCGGAAAACCCGGAACTTTTCCTGATCAAGAACTCGGCTTCGACATCCTACGCGAACATTCATGGTTCCTGGCTCGAAGGGTGCTTCCTGGGTCCGTTCAGCACCGTCGATCTGACCAGCCTACACGGCTGCGTCGTCGGGACGTTTGCCTATCTGCAGGTCGGCGAACTCTGGCATGAACAGGTGGCCCCGGGGCAAATTTGGATCAAGGCCGAAAACCTCTTTGACTTCAATTACCTCTTCCCCGAGAAAGAGCTGAAAGAATATATCGCCTTCGAACCCGGGCGCCAACCCACCGGTATTTTCATCGACTTTGTCGAAGGCCGCAAGAGCGACTTTCAAGGCATCTTCAATGTGGTTCACCTCACAAACCCGATTCCCGTGCCGAAAAGTGCCTCGTTGAGCCGCTATGCCGTCATCAAACCCAAGACCCGTATTGGTGAAAACGTTCTCATCGCCCAGCACGCCTATATTGAAAGCTCTGTCCTTGGCAAAGGAGCGAATGCTCAGGAACACTGCTACATCATCGATTCGAAGCTAAAGGGCAACAACGTCACCGCCCACGGTGCCAAACTGATCGACGTTATTCTGGAAACCAATGTGTTTGTCGGATTTAATTCATTTTTAAGGGGTACCTTCGATTCCCCGTTGCGGGTCGGTGAAGGTGTCATCGTCATGCCCCATACCATTATCGATGTCAAAGGCGCCTTGACGATCCCACCGGGCCATCTCGTCTGGGGATTGATCAAAAAGCCGGAGGATCTGAAGAAGCACAGTCTAGCTCTCGAAGATCTCGCCAAGGTGACTGACGAATTCAAACTGGGGGCCATGCAGTTCAAGGGCAGCGGCAAGACCTTCGTCGAGGCCTTTCGCCACCGGATCGATCACATCCTCCAGGCCAACGGGGCCTATTTCGACGGCAGGAAGAACCGGGGGCATGCCCAAAAAGTCCAGCACATCGCCTACAATATTATTCAGCCCCATCCGCTCGGTCCCCAAAAAGGGGTTTATCCGACCATCGACATTCGTTCGTGATATGTGGGCTCGCAGTTTCAGCCGCATCCGGCCGATGGTCAGTCAGCTGATGGGTTATTTGAAAAATTTTAGCAGGGCGTGCAGATTGGTCAGCGGGTGCGGGGGGCAACCGGGAATAAACAAATCCACCGGTAGCAGGTTGCTTAATCCTGCGACGACGTCTGGGCTGCCCCTGAAGGGACCGCCGCTGAGCGGGCAACTGCCCACGGCAATGACAACCTTAGGGGCCGGAACGGCCTCGTAGGTTTGAAGCAGGGCGGCCTTCATGTTCATTGAAATGGGACCGGTGACGACGATACCGTCGGCATGGCGTGGCGAGGCCACGAAATTGATGCCGAATCGGGATAGATCGAAAAACGGGGTGGCCAAGACATTCAAATCCGCTTCACAGGCGTTACAACCGGCAGCCGATACCTGCCGCAGTTGCAAAGAGCGGCCGAAAAGTTTTTTAAAATGTTGCCGGGCGTGATCGGCTAAAACAGGCAGCTTACCGTCTGTTATCAAGTGCTCTTTTTCGGCCACCGCAAGCTCGAAGTTGCGGGTAAAGGCGACAAACCGGCCTTCGGAAAGGCGCTCGCAAGTGCCGCAAAACACACAGCGCCCCATATCGATCAATTTCCTCTCGGCATCAATCGCGGCCTGGGGGCAAGCGGCCGCGCACCTCGCGGCCAGCGCCGCGCTCGCATCTTTTCGAATCTGAGGCAATCCGCGATAACGCGCCGGTAATTCGATGGGCTGTTTAGGGTAAGCACTGGTTCTGTAGCCCTGCTGGAATCGGTTTTTGAGTGTATTGAGCATAAGGTTTTACTTCCACCGACTTTTGAAAAGATGGGGGCTCGGCGCCATTTCATTCCGCTTGGGGCCTGTCAGAGATCAAAACCACAGTATGACAGGTTGAAGCTCTTGTTGTTGAGCGGAAAATCGGAAATTCCCGTGTCTCTTAGGGCCATGGCCAGTCCGTTCCAGTTATGAAAGGAAGGATCTTTGACCTTGTAGCGCAGGATGTTACCCGAAGCGCCCGTCAATACGCAGTGCGACAACTCACCGCGCCAGGCCTCGTTGAGCGTCACCACAAAGGAGTTCGGTGCCAGGACGCGATCAGCCGCCTCGACACACGCCGTTTCGAGCGATCCGCTCAGCAGAGATTGGACGATCTCGAGCGATTGCAGGATTTCCTCGGCCCGGATCCTGGAGCGGGCATCGACGTCGCCCGTTGTTTTGGCGTTCTCAGGAATAGTCAACTGTCCGTAGTATTCCGTGGGGAAACAGCGTCGGACATCGTAAGGAATTCCACTAGCCCGGCCGGCCGGCCCCACCAACCCGAGCTGCTCGGCAGTCGTCGTTGCGACCGTTCCGCAACCTTCGAAGCGGGTTCGGACGCTGGACGTCGAAAATAGAAGATCGATCACGTTCTCGACTTGGGGTTTCAGTTCGTTGATCCGCTCATTCAGGGCGGCGCGATCCTCGTCGGTCACGGGAAAGCGGACGCCGCCGGGCCGTACCAGCCCTTTGCCGAACCGGTTTCCGCACATCCACAGGGTCATGTTGAGGAAATCCCCGCGCATCCGGCCGAAGTAATTGGCCGGCGGTAAAAAAGCGACATCGCCGCTCAAGGCCCCCAAATCTCCGACGTGATTGGCAATGCGTTCCAACTCCAATGCAATCGTCCGGATGACGTGCGCCCCGAGATCAGGCCGGGTCGCGCTCAGGGCCTCAATGGCCTGGGCCATGCACAGACTGTTTCCAATGGCCGTGTCGCCGGCTATGCCTTCGGCCACCACGGGAAGCCGCTTGGCATCGACATCATGCAGGAGTTTTTCGACCCCCCGGTGCTGATAACCCAATTGAATCTCCAAGTGCAGCACGCGTTCACCGATACAGTTGAACCTGAAATGACCGGGTTCGATTACCCCGGCGTGCACCGGCCCCACGGCCACCGCATGGATTTCGTCCCCTGCTACGGCATAGTAGTCGTAGCGGCCGGGGATGTCTTCACCGTAATCGTTCCCAAAAACATCCGGTCTGCCGAGGATATTGGGGTGATAGCGGACCATCTTCAACCAGGGATGACCCTCGGGGCGGATGCCGAATTGTTCGGCGATTTCCCGCTCGAACATGTGAAACGGTTCGCATATCGTCGTCATTGAGCGATAAGAGGGCGGAGCATCGCATCCGGCCACCAGTAGCCTATCAGTCCTGATCACCGTCAGCAGTTTAACCGCCCCGCCATCCAGATAAGCGAAATAGTGGACGATTTTGCCTCCGTCGGCTACAAGCTCAAGCGCCCGGTCGCGGAAATCAGCAAATGTCAACTTCGGAATCTGGTCTCTGGCAATTGCCTCGCCATTGTCGACCTGTAAAAAGCCCTTATCCATTGGTAACCTCTAATAACCGGCGCCGATGGCGTTCACCGCGTCGATGATCGTCCGATACAACGTTTCCGGCATCCAGAGACAGAGCAGCAGAGAGGTCAGCAGCAGCGCGTACTGGGGCCAGACCATACTGGGTTTCTCTGTCAAGCGGATCACAGCGTCGGTGCCGCTGAAGGAAACCTTCATGACATGGTTGGCGAATCCCGCGAAAATGACGCAGATGCTGAAGAGAAAAAGACCCGCTGCCCAAAAGTGGCCGGCACGAAAGGCACCGAGGGTGATAAACAGTTTACCCAAAAAAATCCCGAAGGGCGGGAAGCCGGCAATGGCAACGAACCCACCGAAAAAGGCCACAAAGGTTCTGGGCATCATTTTGGCCAGTTCTCCGGTGCTTTCGATCAGGCGGCTGCCGTATCCCAACAGGATATTTCCCGAAGACAGGAACAGCGATGACTTAATCAGGCTGTGATGGATCAAACACACAAGGGCGCCATAGGCCCCTAAGCCACCGACACCGGTGCCGAAAGCGATAATCCCCATGTTTTCGATGCTTGAATAGGCCAACAATCGTTTGTACTCGGTCTGCTTGAGGATAAAAGTTGCCGCCGCCAGCATGGACACCAACCCGAAGGCCATCAGAATCGTGCCTGCAAATATCTCCAAACCTGCGGCTTGCATAATTCTATGGGTTTTGAATATTCCCAGGTAAGCGCAGTTGAGCAGCACGCCGGACAAAAGGGCCGATGCCGGACTGGGAGCCTCGCTGTGCGCATCGGGCAGCCAGGTGTGCATCGGGGCCAGCCCCATCTTGGTTCCGTAGCCCACCAGAATAAAAACAAAACCGGTTTTGAGCCACAACGGATTCAGGCGCCGGGCCACTGCGGTGAGCGAAGAGAAGGCCAACGGCGCATCAACGCCGCCCAGGTCCATGGACAGCGCAATCAGCACCGAGCCCAAAAGGGCCAGCGCGATGCCCACCGAGCAGATTACCACATACTTCCAGGTGGCCTCAAGAGAAGCGGCGGAGCGATGGGTGTAAATCAACGGCGCGCTGGCCAGGGTCGTGGCCTCGATGGCGATCCACATGACCATGATATGATCCGAGAGAGTGACCATCGTCATCGTGGATAAAAAAAGCAGCAGCGATCCGGTGAAAATCCGCTCCGACCGGATCGCTGCTGTTCTCAGATAGGCCACCGTGTATATGGACACCAGGAAAAACAGCAGCGAAATAACCAACAACGATAAAAGGCCTTCGGGCGTAACGGCGAAATAATCATCAAACACCGCCCCTGGCCGATAGATCCATAAAAAGATCGACAGCAGCAGATGAACGGTCCCGGTAACAACCAGCAACGGTCGCCCGGATGCCCGTGGGAGGAAAAAAGCGCTGCCGCCGGCGACAAACGGAATCAGAAATAAGATTTCAACCATGGGACAAACACCTATTCCTTTAATGTTCTGAGAAGGGCTGTGTCCACATCATCGAAAGCCTGTTTAATGTTCTGCAGGATAACACCCATGATCATGACACCGGCCAACACGTCGAGCAGGATCCCGAATTCCACGATGTGATGAGCACGAACGGAAAAGCTGGTCCCCATGAGATAAATACCGTTTTCCATCATGATATAACCGAGAACCATAGCAATGGCGTTGCGCCGGGCCATGAGCAAAAACATACCCCCCGCCAGCAGGGTAATGGCGGTTGGCAGCAGCAAGGTATTGCCGCCGGCTTGCGACAAATTGAATTTCGGGCTGACAAAAGTGGCGGCCACGATAAGAATCAACCCCGCCAGTAAAGATGCATGGTAACCGACGATCGGCTCCACCTCCCTGTGAATCGCGACCTTTTTGATGGCCAGATAAATGCAAAGGGGGATCCCGACACCGCGAATCAACAGCGTGATCAGGGTGAACAGGATGCCGCCGGCCGTCAGGTCGCGGCCGACAAAAAACGGAACGACGGACACAATCACGCCCTGGAAAGCAATAACCTTGATCAGCGAGGGCAGTCGGCTGGAACCAAAGGAGAATAAAACCGACAGCAGCACGAGGGTTAAAATGGTATCGACGGATTGGGTCATTATAAGAACTCCAGGGTAATAACGGTTGCAAAAAAGGCCAAGGCAAAAGAGGTCAACGCAAGCTGGGGCACCTTGTCCATGCGGTAACGGGCCATGACCGATTCGATGGTGCCGATGGCCGCGTAAACGCCGGCGAGTGCGACAAAGAACAGACCGGTGTCGGCCGACAGATTACCGGCCGTAAAGGGGCAGATCAAGCGGGTCACCAAAGTCGCGTAGAAAAAAAGCTTGAAGAAAGAGCCCAGTTCGATAAGACCGAAATCCGGCCCGCTGTGATCCAGCACCATGACCTCGTGGATCATGGTCAACTCCAGATGGGTGGCCGGATCATCGACCGGTACCCTGGAATTTTCCGTCAGCAGGACGATAAACAAGGCCATAACCACAAACAGCAGGGGCGAGCCGGCCTTTTGCCAGAGAAAAAGGGGTTGGCCGCCGGAAAAGTAGGCCGCCAGGTTCACCTGTCCGGTAAGGATGGCGAACAAAATCAGAACCATGAACAACGTAGCTTCACAGATAACCGGGAAATACGCCTCGCGGGCCGCACCCATGCCCTCGAACGGTGAGGCCGTGTCCATGGCAGCGGCAATCGTAAAAAACCGGCCCAAGCCGAACAGGTAAAGCAGCAGGATCACATCCCCATTGAAAGAGAAAAGCGGCGGCTGCCCAGCAACGGGTAAAAACAACAGCGCCGTGACGGCCACGCTCAATGACACCATGGGGCCAAGCTTAAAAATGTAACTGGTGCTGGTACTGTAAACCGAGCCCTTTTTAAACAGCTTGATCAGAGTGAAATAGTTTATAAGAAGCGGCGGCCCCTTCTTGCCGCCGAAAAAGGCCTTGACCTTAAGGATCAGCCCTGAATACAGAGGTGCCAGTAGCATCGCCAGCACAAAAACGATAACAGATGTCATCACCTAATCCTCTTGTGGATCGAAAAATGCCACCGTCTAAACAGGTCAGACAAAAAACAGCAGGACCACAATGGCGAGCAGAATATAGCCGATATAGAGGTGAATGTCCCCGTGCTGCAGCCAGCGCAGTTTGTCGAATAGCCAAAGCACCGAACGCACGATCGCGTCGTTCATGTGGAGTTCGGCAACATCATTGATATGGCTGTGATAGTGGGCTTTTACGGGAAAGCAGCCTTTGATTTCAGACTGATCTTCGGTCAAGGGCGCTACCGGCCTGAAAAACTCGAGGATAGAAGCGGCAAACGAAGAGCCCGTATATTGCATCTTTGCATCGGGACGGGTAAAACCGCAACCCCAGGTGCCGGATCGAGTGATGATTTTGCCCCTGTAAACGGCCGTCCGCAGTGCTAAAATGACCAAAAAGATGACGACCAGGAGGACGGCGGCTTGGGTAATGTTTCCGGTCAGTTGTGCGAAAGGTGCCAGGGGAACCGCATCGTATCCTAACTGCAGGGCTCGCGTGGCCTTGACCGCCATGGTCATAAACAGCGTCGGGAACACACCCATCACGACGCATGCGGCTGCCAGCACCACCATGGGAACCAGCATCATGGGGCCGCCTTGTTCGTTTACTTTTTCCGCTGCCTGGCTACGCGGTTCGCCTTGAAAAACGACCCCCACCACTTTTGTGAAACAGGCCAAGGCAAGGCCCCCGATCACCGCCAGGCTGACGATGGCCAATAGGCTGAGAACGAAATCCGTCCGTTGTAACTCCAGGCCCCGAAACCCACCAAAATATATCAAAAACTCGCTGGCGAAACCGTTGAGCGGCGGCAGACCGGAGATAGCCAGCGAACCGATGAGAAAGGCGGTTCCGGTAATTTTCATTTTCTTTATCAGCCCGCCCAGAACGTCGATAGAGCGTGTGCCGGTTTTACGCAGCACCATCCCGGCACCCATGAACAGAAGCGATTTAAAGATCGAGTGGTTCAGCACATGAAACAGTCCGCCGGTAAATCCCAGCATGGCCATGACGGGATTGTCGGCAGCCACTCCGATCATTCCGATACCGAGGCCGATGAGGATGATCCCTATGTTTTCCACACTATGATACGCCAACAAACGCTTGAGGTCATGCTGGCCGAGCGCATAGACCACGCCCAGGACTCCGGAGACCATACCGGCGGTCAACACGATACCGCCGAATAAAGGGGTATGCCAGTTCAACAGTGCATATATTCGCAGGATCCCGTATATACCGGTCTTGATCATCACCCCGGACATTACGGCGGAAATATGGCTGGGCGCCGCCGGATGGGCATGGGGC
The DNA here is from genome assembly GCA_041299015.1 of Deltaproteobacteria bacterium. GTDB lineage: Bacteria > Desulfobacterota > Desulfobacteria > Desulfobacterales > SG8-13 > JARFQH01. The sequence goes on from JBFYWB010000042.1 coordinate 15,729, forward strand.
AGCCAGGCGTGAAAGGGAAAGACACCGGCCTTGGAACCAAAACCGATAAAAGCCAGGATGAACATCACTATTTTAACCCCATGCGGTAAACCGGCGGCCTGACCGAATCCGAAGCCGCCGGTGTAGGCATACATGACGGCAAAGGCCGCGAAAATGAACATGGCCCCCACCTGGGAAAAGACAAAATAGAGATAGCCCGCTTTTCGGTTTTCCGCAGTTTCATGGTTATACACCACGAGAAAAAACGACGACAGCGACATGATTTCCCAGGACAACAAAAAAGTGATGAGGTTATCGGCCGTCACCACCATTGCCATCGCGACAATCAGCAGGCTGAAAAAGACGTAATGGACCGCAGTCCGCAAGGCTTTCACGGCGTTGTCCATGTAATGAAAACTGTAAAGAGCCGCCAAAAAGGAAATGAAAAAAATCGCGATCAGAAAAAAGGAGGACAGAGCATCTATCTTGAAAGACAGGGTGAACATATTCAGGTAAGTAAAGGAGGCGGAGTGAACCTGTGGGTCGAACAATTTAAAAACAGCGTCAATCATCCCCAACAGGCATCCAAACCCTATGACCAGGCTGGCGGCCGCTTTCATGAAGACAAATTGACGCCAAAAAAAAAGAGGCACCAAGCCCCCGTACACTACCAAGACTACCGCAAAGAGAAAGTGAGTCATGACGCCCCTGACAGCTAAGCAGCCAAATGTCCGATGGGTAAAATTGTCTCCAAAGCTTTACTCACTCCCGCTTAAATCATCGGCGAAATCTCAACGGGGGAGACGATAAAAAAAAGATCCGCACTCTAAACACGAACTGCGGGTTTTTATTTCAAAATTTATTTCGAGTCAATAAGGTTTTGGTGAAATTGCTTTACAAGCATAGCCGATGCAGATACTTGAAGGCAGAGGTAATTCACCTACCGACGTTAAGTTTTTGCATCTTAGGCTTTGCACTTACCAACCTTTGGTTTTATGGGGTCCGAAGAATTCAAAAATTGCCCGGCCATTTCAAAATTAAAGATCGACCCTAAAACCAGAAAGCTGAACTAACTTTGCACATCAGCCTGCGCAACAAAATCTACCTTCTGCTGAGCGGCATTCTGCTGATCACCCTGAGCGGCGGTATGGTTCTGGTCTGGTACACTTACAGCATGCAGGACCTGCTGACCGTCATCACCGAAAAGAATGTGGCCGCCCTGCAGACGGCCCAAGCCTTGGAAACCGCTTTGATCAACCAGAAAGGGTTCGTGTCCTATTACTATATCGACGGTGATCCCGACTGGCTTCGCCAGTTGGGCGAATACCGCCAGATTTTCAGGGATACCCTCGCGGACGCCAAGCAACAGGTCCAGAACGAAACCCAGCGACAGGCCGTCAACCGGATCGAAGAGCAATACAACCAGTACATCGAAATCAAGGACCACGTCATTGCCGACCACATGACCGGCGAGCGCTGGACCAGCACGACGCTGTTGCGCGAATCCCGCGAAGAGTTTTTCAGGCTCCTTAACCAGTGTGAGCAATACAAGGAAATTCATACCCGGAACATCAGCCTTTCCAGGGCGAAGAGCGCCGCCCGGGCCGAACAATTGCGGACCCTGGCTTACTCCGCGATAGGGATCGATATTCTGCTGGCGGTCTTTCTGGCCTACGTGCTGGTTTTTCATATTCTGAGGCCGGTCAGGCAGCTGATCATCGAAACCGAACGTGAAAAACCCTCCGGACCTGCCGACGGTAATGAGATCAATGCCCTCAGCCGCAGCGTCCGCGGGTTGATCGACGATGTCGACCACACCCAGAGCGAGCTGCAAAGGAGCCGGGAGACCCTTCAACAGGCCGAAAAAATGGCCCTGGTCGGCCGATTGGCGGCCGGAATGGCCCACAGCATCCGCAACCCCTTTACCTCCGTTAAGATGCGGCTGTTTTCGCTCAATCGGTCCCTCGACCTGAATGAAGCGCAGGAAGAAGACTTTGAAGTGATCTCGGACGAAATCCGCCACATCGACACGATCGTGCAAAACTTCCTGGAGTTCTCGCGGCCCCCCAAACTCCAAATGCAGCCGATCAGCCCGTCGACCGTTGTGGATTCGACCATTCAGCTGCTCGGCCATCGTCTGCGATCCTATGATGTGCAGCTTGAAATCGAACGGCTCCGCCCCCTGCCGGTAGTGCTGACCGACCCGGAGCAGCTCAAGGAAGTTCTGGTCAATATCATCGTCAACGCCTGTGAAGCCATGGGCAAAGGCGGCGCCATCACGATTCAAGAGGAAGCGGTTGGTGACGATTCGATGCGTCCCTGGGCCCATATCCGTATAACCGACACCGGTCCGGGAATCGCGCCCAACATCATCGAAAAAATTATGCAGCCGTTTTTCACCACCAAGGAACAAGGCACCGGTCTCGGATTGAGCATTGCCGCCCGGATCATCACGGAACACGGCGGACGCATCGAGGTATTCTCAACCGTCGGCCGTGGCGCCTCCTTCCTGATTTCGTTGCCCGTCAAGGGAGAACTGGCGTGAGCACCATTTTAATTGTCGACGATGACGATCAGCTGCGCAAAAGTTTTCATAAACTGCTGGTCGAGGAGGGATACCGGGTCGTGAGTGCGGCCTCCGGCGAGGCCGGTATCGACGTCGTCGCACAGGCGGTGCCGGACCTGGTGGTCCTGGACATGCGGCTTCCCGGGATGAGCGGCCTCGACGCTTTCCGCGCCGTGCACAAGGTCGAGCCCAAATTACCGGTGATCATCATGACGGCCTTCGGCACGACCGAAACCGCCATCGAGGCCACCAAAATGGGCGCCTTCGATTACATCCTCAAACCGTTCGAAATACCGGACATGCTGGCGGTCATCCGGCAAGCGCTCGAAGCCGGCCGGTTCATGCGCACACCGGTCGCCATGGATGCGGTCCCGGAGATCGATGCCCGAGAGGCGATCATCGGCCGCAGCAAACAGATGCAGGAGGTATACAAGGCCATCGGCCGCGTGTCCGCCTCCGACGCCACCGTTCTGATCAGGGGAGAATCCGGCACCGGCAAGGAACTCGTCGCCCGGGCCATCTACCAGCACAGCCTCAGGTCGGAAAAACCCTTTCTGGTGATCAATTGCGTGGCCATTCCCGAAAACCTGCTCGAGAGCGAACTGTTCGGCTATGAAAAGGGCGCCTTCACCGGCGCCGCCCACCGGCGCGTCGGCAAGATCGAGCAGGCCAACGGCGGCACCGTCTTTTTGGATGAAATCGGTGACATGCCCTTCTCCATCCAGGCCAAAATCCTGCGTCTGCTCCAGGAAAAAAGCATCGAACGCCTCGGAGGCCGCGACACCATCCCCGTTGACGTGCGCATCATCGCCGCCACCAACCGCAACCTGGAGAGCGCCATCGAAGACGGCCGGTTCCGGGAAGACCTTTACTATCGCCTCAAGGTGGTCTCCATCCTACTGCCGCCCCTGCGGGATAGAAACGGCGACATTCCCCTGCTGACCACCTATTTCCTGCGCCGGTTTTCCGCCGACTTGGGCATGGTCAATCCCGGCATCACCCACGCGGCGTTTCAGCTTCTGGGGACCCATCCCTGGCCCGGCAACATCCGCGAACTCGCCAACACCATCCAGAAGACCTTGATATTCAACCGCGGTGCACCCATCGGCGAAAATGAGATCCGTCAGGCCTTCAGCGCGGAGGACGCCAATGCCGCTTCGTCCCCGGCCCATGCCGACGAGGTGATCCGGATCTGGGCCAGAGACATTCTCAACAGCGGCGAACAAAAGAACCTTTTCGACGTCTGCATGGATCGCATCGCCGGCATCCTGATCGGCGAGGCCCTGAACCTGACCGCCGGAAACCGGTCCCGCGCCGCCCGACTGCTGGGACTCTCGCGCCCCACCCTGCACTCGAAAATAGAGAAATATAATCTGCAGATCGAAACCTCCGTCACCAAAAAATAACCATCGCGCCCTATGCATCGCACCGGGTGGCCGGCAACTTGCCGTTTCAACCGTCCGTCGTCCTTATAATGACGTCTTTGCGGCAGCACCGGCCTTTCTCTTTTACAGCCTGTAAAAAATATCGACACAGCTTCCCCCGGCAACCGTAGCCAGCCGCCGGTAGGGGGATCTTATAAGAAACAATTTCTGTAAGTTACGCCGTTCAAGGCCCGATTCACAGCCCTGGCACATCCCTTGCTGATCCGTTCTATAACATCCGGCAGAGGGTTCCCGCCGGTTGGTCGGGACAGATTCCCGAGCAACGGATCAGCGCGCCGATGCGGTCCGCGGCCAGACATCGTCACCACCGGTCGGATGAACCGGTTGAACCCCGAAACCTTTAAACGGCAAGGAGTGGATATGCACAAGGTAAAAAAAATAATGGCAGCCTGCGATTTTTCGGGGTATGCCCCGCGAATCGTCTCCTATGCGATCGATCTGGCAAAGGAACTGAAGGCGAGCCTGATCGTCGTCAACATCATCAACCAGCGGGACCTCGATATGATCCAAAAAGTCGCTGCGGAATTCTCTGAGTTCAATGCCGCTAAGTACCTCGCGGACCAGGAAAGGGAGCGCCTGGAGTTGATGGACAACCTGGTCAATGATGCCGGTGGCACCGGCCTTGATCTTCACAAAGTGATCCGGGTCGGCGTGCCTTTCAGGGCTCTTCTGCAAGTCATCGAGGATCAGGGTGCCGATATGCTTGTCATGGGAACCAAGGGTCGCGGCAATTTGGCCGGAATGCTCTTCGGATCCACGGCCGAAAAGGTGTTCCGCCACTGCCCGATCCCGCTTCTGAGTATCCGGGCGGAAAAGAACAGCGCGCGGGAAAGCTAACCGATGTCGACACGCGCCGGCTCAAAAAAGGAGGATGGACCATGCTGGTGAAGAACTGGATGAGCAAACAAACGGTCACCATCGATGCCGACGGATCCATGCAGGACGCGATGAGCCTGATGAAGAAGCATGCCATCCGAATGCTGCCGGTGATCAAAAAAGGCAAACTGGTGGGCATCATCACCGACCGGGACCTGAAACGGGCTTCGGCCTCCGACGCCACCACGCTCGAGATTCATGAACTCCTGTATCTTTTGTCTAACATCAAGGTCAGGGACCTCATGACCCGTGACCCGATCACGGTGCCGGCTGATTTCACGGTGGAAGAAACGGCCGAAGTGCTTCTAAAGAACAAGATTTCCGGGGTTCCGGTGGTGGACGAATCCGGCAAGGTGATCGGGACCATCACCCAGTCGGATCTTTTCAGAATGTTGATCGCCCTTACCGGAGTCGGCAACCGCGGTATTCAGTTTGCTTTTAAGGTCGAGGACCGACCCGGTTCGATCAAGGAGATCGCCGATGTCGTCCGCGACTTCGGCGGACGGATGGTCAGCATCCTGACCTCTTACGAGAACGTCGCGGACGGTTATCGTAAGGTCTACATCCGCATGCGCGGCATCGATCGCCAGAAACTGGGGCAGCTCAAAGACGTCCTGCGACAAAAGGCCCAGGTGCTTTACATGGTGGATCACCGCATGAACCATCGCGAAATATATCCCGACTGATCCGCTGTCGACGGCAGTTGCACGATAGACGGCCTAAACCTTTTGGACTGATGAGGGACGAGCAATGGCGACGAAAAAGCAGAAGAAAATCCTGGTGGCGCTGGACGGCTCCGAACGGAGCCTGTTGACGGTCAAATACATTCTCAAGGTGGCGCCGTTTGCAGACATGAAAATAGTGCTGTTCAATGTTTTCAGCGGTGTGCCGGAAAGCTACTGGGACCTGGAGCGTGAACCGAAAAGCGTGAAATCGGTGAATTACGTCAGGGCCTGGGAGGTTGAGCAGAAGAAGAAAATCGAGGCGTTCATGGATCAGGCGCGGGGCATTTTGATTCGATCCGGTTTTCCGGCGGCCCAGGTGGAAGTCAAGATCCAGCATCGCAAAAAGGGCATTGCCCGGGATATTGTCAAAGAAGCGCGTGCAGGGTACGAAGCGGTCGTTACGCGCCGCCGGGGCATGGGACGCATTCCGGGAATCATTCTCGGCAGCGTCTCGCTGAAGCTCCTGGAGGCTATGTCTTTTATACCGCTTCTGCTGGCGGGCCGCAAACCGCCCGGCAAGAAGTTTCTGATCGCGTTCGACGGCTCCCAAGGCGCCATGAAGGCCGTCGATTTTGCCGGCTCTTTCCTGGTCGGTCATGATGTCGATTTGCGTCTGCTGCACGTCATCCGGGGCGGTGAAAAAACCGACGAAATCCTGGCCTCGAGCGACGATTTCGTCCACAACGCGGAGAAGAACATCGTCAAAGCCTTCGACGAAGCCAAAAAGCATCTGATCGCCAAAGGATTCAGCCCGAACCGCATCACCACCCAGGTCATCACGGGTGTCCGCAGCCGCGCCGCAGCCATCGTCGATGAGGGCAAGAAGTTGGATGTCGGCACGATCGTCATGGGGCGCCGGGGTCTGAGTCGCACCGAGGATTTTTTTATGGGCCGCGTGACGAACAAGGTCGTCTACATTGCACGCGAAAAATCGGTCTGGATCATTCCGTAAGGCAAGGGGCGCGGCGCAGAGATGCAATACGGCGCCCGACCCCAGCCGTGATCACGAAAATCCTATTTTCGGATCGTCCAAATCTCGACGGACTGAACTCACGGCACGCTGAAAACGACGACTTACCGGGGTCATTAAAGGAGCTCAAGCCACCATGAGTATTTCGAATCTCGACCGGATGTTCGCACCGCGTTCGCTGGCCGTGGTCGGTGCCAGCGACAGAAAAGGCACCGTTGGCGCCGCCATCATGCATAACCTGCTCGAGGGCGGTTTCGCGGGAAAAGTCTACCCGATTAATCCACATCATCCCACCATCGCCGGTCAAAAAGCGTTTGCGAAAATCACCGACCTTCCTGAAGGTGTCGACTTGGTCGTCATCGCCGTTCCGATTGAAACGGCGCCTGAGATCATCACGGAGTGTGCGGCGGCCCGGGTGGGCGGAGCGGTGATCATTTCCGCCGGCGGTAAGGAGACCGGTGAAAGCGGCCGGGCGGTGGAGCAGGCCATTGGCGAGGCCGCGCGCAACAGCGGGGTGCGCATCATCGGTCCCAATTGCCTGGGCTTCATCAACAGCCGTGTCGATCTCAACGCCTCTTTCGCTGCGCAGATGCCCCTGCCGGGCAGCATGGCCTTCATTTCCCAGAGCGGGGCCGTCTGCGGGGCCGTCTTGGATCTCTCCATCAAGGAACATATCGGTTTCAGCTACTTCGTCAGCCTGGGCTCCATGCTGGACGTGAATTTCGGCGACATGATCGACTACTTGGGCAACGACCCGCAGGTCGGCAGTATCGTGATGTACATGGAAAACCTGACGCGTCACCGCAACTTCATGAGCGCAGCCCGCGCGGTGGCGCGCATCAAGCCAATCATCGTATTGAAAGCCGGGCGCACCCGCGCCGGTGCCGCCGCCGCCGCCTCCCACACCGGCGCCCTTGCCGGTGAAGATGCCGTCTATGACGCGGCTTTCAATCGCGCCGGCATCGTGCGGGTCAGGACCTTCGAGGAACTCTTCGACTGTGCCGAACTCCTGGCCAAACAACCCAAGATCAGCGGTCCCGGCCTGGCGATCGTGACCAATTCAGGCGGACCGGGTGTGATGGCCGCCGACGCCCTCTCTGATTACGCCTTTGAGCCCGTGCGCCTTTCCGAAGAAACCCTCAAGCGGCTCGACGCCGTTCTGCCGCCGCATTGGAGCAGGGGTAACCCGATCGACATACTGGGCGATGCGGCCGCGGAGGATTACCGCAAGGTGGTCGCCATCTGCGCGGAAGCCCCCGAAATCAACGGGCTGCTGGCTATCCTGGTCCCGCAGGCGATGATCGATCCGGTCGCGGCGGCCAATGCGATTTGCGACCAGATCAAAGACCGGCCCTTACCGGTGCTCACCTCGTGGATCGGCGGCCCGCTGGCCGAAAGCGGCCGGGCGGTTTTTCACCGCACCGGCATACCGACCTTCGACACCCCCGAACGTGCGGTGCGGGCCTTCAGCAATCTCTGGCGCTACGCCCGCAACATCGAACTGCTGCAGCAGATACCGGCCAGACTGTCGCGCCGGCTCGAGTTCGATCGCCAGAAAGCCGGTTCCGTGATCCGGCAGGGGCTCGAACGAAAGTCGCCGAACCTGACCGAAGTCGAATCCAAGGCCCTGCTGGCGGCTTACGGCATTCCGATAAACCCGACCGAGATCGCCTTTACGGCCGATGAGGCCGTTCGCAAAGCCGAGCAGATCGGCTACCCGGTGGTATTGAAAATCTATTCGCGCGAGATCGCGCACAAGACCGAAGCCGGCGGCGTCGCGCTTGATCTGAAAAACGACGCCGATGTCCGCGAGGCCTTTTCCCGGATCATTCACAGTGCCATGACCTATGGAGCCACCGGCGGCACCGAAGGTGTCACGGTCCAATCGATGCTGGCGCCGCCGATGGCCGAGCTGATCCTGGGGGCTAAAAAAGATCAGGATTTCGGCCCTGTGGTTCTCTTCGGCATGGGCGGTATTTTGACCGAGGTGATCCACGATCGCGCCATTGCCCTGCCGCCGCTGAACCGCCTCCTGGCAAGGCGCTTGATCGAAGAAACCAAGGTCTATCAGATCTTGAGAGGGTTCCGCCATCAACCGGCCGCCAATCTTGACTTGCTGGGCGAAATCCTGATCCGGTTGGCCCAGCTGATCACCGATTTTGCGGAAATCCAAGAACTCGACATCAATCCGCTCTTTGCCTCCGGTGACAATTTCATCGCGGTGGATGCGCGCGTGCGCCTGGAGCGCGCCGAGGTCAAGGCCCCGTTGCATCTGGTCATCAGCCCGTATCCGGATCAATACGAAACCAAGGCGACCACCAGCGGGTTGATCGACATCTTCATCCGTCCGATCCGTCCCGAAGACGCACCCCTGATGGTCGAACTGTTCGATTCGCTCTCGTCCCGCAGCATCTATCAGCGCTTCTTCTCCCATTTGAAACGCTTGCCCGCCCACATGTTGGCCCGCTTCACGCAGATCGATTACGACCGTGAAATCGCGTTGGTCGCCTTCCGCGAGGACAAACCGCGGGAGCAAATGATGGGTATCTCCCGCATCATTATCGAACACGATATCAAAAATGCCGAGTTTTCAGTCTTGGTCGGTGATGCCTGGCAAGGAAAAGGGGTCGGCGCCGAGTTGCTCAAGAACAGCCTGCGCATTGCCAGAGAACGGGGAATCGAAAAAATATCGGGTCTGGTGCTGACCGAAAACACCCAAATGCTGTCGCTGGGCAAGAAACTGGGGTTTAGAATACAGCGGGTCCCGGAGTCGAACACCTTCGAGATGCAAATCGACTTGAAGTCCCAACACGGTTTTTAACCACCGGCTCAACCGCTTGAACAAGCGTTGCAATTAACCTGAAACAGAAAAAATGCGCCGAAGGCGAGGTGCCCATGACCGCAACACCCCAAAAGGCCCCGTATGTACCGGGAACTTACGTAAAGCAGCGTCCGGACTATGCCCTAACCGCGGAAAAGTATATGGAGGCTTTGGAGAAAAGGCGTCTGGCCGCCGCCTCTGCCAAGGAGACGTCCGCCGAATTTCCACCGACCATCTGTTTCTCACGCAAAATCGGGGTCGGCGCCCTGGAAATCGCCGACAAGATTGCGCCCAAAATCGGATATCGGGTGGCGGACCGGCTGATCCTCGAGCGAATTGTCGCCAAGAAGGACCTGAGCAGGAAAACGGTCAAGATTTTCGACGAATGCTACCCGGGGAAACTGACCGAACTGGCCGTTTTTCTCTTCGGTGAAAAATCCTTCACGCTGGGTGATTATACCAAGGCGCTGTTCGGATCGGTGCTCACCCTTGCCGAGGACGAACCGACCATTTTCGTCGGGCGGGGATCTCATCTCATCCTGCCGCGCGAGCGGGTCCTGGCGGTGCGCTGCATCTGCTCCAAGGCGTATCGCGTGAAACGGCTGGGAACGATTCTGAAGGTTCCCGAAAGCGAAGCGGTAAAGAAATTGGATCGAGCCGACAATGAGCAGCGGGAATTCTACAAGAAGGTCTTCAACCGAAAAGATGCCTCCCCCTATGAATTCGACCTGGTGCTCAACATGGATTTCATCAGGGCGCCCGAGAGTGCCGCCGCCATAGTGGCCAAGGCCTTTCGCGTACAATTCAAGGGCGAGGTGCCCATGTCGGGGGTCTGTGCATAAGCATGCCAGATGCGTGCCGGCTGGCCCGGGGCAATCCGTCCGACTTCCTGTCCGAAACAAAACCCACTCGCACACCCTTGGCGGGAAAAAAGCCTTCAAAAGACCAACAGGGACGCCGTCCCCCGCCTGCGGACGGGAATGCACCGGGATGCAAGCCCGAAGCTGCGAGCGGTTAGAAGTGATAAACGAACCGAAGGTTATAGCGCTCGCCTTCAGGGCGGTTTTCGGCATTGCTTTCGAAATAGGCGTTGAAGAACAGGTGCGCGTCCGGGCTGATATGCCACAGCAGGCCGGGGCCGATGCCGAGGACCTGCTCGCGGGAATCGTCGATCTTGTTGCCGTCGACTTTGAAATCGGTGATCTGCTTGAGATAGTACCCGTTGATCCCGACTCGCAGCGTGGGCAAAATTTGATAGGCCGTCGCAAAGTTCAGGTGGACGGCCTGGCCGGCCTGGGTGTCGTCGACACCCGCAAAAGCGCGGTTGGGGTCGTCGTTTTTGGCATTCCAGAGGTAATGGATGCGTGTGGAGGCCGTCCAACTCGGCGTGATGAACAGGGTGCCGGCCCAATAAGGATTGAATGAGAAAAAGTTGCTGCCCGGATTCAGCTCTTTATCGTCGTCATATTTTCCGGTGGGCAGAATGAACTGAAGTTCGATTCGATGCATGAAACGCGGTCCATTGGCGCCCATGATGGGTCCCCACTGCAGAAAGGGGCCGACGAGCAGGTCGCCCAAACCGTTGCCGTTGTCTTCGGGAAATCCGGGGCCGCTGTAGGAAGCATCCAAAAAGACATACGGGATGATCACATCCAGGCCCCATTTCCCGCCGGCCAGGACGGCCTGATCGGATTGATATATGAATTGGGTCAAGCTGATCCAGGCATTGAGGTCCTCATCGGCAAAATCCGGCAGCAGGCGATCGCCGTTCGCGTCGGTAAATTTATCGGATGTCCAGAGCTGCAGGTATTGGGTGAAGTAGAGTCCCGGCCCGGCCGGCGGGCCGCCGTCCATAAAACTGGTGAACCCCAAATTGACCGCCGGCAGGTTATAAGCCTGAACCGGCACGGTGATTAAAACGAGCGTCAAAACCATTCCCAGTCCGATCCATCCGCGCAACCGTTTCATCGCCTCCTCCTTGTTCATCGGGTCCTGTTCCATAAGAATAGCCGCCCCCTTAAAACCGCATCTCAGACGGAAAGTCAAGCTTTTCGCCGGCGAAGGTGCTGATGCGACCGCCCTTGTTCGGCCACTGTGACCGCCGCGTGCCTAATTGGCCCGTACTGGCGGCGCCGAATTTTGGATGTGTGTACCGGCGACTTTTATTGGGGGCGGAGCATGATCGGGCGTGATGTGGTTCGGGTCAGGAAGTTTTGCGCACCACACCGAGGGCCAGCTTGGCGGTCGCCGGCTCACCGGATGTCACCGGTTCAGGGTTTTTCAGCGACACCCGCTCCGGCGCGACGCCACCCGTCGCCGTGAGTTCGACCACGATCGACTGAGCCCTGGCGGCGGCCAGCTCCGTTAAGGCCGCCTCGGGCAGGGGCTCCTTTTCCACCAGGCGTGCGTAAAGCTCTTTGGACAGCCGCCCCGGATCCGGGGCCTTTTCTTTGGCTTGCGCTGTGCCTGCGGCGGCCGCGGCGCTTTGCTTTTTCACTTCGTCCTTGAGCGCTTTCAGCGTTGAGGTCCCGAAGCGTTCCGCAACCATCGCCTCAAGTGCGCGTTGGGTGTCGGGACTGCTGAAATCCACCGGGCCGGGATCTTCGCCCGTTTCGGGCGTTGCGCCGAGTCGCTCGGATAGCTCCCGGCGCAGGTATAGGTTTTTGAGTTCCAGACCGTCGACTTCCGTGCTGTAGCGTCCCTGTACTTCCAGTATCAGCTGGGGCCGCTTTTTCAGGGCCTCGGCCAGTTTCTTGAGCACTTCTTTCTGCGGCGGCGCCAGAGCGGCTGCGCCGGGTTCAAAGGCCACGCTGTCGAAATTTTCACTTTCGCCGCCGGCCAAGGCCGCTAGCGCGCGAAAAGGCGAGGTCACGACTTTGGTGATCAAACTTGCCAAGGCTTTCCACACCAGGTGGCCGAAGCTGAACTCGGGATCGTTCAGATCGCCGCTCACCGGCAGGCCGATATCGATGACGCCGTCGGCATCCTCCAGCAAAGCCACGGCGAGATCGAGCGGCAGATTGACGGCCTCCGGGCTCTCCATGCGGTCTCCGAGCTTCAGGCGCTCAACCACGATCTGGTTGTCGCCCGCGAGTTTGCCGTCGTCGATTTTATAGGCCAGGTCCAGGGAAAGTTTGCCGGAATCGATCTTGCGACCGGCAAACTTGCCTGAGTAAGGCGTAAGGTTCATCATCTCGACATTGTTAAAGACCATCTTGATGTCGGTGAAACTCTTGGGATCGAACATGTTGATTTCACCACCTATTTTGGCCTCACCGTACTCGTCGACATTTCCGGCGAGCTGGACCTGGGCCCGGGCATCGGGAGCGGAAGATGCCCCGATGACGCTCCCTTTGAG
>JBFYWB010000047.1:0-88283 GCA_041299015.1 Deltaproteobacteria bacterium
TACAAATATTTCATGGGGTCTCCTCCAGTTCCGCGGCCTTGCGGAACAGCGCCGCCAGAGCGCCGTTGCCTTTGGAAGGAAATTGCAGGGGGACTTTGCCCTTCAGCATCAGTTTTATGCCCAACGCCGCAAACCGCAGCGGCAATAAGGGATTCTTCATGGCGTTGAAGTAGAGGGTCATGAATTCCATCTCCCTGACCCGACCGTGGCGCCGCACGCTCTCCAAAAAGCTCTTGTAGAAAAGGATGCTCTGCCGGTAGCGGGCCGAACCTTCCCGCGCGGCCATCTGCTTGAGCGCCCCCATGGCCTCCGTCAGAGGCAACCCGCGCGGACACCGCAGGGTACAGTAATAACACGATGAACACAGGGTGAAGGTCCTGCTCTGAAAAATCTCTTCTTTCTGTCCGGTCAGCACCAGCCGCCAGAGCCGGCGGGGGGTGACATCCATCGCAAACTCGTTGGGACAGGAGCCCGTGCAGGTTCCACACTGGATGCAGGCCTGGACCATCTCCCGGATGGGTGCCAAATCATCGCCGCCGGCAGCGTCTGCCAGATCGATGTCACCACTGACGTTGGTCATCATGTCGTTTCCTTTTTTTTCGGTTGGAAGCGTGTGCCGCCAGGTGTACCGCCGGATCGACCGGCACCGCGTTGCTTTCCCCGCCCCACCTCTCACCCTCAGAGGAGCGCCGCGTCGATGACGGCGAGCATCTGCTCCTGCCGCAAATCCTCCAAGACCGAGGCCTTGTTCGGACAAGCGGTCGCGCAGCTCCCGCATCCCTGGCACATAAGCGGGTTGACGATCACCTTCTGCTGGTCGACATCGAGCATGCGGGCGCCGTAAGGACAGGCCTCGATGCACCGCTCGCAAAGGCTGCAGAGACTGTGATGAACGCGGGCCACAACCCTGCCCGCCGGCAGGTTCTTGCGGCTCAGGATGCGCAGGGAGCGCTGGGCCGCGGCCTCGGCGGTGGCGATCGACTCGGCGATCGAACGCGGCGAGTGCGCCAGACCGCAAGCGAAGACGCCTTCCTTGAGCGCATCTACCGGTCGCCACTTCGACTCGGCCGCCTGGAAGAACCCATCCACATCGCGCTCTATTCCGTAGGCGGCGGCAAGATCCGCCGGAAGATTCGGAACCACGCCGGTGGCCAAAACAAGCAGATCGGTGCTGATCTCGATGGTCTTGCCGATGATCGGCTCGAAGACGGTCACCGTTACGGCGCCCTGGTCGACCGCGACCCGCGGCTTGCCTTTTGGGCTGTACTGGATGAAGCCGACGTCACTCTTGCGTGCCCGGGTGTAGTAGGTTTCCGTAAAACCGTAGGTCATCATGTCGCGATACAGGACATAGACGGCCAGGTTCGGATTCCGTTCTTTCATCTGCAGGGCGTGTTTGAGAGCCGAGGCGCAGCAGACCCGGCTGCAGTAATTGCGCGGTTCTTCGCGCGAATCGACGCACTGGATCATGACCACGGTGTCGAGGGCCTGCGGGTCGACGGAGCCGTCGGCCAGCTTTTGCTCCAGCTCCTTCTGGGTGATGATGGCCGGGCTGGTACCGAAGCCGTACGAGGTCGTGGGGGCCTCATCCCCGCCGGTGGCCAATATCGTGACACCGTGCTCGAGGGTCTCGGCCCCGCCCTCCGGATTTTCAATCGTCGTGAAAAACTGCCCCACATATCCGTAAGCGGCCAGAACCCGGCTGCCGGTGCGCACCGACACCAACGGATGCTTGTCCACCTTCTGTATGGTTTCGGCGAGCAGGTCCGCGATCGGCTGCCCCTCGAGGGTCTGTCTGAGCCAGATCAGGTTGCCGCCGAGTCGAGCGGCCCCTTCGACGATCGTCACCGGAAAGCCATGATCGGCAATCGCCAGGGCCGCCGTCATCCCGGCGATACCCCCTCCCACCACAAGGGCGCGCTGCTGAATCGGCACCGATACCGACGGCGATGGATCGATGCGTTTCAGACGCGCCAGTCCCATTTCCAGAACGGAACGGAGCCGCTTGACGGAAGGGCCGCAGACCTCTTGGGACGGTTGACCGTCGGCGAGCGGCGGCAAATTCAGCGAACGGATGTCCACCACGTCCATCAAGGACGGATAAAGGCCGACCTTGCGCGCCAGCTGCCGGATCTGACGGGCATACACATACGGCAGACAGGCGCCGATCAGGACCCGATTCGGCCGGCGGCTTTCCACCCGTTCCACCAGATCGTTCCAGCCTTCAGCCGTACAGGTTCTCGCGATAATCTCCACTCCCTCGATCAGTGGATCAGCGGACAGCTGCCGTGTCAGGTCCTCCATCACGGCGGCTTCCGCCATAGTCCCGTCGCAGGCACAGATGGCCACCAGGATTCTGGGCACCTCCCGCGAAACGTCTCTGAGCTCCTTTTCGTCTTTCGGCTCGGGAGCCAGCCCGCCGCCGGCGCCGTGAATGGTCCGCGAGGCCGCCAGCGCGGCGGCGGAGGCCTGGGTAACCGATTCGGCGATGTCTTTCAACCCCGAAAAAGATCCCCCCAGCAGGATCCCGTCGCGCTGCGTCCGGGTAAGGGAAAACGGCACCGTCTGTCCAAAGCCCCACCTGTTCAGTGGGATGTCGAGCATCTCGGACAAGGCCGCCGCACCGTCCGCCGGTCGCTGCCCGACGGCCAGGACCACCATGTCCTGACGGGATTCATGCAGAAGGCCGCCGGTGTCGACGTATCGAATGATCAGATCGCCGGTGCCGTCGTCGTGCGCCACCGAATGAACCCGTCCCCTTTCGAAACGTACGCCGCCTTCGGCCTCAGCCCGATCGCGATAGCGCTGGAACGTTTTTCCGAAGGTGCGCATATCCATGTAAAAAATGGTCGTTTCGAGGGCACCGCCGGTTTTCTCCCCAGCCACCACGGCCTCCTTGATGGCGGCCATGCAGCAGACCGTGGAGCAAAAATCGGCATCGGACTGCAAATCCCGCGAGCCGACACACTGCACCCAGGCCACCCTTCGAACCGGCCGCTCGTCGCCCGGTCGCACCAGCCGGCCACCACTGGGTCCGGTGCCGCTGAAGATCCTTTCGAACTCCAGACTGGTGACGACCCCCGGCAAAACCCCGTAGCCGAAGGTGTTCTTGCCTCGGGACGGGTCGTAATAGGAAGTGCCGCCGCAGAGAACGAGAGCGCCGACGGTCAACAGCCGCCCCCTGGAGGCCTCCAGGTCCTCATAGATGCGCAGTACCATGGGAATCAGCTTATCGGGGTCGAAGGGCTTGACCAGGTAATCGAGGGCGCCGGTTTTCATGGCTGCGACCGCGGTTTCGACGGTGGCATAGGCCGTCATCATGACGACACACAGATCGGGAAAGACTTCCTTGGCTTTCTGCAGGACCTCGACCCCGTCCATGCCGGGCATCTTGATATCGGTCAGCATGAGGTGATAGGGCCCCTCGGCCAACAGTTTCAGCGCCTCCGGGCCGGATTCGGCCATGTCGACCGCAAACCCCTCCTCCTCGAGCCACTCTTTCAGGGAATCGCGAACAATCAGTTCGTCATCCACCACCAGGATGCGGAACTGCTTGCGTTCCTGCTCGGAAAGCCGGATGGCACCGGTCGGACACACTTTTTCGCAGGCACCGCAACGGGTGCAGACGCTGAAATCAATGACATACGGATTCGGTATGGCGTGCGGCACCGGCAGGTAGACGGCTTTGCGCGTGCCCATCCCGGAGTTGAAGGCATCCGGAACTTCCACCGGGCACACCGCCGCGCAGTCACCGCACCCGATGCACAGTGCCGGATCCACCCAACTCGGTTTCTGGCGCAGCATCACGTCGAAATTGCCGGCTTCACCCGTGACGGATACCAGGTCGGTTGACAGCAGAATCTCAATGTTCTCATGGAACAATCCCTTGCGGAGGCAGTACTGGGAGGAAGCGTCACGATCGACCAGCGGCAGCATCTTGCACATGCCGCAGCGATCCGTGGGAAATTGATAGTCCAGCTGACTGAGAATTCCGCCCAGATGTGGTGCGCGCTCGATCAGGGTGACGCCGTATCCGGTTTCGGCCAGATCGAGTGCAGCGCGAATGCCGCTTATGCCGGCACCGACGACCAAAGCGTTTCCGATTTTCCTCGGCATAATACCTCCGGTCTTTTTTATTTGGTCAGTTGGGTCAGTTTTGTCGGTTTAGTCAGTAAGGATATTTGAGTCGACCGAATTGGTCACTCTGTTCCACGCACTGACCTAACTGACTTAACTGACTTAACTTTCTTTATTTCGCCTCGATCCCAACCACCTCGTTGAACTCGTTCTCCCTGAACTCGGACAGCGGCGGCTTCTCGTCGACACTGCGGCCGGCCGCGTAACCGAAAGCCTGCTGGGTGCGTTGCGCAACCGTCCGAAAGAGTTCCATCACCGGAATGTCGTTGGGACAGGCGTTGGAACACTGGCCGCAGCCGACACAGGCCGTGCTCATGTGCGCCAGGCGGGTGAGATGATAAAAAACCGTGTCGGTCGGCATCTTGATCACCCCTTTGCGCTCGGCCCACTGCAGATACTGGATCGGTTCGTGGTTGAACACATCGGTAACGAAGACGCATTCCTTGCAGTAGCACACGGGGCAGGCCACCCGGCAGTTATAGCAATTAACGCAGCCGGCCAAATAGGTGGTCAGCCTCTCCAGGTCTTGCACGGCTTCACTGGTCGCGCTGACCATCGCGTCGCGGCAGGCGCTGCGCCGGGTCACAAGGTCGGCGACAGCCTGTTCGCGGTTTTCCTCGCTCGGGGCCGGCGGTAAATCCAGCCGACTCAACAGCTGGCGCCCCTTCTCACTTTGAGACTGAAGGAAAAGGTGATCGTCGACATCGATCCCCAGGAGTCCGATGACGACATCGGCGCCTTCGGCCACCGGATACTCGCAGGCCCGGCAGGCCGGAGCGATGTCGATTCCTTCCTCCGTCCCGGTTTTGCCTGCCAGCGCATTACGGCAGAAATCGATACTCGCAAGCGAGTTGTCGCCTCCGACGAGCCGGAGATAATCCGCATTGCGAAAGGCTCCCAGACAGTCGATTCCTATAATAACCAGTTCGTCCAAACGCCCCTGCTTCAATTTGACCAGCTCAATGAACGCACGGATTTCGCAAGGCCGCATGACCACCGCAATGGTTGCGCCGACCGGTTTGCGCGAGAGTTTCGACACCACCTTGGCAGTGTTCATCGGAAACGCCGGGGCCAGCGGATCGATGTCGTGCAGACGGTCCGGGTCGGTTATCAGCGTCGGCATCACCATCGGCTTCATGGGCAATCGGCTGGGAACGAGCAGAGCCTTGATGTCCTCAAGCCGCAAAATCGACCCGAACAATTGTCTCAAAGCTGCCAGAATGTCCCGATCTTTCACGTCGATTTTAGCTGTAGCCGTCATGTTCAATTCCTTTTCCTTTACTTCATTTATTTTTACCCCACGTCACCGTGGGGTAAAAATAAATTAAATGACCATCTTCAGTTTTGCCTGGCACGGCCCGAGCGTTTTCACCTGGGCCACCAGCTCGCGCATGGTTTCGGCGAACTGAATGCCGTCGCTGGCACCGATCCAGGTCAGCCGGAGCCGTTCGGGTTCGAAACCGAACTGGGGCAGGATCTCCTTCAACAATTTGATCCGCCGCCGGGCCTTGAAATTGCCGTTGATGTAGTGACAGTCCCCCGGATGACATCCGCTTACCAACACGCCGTCGGCCCCCTCCAGCAGCGCCTTGATGATGTACTGCGGATCGACCATGCCGGTGCACATCACCCGGATCATCCTGACGTTTCGGGGATACGTCAGCCGGGAGGTGCCGGCCAGATCTGCAGCTGTGTACGTGCACCAGTTGCATACAAAAGCAATGATGGTCGGTTCGAAATCTGTCATGGATGACTCCTTTTTTTCTAAACGGCCGGTTGGAAACGGGTGCGCGGGCCTAACGGGTTTAACGGGCTAAACTGACCTAAATGATCTCCCTTATCGCCCCACCCTCGCGATGGCATCCATGATGCCGTCAATTTCCGCAAAGACCTGCTCGCTCTTGAAATGGCGGATGCGGGCGGCATCGCTCGGACAGAAGCCGGCGCAACTCCCGCAGCCCTTGCACACCGCCGGGTTCACTTCCGACACCGCCTTGAGCTCGTTGAAGACGATCGCGCCATAAGGGCAGAGACCGATACAGATCTGGCAGCCGATGCAGATATCCGGATCGATCCACGCAATGGTGGGCGGTACTTCGACCTTGCCGAGGGTTGCGAGAGACAGGGCCTTGGCGGCCGCACCCGACGCCTGGGAAACCGTATCCGGAATGTCCATCGGCTTCTGACAGCACCCGGCCAGGAAAACCCCATCGGTGGCCGTGTTAAGGGGCCCCAGCTTGGGGTGCTCTTCCAGGAAGAACCCGTCGGCACCCTGGTTGACCCCGAAAATGCGTCCCACTTCACCGGCGTCATGGCGCGCCTCCATAGCGGTGCAAAGAACCACCATGTCGACCGGCACGCGCAACCGGCGGCCCAACAGGGTGTCCTCAGCAATAGCGATCAATTGTCCCTGTTCCCCGGGTCGAAGGGCTTGGTCGGTGATTTCCGCCACTTTGCCCCGAATGAAGACCGTGCCCTCTTCCTGGCAACGGCGGTAGAATTCCTCATACCCTTTGCCGAAGCAGCGCATATCGATATAAAAATCGTAGACCTTGGTGTCGTGACCGACTTTTTCCTTGATCAAATGGGTGTACTTCAGTGCGTACATGCAGCACACCCGGGAACAGTATTCGTGGTAGTTCACATCCCGGCTGCCGATACAGTGCAGCAGGGCCACGCTGCGGGGCGACCGGGTAAGGGCCCCGTTTTCGTCGCGAATCAGGATTTTCCCCCCGGTGGGGCCGGTGGCGTTGCTCAGGCGTTCAAACTCGAGGGCCGTGAAGACATTGGGATAGACGCCGTAACCGAAAGGCTTCATCGGCGTTGGGTCCAGGGTGTCGTAGCCGGTGGCCAGGATGATGCTGCCCACCTTGACCTGGACCTCCCGCTCCGGCATGCCGTGATCGATGGCAACCGCCTCGCAGGCCCGCACACATTCCATGCACTCGCAGCAGACGCCGCAATTCAGGCAGCGCCGGGCTTCACGCCGGGCGTCGGCCTCCGTGAAGCTGCGGTCGACTTCGGCGAAAGAAGTCACCCTTTCGGCGACGGCCAAATGGTGGGATTCCACCCGCATCTCCGGGCGCATGTTGCGGGGCAAGTCCGCCCAATCGGTGCCGGGCGGCGGTTGCATTTCCATTTCGGCGGCATATGCATCCAGGTCTTCCCCGTTGATGAACCGCTCGATCGCCGCCACCGCCTTGTGGCCGGCCGCCACCGCCTCGATGACCGAGGCCGGACCCGAAACCGCATCGCCGGCCGCGAAAACCGATGGGATCGAGGTTTGCATGGTGTGCGGACGAGTGCGTATGGTGCTGCGGCGGGTGGTATCGGGTCCGGAGCCGTCCGCCGCCCAGTTGAGATCGATCCGTTGACCGATGGCCGGCAGGACCGCATCGCAGGTCATCAGGAACTCGGAATCCTTGATCGGCACCGGACGACGGCGGCCGCTGGCATCCGGCGGGCCAAGCTCCGTCCGGATGCACTCGAATCCGGTGACACGGCCGCCCAGGCCGACAATCCGTGCCGGGGCGGTCAGGTAATGCATGTGGACGCCCTCGGCCAGAGCATCCTGGATCTCTTCCGCATAGGCCGGCATCTCTTCACGGCTGCGCCGATAGACGATCGTCACCGATTCGCTTCCCAGACGCCTGGCGACCCGGGCCGCATCGACCGCCACGTTGCCGCCGCCGATGACAACGACCTTTTTGCCGGGACTTCTGCGGGATCCCAAGTTGACCTCGCGCAGGAAATCAACGGCATTGATGACCCCGTCGAATTCATCTTCCCCGGCGATGCCGGTGCCGAGACCGAGATGGGCGCCGATGGCCAAAAAGACGGCTTTGAAACCCTGTCGTTCGAGATCCGTCAAACTGAAATCGCGTCCGAGTCGTTTTCCGGTTTGCACGGCGATACCGTGGCGCAGGATGTGCCCGATTTCGCGGTCCAGGATATCGGCAGGCAGGCGGTAATCCGGTATCCCGACCCGGAGCATGCCGCCCAGCACCTCGAGCGCCTCGAAAACGGTGATTTGATATCCCTTCAGCCTCAGGTAATAGGCCACCGTCAATCCGGCCGGGCCGGATCCGACCACCGCGACTTTTTCCGGGCGTTCGGCGATGTCCGGCAGCGGCAGTTCGGACGGGTCGACCTGGTCCGCGGCAAAGCGCTTCAGGTTCCGGATGGCGACCGCCGTATCGATCTGAGCCCGCCGGCACTGGGTCTCGCACGGATGCGGACACACCCGCCCGAGAACACCGGGCAGCGGCAAGCGCTCCATGATCAGCTGCACGGCTTGCCGGTATTGGCCCTGACCGATCAGTTGAACATACCCTTGGACATTGATTCCGGCCGGACAAGTCGTCACACAGGGCGGGCGGTCTTTCTTTTCGATGTTGAAGGTGATCGGAATGGCTTGCGGAAAATCCCTGCCGATGGCCTTGCGCTCTCCGAGTCCGACATCCCATTGATTGGGCAGGGAAACCGGACAGACTTTGGCGCACTCACCGCAACCGGTGCAGATACCCTCCTTGATATAGCGTGGTTTTCTGCGGATGGTGACGGTGAAGTTGCCGATGTAGCCGGAGACCTCTTTGACTTCGCTGTAGGACATCAGCTCGATGTTCGCATTCTGGGCCACTTCGACCATTTTGGGCGTGCCGATGCAGGCGGCGCAGTCAAGGGTGGGGAAGGTCTTGTCGAACTGGAGCATGTGACCGCCGATGGTGGTCCCCTTTTCTACGAGATAAACCTTGTGCCCGGAATTGCCGATATCGATCGCGGCCTGCATGCCGGCAATTCCCCCGCCGACGACGAGCATGTCGGGATGTACGTCAGCTTCACGGGTTTCGAGGCTTTCGTGATAATTCACCCGGTTGATGGCCGCGGCCACCAGACTCTTGGCCTTGGCGGTGGCGTCATCTTCGTTTTCGGTCACCCAGGACACCTGCTCCCTGACAGAGGCCATCTGGAAGAAATAGGGATTCAAGCCGGCGCGCTGGCAGGCCGCCATGAAAGTTTTGGCGTGCAACCGCGGCGAACAGGAGGCCACCACGACCCGATTGAGTCCGAAGTCGTGGATGTCTTTCTCGATCATGGCCTGCCCCGGATCGGAGCACATGAATTTATAGTCGCGCGCCACGACGACATTTTGCAGCTCGCGGGCGAATGCGGCCACTTCCTCGACCCTCACCTTGTAAGCGATGTTGATCCCGCAATGGCAGATGTAGAAACCAGTTTTTACGGACATGCAAAACCCCTTTTGTGTAAGCTTTCTGGCCTTCTGCAGCCGAAGAGCGAGTCTCTTTCCCGCATAGCGGCAGCTGCCGGCAAGGACCGGCCGCCTGAACACGCCTTGCGCCGGCGGCGGTCAGTCCGGAGACACCGCCGCATTAAACCTTCTCCTCTGCGGCTGGCGGTTTATGAGACCCCGTCAGGGCCTGCACCACCTGGAGCAACTCTTCGGCTTCGGGCGGTTTCAAGATAAAGGCTTCCGGTTCGGGCAAGGCACCGCCGACGGGCGGATTTTTCAAGCGTTGATAGTAATAAAAAGTCTTCCGATCGAGCGAGGACAGCATGACGACCGGAATGGCCTTCAATTTTTCATCCGTTTTCAGCGCGCGGTACAGCAGGGATTGACGGTCCCGGTAGCGTATCACGTTCAGGATGATAAGGTCCGGAATGTCGGCGATGATCGCGTTCAACTGCGCCGATCCACTCTCCGCAATGATGGGATTGAAACCGCAGGTGTTCAGCAGATTGGACAAAAAAATCTGCATATCCGGCTCGTCGTCGACGACAAGAATCGTTATTTTCTCGGCCCCCCAGGACAAACGACACCTCTGCGCCATCGATGTGAATGAAAAAAACCGCATAACCGAGAGCTGCAACGGTATCGTCTGATTAAGCACATTGCGTGCCAAACCGCGCCAGATAAATTTATTAATAATGATATCAATTAGTTTTAACTATAACCCGCTGATCGGTCCGCGACAGGGCCACCCCTTAAACGTTGCACTGAATGCAACGCTTCTTTCGCCCCAGGGATTCAAACCGATGAACACCGCTCAACGAAACGTCTTGCAACACTGTTGCGCAACATAAAATGCAGCCGTTCCGGCGCGATATCAGGGGTGCGGGGTTTGGTAGCCGACCGCATCTCGGTCGTCCAGGCACTGCGGCGGTTTCAGCTGTGGTGTCCGATCTGGCCGGGGGGAATGATGCCGGGGATGGCAGCAGGGTTTCTGAGGGTTTTTTCACGGAGGGGACGGACGGTCTCAGATGGGGCGCAGACCGAACTTTTTGATCTTGCGCCACAGGGTCGTGCGGTCGATGCCCAGCTCACCGGCGGCTTTGCTGCGGTTCCAGCCGTGTTTCCTGAGCACGGCCAGCAGGTGCTCGCGCTCGCCACGGCCGGCCGGTTCTTCGGCCGCCATATCCGGCGTCCGCCGCTTCAACGGATCGGGCCGGCAATGCAGGAGGTAATCCGGCAGGTGTCCGGGTTCGATAGTCCCCTCGCGACAGATGATCAGGGCGTGTTCGAGGATATTTTCCAGCTCCCGCACGTTGCCCGGATAAGAGTAGTTGAGCAGAACATTGAGGGCGTCTTCGGAAATGCCCACATGACGGTTGTCCCGGATGGCGGCCAATTTCCGTATGATATGGTGGATCAGCAGGGGCAGGTCGTTGGTGCGGTCTTTGAGATCCGGCACTTCGATTCGGAAAACATTGAGCCGATAAAAGAGATCTTCGCGAAACAGCCTCTCGGCGACCAACGCCTTGAGGTTCCGGTTGGACGCCGAAATAATCCGCACATCGACTTTATGGGTGTGGCGGCTGCCGAGCGGATAAAATTCTCTGTCCTCCAGCACCCGCAGCAGCTTGGCCTGCAATGCCAGCGGCAGGTCGCCGATTTCATCCAGGAAAATCGTCCCGCCGTCGGCTTCATTGAATCGCCCGGGCTTGTCGCGCTCCGCGCCGGTGAAGGCCCCCTTCACATAGCCGAACATTTCCGATTCGAGCAGGTTGTCGGGGATGGCGGCGCAGTTCACCTTCACGAACGGTTTGTGAGCGCGCCGACTGATGGAATGAATCACCTTTGCCAGAAGATCCTTGCCGGTACCGGTGGACCCTTCGACCAGGATGGTGGCATCCGTGGCCGCCACCACACCGATGGTCTCGAAGATCCGCTGCATGGCAGGGTCTCTTCCGATCATGTCCTGAAACGTGTAGCGCTCCCTGATGGCCTGATCGAGTTGCCTGACAAGCGTGAGATCGTGAAAAGTCGCCAGGCCGCCGACGATGGTTCCCTTCTCATTCCTCAGGGCCAGGTAGTTGGCCCGGATCGGGATCGTCTCGCCGTTTTGGGTGGTCATCCTCCCGTGCCGGCTGCTGCGGCTGGCACCGTTGGCGATCGACTCCTTCAACAGGCACTCGTCCTGGGCCGCCTCACCCTCGAATATGGCCGTACATGGTTTTCCGATGACCTGACGCCGGTCGAAACCGGAGATTTTCTCGGCCTCGCGGTTAAAAAAGGTGACGTGGCCGCCACGATTGACGGTGAAAATACCGACATCCAGATTGTCCAGAATCAGTTTCAGGCTGCGTTCTTCATAGTGAATACGGTCGATCAGATCGGCAATCGGCGTGTGGTCCTGCAGAATCGTCAGACAACCGACGATGGTGCGCCCTTGATCATAGATGGGTGTCGCCAAGCGGGTCAGAAGATGTCTGGTTTGCGCATCGTTTAAGGTCTCCACATCGGGTTCATCGGTGATCGGATCGCCGTTTGGTCTGAGCAGACATCGCACCATGCACGGAACGCCGGTAAACACCTCGCGGCAATCCTGCCCCATGACCTCGTTCTCACGAAGGCCCATCAACGCCTGGGCGCTGTAGTTTATGGCGGTAATCCAATGGTGGCAATCGACCGTGAAAGCCCCGATGTTCAACTCGTCGAGCAACTGGAGCCACTGGTCACACCGGATGGTGGCGCCGTTCGGCTGGGTTGTTTTCATGGTCAAGCCGTCCGTAACATTCTGTTTATGCCAATCATTTCACCTGGCCCGCTGGCGGCAGGTGGATGGAAAAGGTGGTCCCGACTCCCTTTTTGCTCTCGAAAGTGATGGTTCCCTTGTGGTGTTCGACGATCCCAAAAACCGTTGAAAGTCCGAGTCCGACGCCGTAGCCTTCTTTCTTGGTCGTGAAAAACGGTTCGAAAATGTGCGGCTGGTCTCCGGGTGCGATTCCCTGGCCGGTATCCTTGACCGCAATTCTCACCGTTTGTTTATCTGAATCGGTGCCGGCCGTCAAATCGAGACGGCCACCGTCCGGCATGGCATCGATGGCGTTGAAGATCAGGTTGATGATGCATTGCTGCAGCTGGTTGAAGTCCCCCAGAACCGGCGGCAGTCCCGGAGAAACGGCGACGGTGAGTCGGATGTTGCTCAGTTCGAGTTTGTGCTGGCTCAGGATAACGCTGCGCTCGATCAGCTCGGCAAGGTTCACGGTGGTGAAGGCAGGCGGAGACTTGCGCGAAAAGGTCAGCAGGCTGGAGATGATCTGGGAGCAGCGTCCGGTTTCGTTTTCGACAACCGTCAGATAGCGCTGAAACTTTTTGTGGTGCTCGGCATCCAGCGGACCGCGGTCGACAATGCGGATCATCAGCCGGATGTAGTTGAGAATTCCCGAAAGCGGATTGTTGATTTCATGCACCACGCTGGCCGCCAGTCGCCCCAGAGACATCATCTTGTCCTGGTGGAGGATGCGGGCTTGATCGGCGATCTCGCGTTCGAGCTTGCGAATCTCGCGCAGATCCCTGACAAAACAGACCAGGCCGTCTTCTTGCCCCCGGTCGAACAGCACCGCGGCTGAAACTTGAACCGGGATGCTGCGCTCGGCGGCACCGAGCAGCGTGGTTTCGTAAAGGGTGAGCCGGCCTTTGCCGCCGTAGCCGTCGCCCTCCAGGGCGTTGAGTATCCGGCCCTCTTCTCCTTCCGGAAAGAGCCGCACAAGGGGCATGCGGCCGATCACATCTTCCCGACCGTAGCCTGAAATCGATTCCATGCTGCGGTTGAAGGTGACCACCAAGCCGCTCCGGTCGCAGGCCAGGATGCCGTCCATCGAGCTCTCGATCAGGTTTCTCTGGAAGGTGATGGTCTTGACGAGTTGCTGGCTGGTCTCGGCCTTTTCCTTCTCCAGCAATCCGGTGTAATCGGCCAGCTGTTTGCGGGACGTGTACCGCTCCCGCGCCCGCTTCAGGGCCAATTGCAGGGCATCGTCGTTGACCGGCTTGGTGATGAAATCCGAGGCGTCGAGTTGCAGGGCCCGGATGGCCAGCTCCATTTCGCCGAAGGCGGTGGCCACAATCACCTCGATGTCCGGGAATCGCTTTTTCAGGGCTTCGAGCACCTGCAAGCCGTCCATGCCGGGCATGCGAATGTCGGTGATCACGATTTGCGGCAAGAACGTTGCACACCTTTCGAGCCCGGTGACGCCATCGGCAGCCGTAAGCACATCGTAACCGGCGTCCGACAGGGCCACCGTCATGACATCGCGAATATCCTCCTCATCGTCGATAAGAACGATTTTCCATGACGAAATCTCGGCCATTCACTACGCTCCTGAGATCCCTGACACCGTTCCGGCACGGCCTGCCGACGATTTTTCGACGGGCTCGCGGCATACCGACCGTTAGCACATTCGGTTGCAAAACGAAAGTGTGTTTACCGGATCGTACAGTGTTTGACCCATCTCTGCGCCACCATTTTCAACCGGAGCATTTGTTCGCCGGTAAAGGCCGGATCGATGCGATGAAAAAAAGAGGGGTTCAACAGGCGTTGGTCCTGAAAGGGCTGCAGAACGTATCGATCCGCGCCCTCGATCAAGCGGGCGATGGCGGCAATGACGTCTTCATCGATAATCGGCCTGGCGCAGGTGGTTCTGAATTCGTAAGCCGGGGCCGAGGCCATGATGATGCGGATGCTCGCTGTTATGGCCTCCTGAGCGTCTTCACCCTGAAACACCGGAACATACCGCCGGGGGTCGGTTTTGATGTCCATAGCGACGTAATCGACCAGCCGTTCTGCAAGCAGTTGGCGGAGAACATCCGGCCGGCTGCCGTTGGTATCCAGTTTGACCGGAAAACCCAGTCTTTTGACGGCCGCGCAAACGTCGGGAAGACCGGCTTGCAGGGTCGGCTCGCCGCCGGAGACGACCACGCCCTCCAGAAGCGAGCCGCGCGCCGCAAGGAAGGCATAGAACTCATCCAGGGTGGGGAGCGGCTGATCGGCTGCAAGCCCCTGCGCCAGTTCCGGGTTGTGGCAGTAAGGGCAGTGGAAATTACACCCGCTCAAAAACAGCACACAACTGATCCGACCCGGAAAATCGATAAACGAAATGTTCTGCACACCGCCGATGACCATGACACGCCCGCAAGCAAGGTCAATCACGCCGTCAAATGGTGGCCGCAGTCTACCGGGGTGCGGCACTCGGCAACGCCCGTTGCCCTTGAGGACGGTAAAAGGACCGCGCTCGGTTGCCTGTGGTGCGGCAGTTCGGCATGAAAGGTTTTACGGCGGCGGAATTCGGCCTGTTTGCCGTTGTTCCACTGTTTGATCGGTCTTAGATACCCGACCACCCGTGAATAGACCTCGGTGGCCGCGTTGCATGCCGGGCACACATCCTGCCGGCCGTTCAGATAGCCGTGCGTCGGGCAGACGCTGAAGGTCGGCGTGAGCGTGTAATACGGCAGCCGGTAGCCGTTGGCGATCTTACGGATCAACCGCTTGAGCACCGCCGTGTCCGTTACCTGCTCGGCCAGGTAGACGTGCAGCACGGTGCCTCCGGTGTAACGGGTCTGAAGATCGTCCTGCAGCCGCAGGGTTTCAAACAGATCGTCCGTGTAGTTGACCGGCAGCTGGGTGGAATTGGTGTAATACGGCGCCGCACCGTCACGAAAATCGGTTTCATTGGCACAGGTGATATCCGGGTACATTTTCTTGTCCAGCATCGCCAACCGGTAGGAAGTCCCTTCGGCCGGCGTGGCTTCCAGGTTGAAAATATCACCGGTTTCCTCCTGGACCTCGGCCATGCGGTCTCGGATAAAATCCATCACCTTAAGGGCAAAGGCCTGACCGTCTGCCGCCGCGATATTCTGGCCGAAAAAGTTCAGACAGGCCTCGTTCATCCCGATGACCCCGACGGTCGAAAAGTGGTTTTTCCAGTAGAGACCGCTAGCGTTCTTGACATCGCGCAGATAAAACTTGGTGTAGGGATACAGATTGTTTTCGGTAAAGCGCTCGAGGATTTTGCGCTTGATCCTGAGACTCTCCACGGCCGCCTGCAACACCTTGTGCAGCCGGTCGAAGAAATCGGTCTCGTTTTCGGCCGTGTAGCCGAGGCGGGGCAGATTAATGGTCACCACGCCGATCGAACCGGTCAGCGGATTGGCGCCAAAAAGACCGCCGCCCCTCTTGAGCAGTTCGCGG
This sequence comes from Deltaproteobacteria bacterium, assembly GCA_041299015.1. Lineage (GTDB taxonomy): Bacteria > Desulfobacterota > Desulfobacteria > Desulfobacterales > SG8-13 > JARFQH01. The sequence goes on from JBFYWB010000047.1 coordinate 15,624, forward strand.
TTGTCGAGCCTCAATCGGCAGCACATGGAGCGGGCGTCATCCGGGGACATGTCCGAGTTGACGAAGTTGGAAAAATAAGGAATGCCGTACCTGCCCGTCATCTTCCAGATCGGTTCCAGATTGGGGTTGTCCCAGTCGAAATCGGCGGTGATGTTGTACGTCGGAATCGGGAAAGTGAACACGCGTCCCCTGGCATCCCCCTCCATCATTACTTCGGCGAAGGCCCGGTTGATGAGGTCCATTTCGGCTTGAAAATCCCCGTAGGTCTCTTCTCGATAGCGGCCGGCGGCGATTACCGGATGGTCGGTCAGGTTTTTCGGCACGTACAGGTCCAGGGTGATGTTGGTGAAGGGGGTCTGGAACCCCACCCGCGTGGGGATATTGATGTTGAAGACAAACTCCTGCAAGGCCTGCTTGACCTGGCGGTATGACAGGTTGTCCAGGCGGACGAAAGGCGCCAGCAGCGTGTCGAAATTCGATAGCGCTTGGGCGCCGGCGGCTTCGCCCTGAAGGGTGTAGAAAAAATTGACGATCTGTCCCAATGCGGACCGCAGATGCTTGGGCGGTCCGCTTTCGACCTTTCCCTCCACCCCCTTGAACCCGTTCAGCAGCAGGTCTTTCAGGTCCCAGCCGACACAATACACCGACAGCAGGTTCAGGTCGTGAATGTGAAGATCCCCGCGCTTGTGAGCGTCCCTTACCTCGGGCGGGTAGATGCGGTTGAGCCAGTACTCGGTGGTGATATCCGAGGATATGTAGTTGTTGAGACCCTGCAGCGAATAGCTCATGTTGCTGTTTTCTTTGACCTTCCAGTCGAGCTTGCGGATGTAGTGCTCCACCAGGTCGATGTGCGCGCGCGTGGCGATGTTGCGTATCTGGGCGTGCTGCTCGCGATAGATAATATACGCCTTGGCGGTCTTGTAGTAGGGCGAGTCGAGCAAAACGCGCTCGACGATGTCCTGAATCTCCTCGACCTCGGGCACCGGACCGAGCCGCAGTTCATGCGCCAGGGTCAGAGCGCGCAGGGTCAGCTTGCGGGCCTCGCGTTCCTCGAATTCCCCCGAGGCTTTGCCGGCCTTGGCAATGGCGGCCGTAATTTTGGATGAGTCGAATTCGACAACCCTGTTGTCCCGTTTTTTGATTTTTTCGAACACGCTACCCCCTTCTGCTGCAGGACGCATCAGTCAACATGGCCATAACCGATGACATAATGGGAATGATGGTTTCTTGAATTGAACCTGGCGTTCAAATGCAAGCGATCCCCAGGGGAACGACAGTCGATCGCAGGAACGTCCAAATCGAATGGAACAGACTATATCGCAATATGTAGTATGGTGTCAATACTTAAAATTCAAGATGTGGTGTCACCAGGCCCAGGGACAGGCGGCGGCAGGCTCCTTAGGTTCCAGGGTCTTTTTAAAGCCCGAGGACATCAGGGTCTGCGGCGGTTTCCGGCCGGCGGCGTCACCCAGATGTAGTCGCCGTAGGTCAGGTCGACCGTATCTCCGGCGGGAGCCAGGTATACGGTCCGGTAGGAAGCCCCCGTCCGGTTGAAGGCCCGTTCAGGGATACCGTACTTGCGCACGATGTGGCCGTTGCCGGCCAGCACCAGCATCAACCGGTCGTCCAGGTGGCGGGCGATGGAGGCGGCCATGGTGTCCTCCCATACACACTGGGCCTGGTAGAAAAATTCGAAATTGGTCTCTCCACGGAAGCGGTGGGCTTTGAAGATCGATTCGAGATAAGCCCGGTGGGCGACATTGGACGTATCGATGGGGTCAGGTAAATACTGTCGGTCGCAACCCAGCAGACTCTCGATGCCGCCGATCCTGACTTTGGGCGGGATATGAAAGGGGATGTTCAAACCGATAAGCCCGTGACCCTTTTGCGCGATGACGTCAAAAAGCGGCTGGTAAAGGCTGAAATCGAAGCGCCAATTGGCATACCAGTGGGTTTTTTCGATAAAAGCCGTCTTCGTCAGTTGCCCCGCAGACCACTGATCGAGAATGATCTGGTAGGTAAAATCGACCATCTCCATGCCAACCAACACCCGGGGACGAACCCGCGCTATAGCATCGAGGATCTCGCGCTGAATTTCGTGGTGGACCGGATCGGTGTGAACCTCGCCGACATAGACGATCCGGCATCCGGCCAGATCGGCGAGCATCTCGTCAAAGCTCACCGGTGCGCCCGTGGCGCCGGAAATGATTTGACCGGCCTCGACATACCGCTCAAGATCCTTGAAAAAGAGTCGCGGAGGCACGGCAGCACAGGCAAGAAAGAACCCGAGCAGACCCGTCACCAGCAAAATTTTGTTGATCATCCTTTTTTCCTCGGGCACTGTCGCAGAAAACAAGTGCGGTGCCACGGCTTGATTTTTCCGTCGCCGCTCGGTAGAATTCGATATGCTCTACGATCAAAATCCGGTTCACCGCAAGCTGATTACCCCCTGGTATGACTCCGGCACGGTCTGCCTATCGGTGTTCGTGTTCATGCTGCTGGTGTTTTTGTTCGCTCTTGTCGGCGTTCATTTTACCTTGCAAAGCCCGCTCTACCGGGAAATGATCTGGCTGCCGGCCTTGCTGGCCCTATCGAGCGGTGCCGTGATGATATCGACGAGCGTCCGCCTCATCAGGCGCGGCAAGCACCGCTACGACAGGACTTGGGAGAACCGGTAGGGCAGGACTCTGCCCCAAGGACATCCGGGACCTGGGCCGGGCCCTCGTCTTTGGGCAATCTCAGCCCAGCCGCGCGGCTACGCCTCCGGTAGCTGAGCACCGGCCGACCGGAGACCGATTTTTCCGCAAGTGTATGACCGCCGCGGCCCGGCATTGCCTTCTGCATATCGGCGACCACCCGACGCCTTCCCGTGAACAGTAACCGGCGCTCATGATCCCGGCCTGCCGTCCAAAACGCTCCTCAGTATCTTGATGAAAGTGTCGGCTGGTATGAAACCGGGACGGTGACCGAGCACGCTCCCGCTGTCGGAAAGAAACCAATTGTCGGGCAACCCGCGAATTCTGAACTGACTCGAGAGCTTCTGCTCTCGATCCGAATCGACCTTCACGGCAATGAAATTCCTGTCCAGCAGATCCACGACGGTTTGATTGCGAAACGTCTCCCGGTCCATGGTGTGACAGTAGGCGCACCAGTCGGCCCAGAAATGAACGAAGACGATTTTCCCCTCGGCTTTGCCGCGCGCCATGCCCTCCTCGAAGCTGTGCCACTTCAACGGTTTAGATCCGCCGGTAGAAGCGGATGGCAACGCAGCGACAAAGATCCACACAAGAACAAGGGTTGCAAGTGATCTGACTTTCACGAAGACTATTCCTTTTACGACGGGATTTATCGGCTCAGTTCCTGGGCCCTGCGCCGCGCCGCGGCAATCGCCTCGACAACGATGGGTTTAAACCCCCTTTTTTGAAAAACGTCGATCGCGGCGGCGGTCGTTCCGCCGGGAGAAGTCACCTTGCGGCGCAGTTCCTCGGGCGGTTCACCGGAGGCCTCCAGAAGTTTGGCGGCACCCCTCAGTGTGGCGGCCGCCAGAGAGGCCGCCGCGCTAGGCTCGAGCCCCATCTGGATTCCGGCCGCGGTCATCGCTTCGACCAGGTAAAATACATAAGCCGGACCGGATCCCGAGAGCGCCGTGACGGCATCGAGCGCTTCCTCCTCGAACTCTAGGACATCACCGACGGCCTGCAACAAGGTTCGGGCCGCCCAGGCGTCTTCTTCGGTGACAAAGCGATTAACACTCATACCGGAGACGGCGCTGAGAACCAAGGCGGGGGTATTCGGCATAACCCGTATAATGGGCAGGTTCCGGACGCTTTGCGCTTCCAGCGGAGGATAGAGGATGGCCTCGATCTTGTGGATCGTGAACCCGGCGGCAATGGAAAGAACGAGCTTGCGTTCCGTCAACCGGTACCCTCCCCGGCCGGAAAGGTCTTTCAGAACCGCCGGCATTTGCTGAGGTTTAACGGCCAGCACGACCATGCGGCAGTTTTGGAAAAGCGCAGCGTTGTCACCCAGGACCATGACGCCGTATCTTTGCTTCAGGCAATCGAGCCGACGGGCATCGACATCGGCGACACTGATCTTGGCGGCCGGCAGCCGGCCGGATTGAATCAACGCTCCGATGAAGGCTTCTCCCATGTTGCCGGCGCCGATAAAGCCGACGGTGTAGTCGAATTCAGCCACGGCGAATGTCCTCCTGGCGGTCCTTGCGGCAACTAACGGTTTGGCTATTACCTTTGGACAAGGCAGGTCATGTGTGTTACTATAGCACATCCTAATGCACCCACAAACTCATGACCGCTGTCGGGACAAAGGTGCTTCTCGAAGGCCCGGGTGTCAACACTTTAACTCCGTTGCCGGTCATATCGCGACAAAGACCCGGGGCATTATCCGAAGGGTCTTGGCACCGGCCGCCTGGCATCGCATGCGCCCGGTCCGACACGATCAGTCAACATAAGGGGTCCCGTTTTTAATGTATTTCGTCGGCTATTTCATCATGGCATTCGCCAATGTCCTCCACTATGTGCTCTTCTTCTACATGTGGATCATCATCGCACGGGCCGTCCTTTCCTGGGTCAGCCCGGATCCCTACAACCCGATCGTCCGCTTTATTTACAAGGTGACCGAACCGGTCCTGTATCAGGTCCGCGCGCGGTTGCCGGTGAGTTTCGGCGGGATTGATTTCGCGCCGGTTGTGGTGATTCTGATGATCTACTTTCTGCAGATTTTCGTTGTAAACAGCCTGTTGAGATTTTCTCAATCGATGCTGTAAACACCGCCCGGGAGGTGACAGATGGTCAATCTCACACCCCTTGAAATCCAACAACAACGGTTCAAGAAAAGATTCCGCGGCTTCGACATTCAGGAGGTGGATTTATTTCTCGATCAAATGGCCGATGCGTTCGAATCCCTTCTGAAACAAAACGAAAACCTGACCGAGGAGTTCCGCCGGCTGCAACTCGATATCCAGGGCTATAAAAACCGGGAAGACGCCTTCAAACGCGCCTTGCTCAATTCCCAGCGGGTCATCGAACAGATGAAGGAAAACGCACAGAAATCGGCCGAGCTCATCGTCGCCGAAGCGGAGGTGAAAGCCGAAAAGATCCTCAACAAGGCCCACAACCGACTGGCTCAACTGCATGAGGATATCGCCGAGCTCAAACGGCAGCGGGTGCAGATCGAGGTTCAGATCGGCTCGGTGATCGAAGCGCACAGCAAGCTGCTGGAAATCAGCAAGGAAGGCATGAAAGCGATGGACGACCAGGACGCCAAGGTCAAGCTGCTTCAGCAGAACAAGGCCTGATCCGCAGGGACTATCGACCTGTCTGCGATCGGTTGCGGATACCGGTCGGAAAATGAAATCTGAGCTTTTTCTGGAGTGATTGATGGCGAAAATTGATGCGTTTTTCAAGTTGATGCACGAACAGGGTGCCTCGGATTTGCATCTCACCGCTGGTCAGCCGCCCTCCCTGAGGGTTCGGGGAGACATTGAAAGGATCAAATACAAAGTTCTCGACAACGATGACCTGCGGGGCATGCTCTATGAAATCACCCCGGAAGAAAAGATCAAGGTCTTTGAAGAAACCGGCGACGTCGATTTCGGCTACGAGATTCCCGGTCTGGCCCGCTACCGGGCCAATTTTTTCATGCAGAAAAACGGCGTCGGCGCGGTATTCAGAGAAATTCCGACCGCCATCATGACCGCCGAGCAACTCGGCCTGCCGCCGGTGGTGTCGAAACTGGCGACTCTGCCCCGCGGCCTGATATTGGTCACGGGCCCTACCGGCAGCGGCAAATCCACGACGCTGGCCTCGATCCTTGATGTGGCCAACCGTAACCGCAGGGACCACATCATCACCATTGAAGATCCGATCGAATTTGTCCACCAGAGCCAGGGATGCATCGTAAACCACCGCGAGGTCGGCATGCACACCCGCTCTTTTTCATCCGCGCTGCGCGGCGCCCTGCGCGAAGATCCGGATATCATCCTGGTGGGCGAAATGCGCGATCTGGAAACAATTTCGCTGGCCATCGAAGCCGCCTCCACCGGGCACCTGGTATTCGCCACGCTGCACACCACCAGTGCGGTGAAAACCGTCGACCGCATCATCGAGGTGTTCCCCGCTGATCAGCAGGCCCAGGTCCGATCGACCCTGGCCGACGGCATACGCGCCATCATCGCGCAGGTGCTTTTCAAACGGACCGATAAAAAAAGCCGCTGTGTAGCGCTTGAAATCCTGATCGCCAATTCAGCGATCCGGAACCTGATCAGAGAGGCCAAGACCCATCAGCTCCCCTCCATGATCCAGACCGGAAAAAAATACGGCATGCAGCTGTTGGACGACGCTATTATGGATCTGTACAAGCGGGGCTGGATCAGTGCCGACGAGGCCTACATAAAGGCCAATGAAAAAGCCAAGTTCAGACCGTTGTTGACCTCACCGCCAACCGATTTCACCGAAGTCTAATCAGAGGGTGATGTCATGAAAAAGCAGGAAATCGACCATATCCTCACGCGCATGCTCGACTCGCACAAGAACGTTTCCGACCTGAACCTCACGGTTGGCAAACCGCTGCAGGTCGAAAGCGACGGGGAACTGATCTCGGTCGAAATGCGGCCGCCGTTCAAGGAACTGACTCCTTTTCAGACCGAAATTTTCGCTCTGAACCTCATGATCCAGGATCGGCGTCTCACGCGAACCTTTCTCAATTCGGGCTCTTGCGATCTTTCCTACTCGCTGCCCGGAAAGGCACGCTTCCGCGTGAATGTTTTTTCCCAGAGCGGGTATTGCTCGATCGTTCTGCGCAAACTGGAATCCAAGATTCCGACGATCGAGGAACTCCAGCTGCCCGGGGCCATGTATAAGATCGCAAAGGAAAAAAACGGCATCGTGTTCGTCACCGGCGCCACCGGTTCAGGCAAGACGACCTCACTGGCGGCCATCCTCAACGTCATCAACGAGGACCGCTCGGTGCACGTCGTCACGCTCGAAGATCCGGTGGAATACCAGCACCCCCACAAAAAGTCGACCTTCAACCAGCGCGAACACGGCGTTGATTTCGACACATATGCCAGCGGCCTCAGGGCGGCGCTGCGCCAAGCCCCCAAAGTCATTCTGGTGGGCGAAATGCGCGATCGGGAGACGGTTGAAATCGGCTTGAGCGCGGCAGAAACCGGTCACCTGGTCCTTACGACTTTGCACACCATCGACTCCGGCTCGACCATCAACCGCATCGTGGGTATGTTCAACACCGAAGAGGAGCACCAGGTCCGCATCCGACTCGCCGACACCCTGCGCTGGGTGGTCTGCCAGCGGCTGCTGCCAAAAATCGGCGGCGGACGGGCAGCCACCTTCGAAATCCTGGGCACCAATCTACGGGTCAAAGACGCCATCTTGAATGGAGAATCCGAAGGCAAGACCTTTTATGAAATCATGCAGGCCGGCCGGGCTTTCGGAATGACCACTTTTGACGAACACATCATCGACCTTTATGAACACGGTCTGATAACCGAGGAAACCGCACTGGCCTTTTCTTCGCGCCGAGGCATCGTCGGACGCGGCATCGATTCGCTTAAAAGCGCCCGGGGCGAGGCGACGTCGGACATCGACAAGCTCGAACTCGATCGCAACTACAAGGTCAACTGACAGGCACCGTCCGGTAACGCCGGACGAGCTATGTTTGCGTGCCGTAACAGCGTTTTTACGGGAGGGAGTCGAATCGGTTCTTATGGAAATTACGTGTGAAAATTGCCAGAGCAGATTCAAGCTGCCGGATGAAAAAATCCCGGCCGGCAAGTCCCCGCGCCTGTCGTGCCCGAAATGCAAGGCTCGGATCACGGTTGCCCCCCTTAACGGCACCGGCAACCTGCTAAAGAACGGCTTCGAGGAGGCCGCCTACGATGCTTCCGAAAAGCCCTTTGACTTCATCGAGGAAGAGGGCAACACGGCCCTGGTGTGCGAATCCGACCTGGCGATGCTCAAGAAGATCGTCGATACGCTTAATCTCCTCGAATACCACGTGACGGTCTCGGAGAGCGGACGGGATGCCCTCAAGAAGATGCGCTACCACCAGTATGACCTGGTAGTGATCAACGCGGCCTTTCACTGCAGCGGACCCGACACGAACATGGTACTGCTGTATCTCGAGCGGCTTAACATGAGTGCGCGCCGGGATATTTACGTCACCATGATCAGCAGTGAATACCGCACAATGGATCAGATGATGGCCTTCCGGCACAGCGTCAATCTCATCGTCAACTCCAAAAACATCGACGATATCGGCAAAATCATTCAGCGCGGTCTTACCGACCATGAATTTTTTTATCGCGTCTTCAAGGAAACCCTGAAAGAGGTGGGCAGAGCGTAGCGGTTGAGCCCGTTTAGCCGGTTGGGCCCGTCGAGATAATTAGCCGGTGCGAGCGGTATAGTTTAAGAACCTGTCCAATCGTGACGCAAGATGCTCTTTATATAGAGGGCCACGAGTTTACTTTTCCCAGTTCATTCAACGACCTGACCGGCTCAACGGGCTCTGCCGTCAATCCATCCCCATCTGCGCTTCAAGCCAGCGGATTTCTTTTTCAATGGTTTGGCGCTCCTTTTCGGTGAGATCCAGGGCGCTGAGACGTTTTCTGAGCCCCAGAAGAATCGTCTCCTCCCGGTATTGGCGGCAAGTGTACCGTGAATCGTCTGGCATCTGTCTCAAAGTGGCTTGAAAATTTTATCTGTTTTCAACCGGTCGCACCGACTTAACGGGACAAACGGGCTCAACCGGCTAAACGGGCCTAACCGCCCTGACCCATCTCGGCAGCGATGATCCGCAGGCCATCGAGGGTCAACAGGGGTTCCACCGCTTCGATCGTTTCCGACACGTTGTGCATCAGCTCCGCCAGGCCACCGGTGGCGATGACCTTAGGCGCCGATCCCATCTCGTCTCTTATCCGCCGAACCATGCCGTCTACCAAACCGGCATAACCGTATATGATCCCGGACTGAATGCTGGTGGTGGTGTCTTTCCCGATGACACTCACGGGGGGACGATAAATTTCGACCCGCGGCAATTTCGATGCCTTCATGAAAAGCGCTTCGGCGGCAATCATAATGCCCGGGCTGATCGCACCCCCGAGGTATTCGCCTTTGGCCGATATGCTGTCGAAGGTCGTCGCCGTCCCGAAATCGATGATGATCAGGCTCTGCCGGTACTTTTCGAAGGCGGCCACCCCATTGACGATCCGGTCTGCTCCGACATCCGCAGGGTTGCGGTAAAGGATCGGCATACCGGTGTATGAGGCCGGATTCACCCACATGGGCGAATAGCCCAGATATTTGCGGCAAAAAGAGTCGAGAATCGTAACCATCGGCGGCACCACGCTGGAGATGATGGTCCGATCGATATGTTCCGGTCGTATCCCGCTTTGCGCAAAGAGGCTGGTCATGATGATATTGACCTCGTCCTCGGTCGTATTTCGCACGGTGCGCAGCCGCCAGTCCTTGACCAGGCGTCGGCCGTCGTAAACGCCCATAACCGTGTTGGTGTTTCCGATATCAATGACGAGCAGCATTACCGCAGCTCCTTTCCACATGCCGGACCGTCGGATTCCGGCGGCAACCGCAAACCGGGCGTCCACTCGTGATCAAACGTCCAGGATCGCATCGATGATTTTGACGGCCGCGCTTGCGCCGGCGACCTCGTGTACACGCACAATGTGAGCCCCGTTCAGAACCGTGGCGCATACCGCGGCCAGTGTCCCTGTCCCGACTATCGCCATTTCGGGTCGGATCTCCACGCTGGGGTCTTCTTTGAGCAAATTTCGGATAAAGGCTTTGCGGGAGGGGCCGATGATAACCGGCAGGTCGAGGACCTGCAGACGCATGAGGTTTTTGATGAGCAGCAGGTTGTGGTCGATCGTTTTGCCGAAGCCGATGCCCGGATCGATTAAAATACGCTCGCGCGCGATGCCGCCTTTCTGCGCCTGATTCACGGCCTGGGTCAGAAAGGCTTCGATTTCCGCGACGACATCGCGATAAACCGGCGTCAGCTGCATCGTTTTGGGCGTACCCAGCATGTGCATCAGAATCACCGGAACGTCGCTTTCCGCCACCACCCCGGTCATATCGGGATCGTTCCGCAGGGCGCTGATGTCGTTGACCATCGCAGCCCCGGCGGCGAGCGCCCGGCGGGCGACGGCCGCCTTGGTGGTATCAATCGAAATGGGGACCGCGACACGGTCGACCAGCGCTTCGATCACCGGCAGCACCCGTTCCAACTCTACTTCGACCGGCACCGGATCGGCGTAAGGCCGGGTGGACTCACCGCCGATGTCGATGATATCCGCGCCCTCTTGAACCAGGCGCTCCGCCTGGGCAACGGCCGCATCGCGCGCAAAGAATTTACCGCCGTCTGAAAAGGAATCCGGTGTGACGTTGACAACCCCCATGATGCGGGTTCGCCGGCCTATCTCTAGTGAATACCGGCCCCACTTCAAATCATAGCATCGTCTGGTGCCCATCGATCGATCCGGTTAGCCTGTCAAGCGAGGGTGAAAAATACGGGCCGAACGCGCCGCCGGTCCTTGAGCGGGGGATCGCGTCGGCTTTTTGGGGCCGCTAAAAATATAACACCGCGCAGGCGGTTTGCCGACGCAGTGGCCGTTGAATGATGGGACGACATTGCACGGTCCGTAGCGGCGGGATTTTGACGTGTGCCAACTCAGGCATCCGGGCACGCGTCGACTTTTGGGCATCTTATCTGGCATCAGCGCGGCGGTTTGTCCACTTGCGGCTTCTCGGTACCGGGGGCGATATCGGCCCGGGCCGCGGCGGCTTCTCCAGGTTCCGATGCAGACCGTTTTTCCTCATCCTCGTCGATTTTTTTGGAAGGAAGCTTGATGCCGGGTCGCAGGGACACGATCAGCTCATCCAGTTCCTTGCCGAGCACGGTCTCCTTTTCCAACAGCAAATCCGCGAGCTTATGGAGAATATCCAAATTGCCCTCGAGAACCTGTTTGGCCCGCTTGTAGGACGAATCGATCAATTTGTGAATTTGCTCGTCGATTTTCTGGGCGGTGGTTTCCGAGTAATCCCGGTGTTGGGAAATCTCGCGCCCCAGAAAAACAGGCTCCTCGCCCTTGGCATAGGAAAGCGGTCCCAAATCACTCATGCCCCAATTGCGGACCATTTGCTCGGCCAAAATGGTCGCCTGTTTGATATCGTTGGCGGCACCCGTGCTGATGCGATTGAAAACGATCTCTTCGGCCACGCGACCGCCGAAGGCAACGGCCAGCTCACTTTCCAGCTGATCCTTATATTTGAAGTCGCGCTCTTCGGGCAGAAACCAGGTCACCCCGGCCGCGCGTCCCCGCGGTATAATGGTGATCTTGTTGACCGCATCGGTCTCCGGCAGAAAGCGGGCTACCAGTGCATGACCGCCCTCGTGATAGGCGGTGGTCTTGCGGTCCTCTTCCTTGATGACTTTCGACTTCCGCTCCAAGCCCATGTAAATCTTGTCCTTGGAGTCCTCGAAATCGAACATGTCTATTTTTTCCTTGTCTCGCTTGGCTGCCAAAAGCGCGGCCTCGTTGACCAGGTTTTCCAGATCGGCCCCCGAGAACCCGGGCGTGCCTTTGGCGAGAACCAGTGCGTTCACGTCTTCGGCAATCGGTGTCTTGCGCATGTGCACCCGCAGGATCTTCTCGCGTCCTTTGATATCGGGAAGTGACACCACCACCTGACGATCGAAGCGGCCGGGACGCAGCAGGGCCGGATCGAGGACGTCCGGACGGTTCGTGGCCGAAATCAGGATCACCCCTTCGTTCGATTCGAAACCATCCATCTCCACCAGCAACTGGTTGAGGGTTTGCTCCCTTTCGTCGTGGCCACCGCCCAGTCCGGCGCCCCGGTGTCGACCGACCGCATCGATTTCGTCAATAAAAATGATGCAGGGAGCGTTCTTTTTACCTTGGACGAAAAGATCCCGTACCCGCGAAGCCCCGACGCCGACAAACATTTCAACGAAATCGGAGCCGCTGATGCTGAAGAAAGGCACCCCGGCCTCCCCGGCGATGGCTCTGGCCAGAAGGGTTTTACCGGTCCCGGGCGGGCCCATCAACAGCACCCCCTTGGGAATCCGGCCGCCGAGGCGGGTGAACTTTTTGGGGTCCTTCAAAAACTCCACGATCTCGAAGAGTTCCTCCTTGGCCTCGTCGATCCCGGCCACGTCATCGAAGGTCACTTTGGTCTGCCCGTCGGACATCAATCGCGCACGGCTCTTGCCGAATGAAAGCGCCTTGCCGCCGCCGCTTTGCATCTGGCGCATGAAAAAAATCCACACCCCGATCAAAACCAACATCGGGAACCACGACACGAGCACGGACATGTACCAGGGGTTCTCGGCCGGCGGTTTGGCCTGAATCGCCACGCGCTTCTGCCTCAAGGTCTTGATCAGGTCCGTATCCATGGGCGCGTAGACCTTGAAACGATTGCGATTGGTATCGGTGACGTAGAGTTCCTGACCCTGGATGACGACATCGGCAACGCGACCGTCATCGACCATGCTCAAAAAATCGGTGTAGCCGATGCTGGTCTCCGACGTTTGCTGTTGGTTGAAAAGGTTGTAGAGCATGATCATCATCAGGGTGATGACCAGCCACAGCGCCAAGTTCTTGTAAAAAGGATTCAAATGATCCTGCCTTCTGCTGAAAGATTACACGCCCGGATGAGACGTCGCAGTGCAACAACGTTTCCGGGGCCGGAGAACGAAAAAATCCCCCTTGTCATCGGCCATCGAAGAAAATTTGTCAACCGTTTATCGGCCGCAGTGCGCCGACCTCGTCACGCAAAACTCTGTTAGAACCTAATCACGATCACACTCTAAACAAGTCATTTCAACTCTCAGGATCTGCCGCGTGGCCGATGTCACGCGACAGTCATCCGCCGTCCGATAGCCGATCAACCAAATGATGCACTCTCCACTCAACAGGACGGCGCAGGTCCGCCGCTCCTGCCTGGGCACCTTGTGATCGACAAGGTACTTTTTGAGCATTTGCGAACCCCGCATGCCGAATGGCCTGAAGCGGTCGCCCGCGCGAACATTGCGCAGCATGAGCGGAAATTTCAGGCTGTTCATATCAAAAAAAGCCACGCGCTGTCCAGCTTGGCAGAGGTTTGCGATGGTTCCGGGAGCGAGCGTCGCAAAAACGACCCGGCGATCGATTTCTGCAACCGTGACGATCACGGCCTCCGCCTGCGGCTTTTGAACACGGTAACCAAACGACAACCGGCAGACCGCTTCGACCGCGCCCTTTTTCGGCCGAACCGGTCCGCTGCTCCTCGAAATCCTCAAAACATCTCCCAAGCGCTCCAGCACGATGCCGTCCGGAAGATCGAGCCTGCCATCGCGCCGGTCGGCTTCGGTGATCAGCTCGATCGCCGCCCTGACGTGGTCAAACGCGATCCGCCGCAAATCGCCTTTTACCTCGTTGATGGCCTTCCGGAGTATCCGCCGCTGGGCAGCCTTGGGGTAACGCACCAATCGTGCCGTCGACAACTCAAGCGGGTGGGCATCGGCGCTCAACCGTGCATCGTGGTAAAGCGCATCGACAATGCCCTCGATCCACACCTGCTCATCCCGCTGAATGTCGGCCAGCCGGTTCAGCGCCTCACTGACCCTCGGATTGTAGGACCGGCGTAACAGAGGCATCAAACGGTTACGGATGCGGTTGCGCATAAAACGATTGTCGCAGTTGGAACGATCGGCGACATGGGCCAACCCGACCGCCTTGAGGTAATCGAGGATGTCACGGCGGGACAGCCGGATCAGGGGCCGAATGATCCTGCCGGCTCTCACCGGAGGGATGCCGGCAAAGCCGACCGGTCCGCTGCCCCGAATGAGAAACATCAACACCAGTTCGGCGTTGTCGTCCGCCTGATGCCCCAGCGCAATTTTGTCGAACCGATGGCGGGCTGCGGTATCGTCGTAAAATGCATAACGCACCTGCCGGGCGGCCTCCTCGAGCGACAATCGGTAACGACGCCGGTAACCGGAAACATCTTCCTTTTTAATGTGGCAGGCGAGTCCGAGGCCGGATGAAAAGGTCGCCACGAATTCCGCCTCATCGTCGGCCTCTCGGCGCAAACCGTGATTGAGGTGGGCGACGGCCAGGCGCAGTCCGTATTCGGGCGCCAGATGCTGCAGGATGTGCAGCAACGCTATCGAGTCCGGCCCTCCGGAGACACCCACCAAAACGGCGGTGCCGAAAAAAACCATGTCGTAATCGGTAATGGTCCGTTTGACCCCGGCGATGACGCGGCGGCGGATGAGGCTGTTTGCATGCGTATTGTGCGTCGATACCATGCCCCTGAAACCTTTGTCTGGAGGGAATCCGAATGCCAACGGCAGCCGACGAACCGATGAAGTGCAAGGCTCTGAAGTGAGCCTGGCGCCGAGTCGCCCTGCTCTTAAGTGACAATTCGCACTAAGTCAACACCCTGCCCCGAGCGGCATGCTCGGCGAGGGGATGCTTGTCGGGAGAAATATTGGGGTCGGCGGCTCTTTTCCCTTGAAAAATAATCGGATTGGGGTATCCTGGACCCCGGTTGTGCTAGGCGGGGAGTTAGCGGTGCCCTGTACCCGAAATCCGCTTACGCGGGGCTGAATTCCCACTCCAGGGTTTTGTTCCGAACGGGTGTCGACCATCCGACCGGCCGCCGCGCAACAGGCGGTCACGAACCTCGTCAGGTCCGGAAGGAAGCAGCGATAAGTGATGCAGCCTGTGTCGTGGATCGATCCCGGTCATTTCGATGGCCTTCCTTTTCAGGAAGAAATTCAAAAGTGGGTGCACAACCGCTTCTTCGATCCGGTTCTGCTTATCCCCTGGACATAACTACCCACCGTTCAATACGTCACATCTTGACAACCTATCATATGTCATTATTTTCTGCTCGTTATTTGGTCGGGACGCCTTATCTGTAGAAACTACTTAAAATTCAAGGAGAAAATACTGCCTGATGCCTGAAGGAAAAAAGATAACCGTCGACGATGGCAGCAAAGCGCGCGAGAAGCCGACCGCGGACCCAAACGATCGTGCCGCCGGTGCGGACGAAGATCGGAAAGCGGAAGATGAACCGGGTGACACGGTGCGCGAGACCGAATCGGAGCTGGTCAGGGAGTTGAGGGCGACACTCGAAACCAAAACCAGGGAGTCCGAAGAACACTACGACCGGCTGCTGAGGGTTTCCGCCGATTTTGAGAATTTCAAGAAAAGGTCTGCCAGGGAAATGGCAGAATTTAAGAAATACGCCAATCAGTCTCTGATCAGGGAATTGCTACCCATTGTCGACAACCTCGAACTGGCCATTAAGTCGGCCGCGGAAGCGTCCGAAACTTTGGACGCCTGCCTACTGGACGGTGTCGAGCTGACCCGCAAAGAGATTCTCAAGGTCTTCGATAGCTTTCATGTCGAACCGATCGAGGCGCTCGGCAAACCGTTCGACCCGAGTTTTCACGAAGCGGTGATGCGGGAGGAAAGCGACGCACACACAGAGAACACGGTGGTCAATGAGCTGCAGAAGGGCTATCGCATGCATGACCGGTTGCTCAGGCCTTCCATGGTCGTCGTGGCAATGCCGAAGAACAAGGAAACACACTAAAAAGCGGACCAGCAGGTCCCAAATTTTCGGACGAAACCAAGTCCCCGGAATATTGTTCAACGTCAAGGAGGAAAAGAAAAATGGGTAAAATCATCGGTATCGATCTCGGCACGACCAACTCTTGCGTGGCGGTCATGGAGGGGGGCGAAGCCAAAGTCATCACCAACCCGGAAGGCGGACGGACAACACCCTCGATTGTCGCCATCTCCGAGAGCGGCGAGCGGCTGGTCGGGCAGATAGCCAAGCGACAGGCGATTACCAATCCGGAAAACACGGTCTTCGCCGTCAAGCGGTTGATCGGACGCAAATTCGATTCGGCCGAGATCCAGCAAGACATGAAGATCCTGCCCTACAAGATCGAACGCGCGTCCAACGGCGATGTGCGCATCAACATCCGGGGCAAACAGCACAGCCCGGCCGAAATATCTTCCCATATCCTGGGATACATCAAGAAATATGCCGAAGATTTCCTTGGAGAGCCGGTGAGCGATGCCGTCATTACCGTTCCGGCCTATTTCAACGACAGCCAGCGGCAGGCCACCAAGGATGCCGGACGCATCGCCGGCCTGAACGTGTTGCGCATCATCAACGAACCGACGGCTGCCTCCCTGGCATACGGCCTCGACAAGAAGCGCGAAGAGAAAATCGCGGTCTTCGACCTCGGCGGCGGAACCTTTGACATTTCCGTCCTCGAAATAGGCGAGGGGGTGTTCGAGGTCAAGGCCACAAACGGAGACACCCATTTGGGCGGAGAGGATTTCGATCTGCTCCTGATCAACTACTTGGCGGATGAGTTCAAGAAAGACCAGGGAATCGATCTGCGCAAAGACAAGATGGCGCTCCAGCGGTTAAAGGAAGCGGCCGAAAAGGCCAAGATGGAGCTGTCGACTTCGATGGAAACCGACATCAACCTGCCGTTTATCACGGCCGATGCCAGCGGGCCCAAACACATGAACCTCAAGGTTTCGCGGGCCAAGCTCGAATCCCTGGTCAGCGACCTGCTCGACAAGCTCGAGCCACCGTGTCGAATGGCGCTGAAGGATGCCGGCCTCCCCCCCTCCCAGATCAACGAGGTCATCCTGGTGGGGGGGATGACCCGTATGCCGGCCGTCCAGGAACGGGTCAAACGCATATTCGGTCAGGAACCGCACAGAGGCGTCAATCCGGACGAGGTCGTGGCCGTCGGTGCCGCCATTCAGGGCGGTGTGCTCAAGGGCGACGTCAAGGATGTTCTGCTGCTGGACGTCACCCCCTTGTCCCTGGGTATCGAAACCCTTGGTGGCGTCATGACCAGGCTGATCGAAAAGAACACCACCATCCCGACCAAGAAGAGCCAGGTATTCTCGACTGCGGCCGACAGTCAACCGGCGGTGTCGATTCACGTTCTGCAGGGTGAACGCGAAATGGCCGCCAACAACAAGACCCTGGGACGTTTCGAACTGGTCGGTATTCCGCCGGCGCCGCGGGGGATTCCCCAGATCGAGGTGACCTTCGACATCGATGCCAACGGTATCGTCAACGTGTCAGCCAAAGATCTGGCCACCAACAAGGAACAGTCGATTCAGATCACGGCCTCCTCCGGACTCAGCGAAGCGGAAATTAAGCAGGCGATTAAAGACGCCGAACTGCACGCCGAGGATGACCGGAAGAAAAAAGAGATTGTCGAGGCACGCAACTCTGCCGACACCTTGATCTACACCACCGAAAAATCGATCAAGGATTTGGGGGACAAGGTGGACGAAGGTACCCGGAAAAGGGTCGAGGATACCGTCGCCGCGCTGCGCAAAGCGATGGAAACCGATGACGCTCAGAACATAAAGCGCCTCAGTGAAGAGCTGACCCAGCAGTCGCACAAGCTGGCCGAGGCCATGTACCAGCAGGCTTCGCAGGCAGGCGGCCAGCAGCCCGGCGGCGGACCCGGGGCCGGCAGCGCCAAAGCGCCCGAGGAAGATGTCGTCGACGCCGATTTCGAAGAGGTCAAGGAAGAGAAAAAATAAACCGCCGCGCCTTTCCCGGCGATAAAACCGCGCTACGAGGATTCGTACCGCGGTTTTTTTATGCTTCTTTTTTGCTGAAATACAAATTGACCATTGCCAGCAGCGAGGTGCCGACAATCAGGAGAAAGGAAATCGCGTTGATGACCGGCGTGCTGCCGTCACAGGGGCAGATGACATTCGCCGATCTTGAGAAAGGCGGCGACTTGTTCCTGTTCCCATTTTCGGTCGCGACCGAGCTCCTTGGCCATCAGCGCGGCCACCTTCGGGGCCGCCGCCATTGCCGCGCGGGCATTTAAAAGCAGGCTGCGGGTCCGGCGGGAGAGGAAATCGTCGACGGTGCGCGCCGATTCGAACCGGACCGCCCAAATGACCTCGCCGATGCGGGCCGACAGATCCGGATGCAGACGTTGCTGACGCGCCGGGTCCGCCCGCACGAGGTCTTGGATGGCCGGGGCATCCGATCCGTAAAGCGCGTACTCACCGAATTTTTCCGGTGTTTTGTGAAAGCCGTGGATGTTGAGGTTCTCGGTCACGCAGGGTCTCTGCTCGAGGCCGGCCAAGGTGATGGCATGATTGACGCAGACTTTGGCCATCTGCCGATAGGTCGTCCATTTACCGCCGGCAATCGTGAGCAATCCGGTAGAAGAAATATGGATGGTGTGATCGCGCGCCAGGTTCGCGGTATTCTTTTCGTCAGCGATTTTGACGAGCGGACGGATCCCGGTGAAAACACTGAGGATGTCCTCGCGCAAGGGGGTTTTCTCCAGATAGGCCCCCGCGGTTTCGAGGATAAATTCGATCTCCTCCTTCTGGGGCCGCGGCTCCAGATCGACGTCGGCAATCGGGGTATCGGTCGTGCCCACCAGGGTGACGCCGAGATAGGGGATGGCGAACATCACCCGACCGTCACGGGTATGCGGAACCATGATGGCGGAGGAGCCCGGTAAAAACGATTTATCGAAGACCAAGTGGATTCCCTGGCTGGGAGCGATCATCGGCGAGGCATCCGGATCGTCCATACGCCGCAGGTTGTCGGTGAACGGACCGGTGGCGTTGATGATGACCTTGGCCCGTACCTCGTGTTCGGTATTGTTCTCGCGGTCTTCGAATATCGCCCCGTTCAGGTAGCCGTCGGCGCTCCTGGTCAGTCCGGTAACCCGCGCATAGTTCAACAGCGCAGCCCCTTGATGGGACGCGGTACGGACGAGATTGATGAGCAGCCTGGCATCGTCGAACTGCCCATCGTAATAGATGATCCCGCCGCGCAGGCCCTCGCGCTTGAGAGTCGGAATTCTCCTGAGCGTTTCGTCCTTGGAGAGGATTTTGGACGGACCGAAACCGTAACGGCCGGCCAGCATGTCGTAAACCTTGAGCCCGATGCCGTAGAACGGCGCTTCCCACCAGTCATAGTTGGGAACGATGAAGGCCAGGTCATGAACCAGGTGGGGGGCGTTGCTGCGCAGAATGCCGCGTTCCCGCAATGCCTCCATGACCAGTGAAATGTTGCCCTGCTGGAGATACCGAACGCCCCCGTGGATCAGCTTGGTGCTGCGCGAAGAGGTCCCCTTGCCGAAATCGCTTTGTTCGAGCAGCAGAACGTCGTAACCCCGGCTAGCGGCGTCCACCGCAATGCCGACGCCGGTTGCGCCCCCGCCGATAATCAGCATATCCCAGGGGTCGGGCCGCGCCGCTATCCGGCTTGACATTTCCGCACGGTTCATCGTCGGCTGCTTTCTTGTCAAGACACATCGTTGCCTGTCTTGACGATCATGCTGGTGAGGTTATTTACCGGAGCCAGACCCGATACAGGTCTTCAACAGCGGCGGATCATCGGTGAAAACCCCGTCGACCCCCATCTGCAGCAGACGCCGAAAATCTCCGCTTTGGTTGACCGTGTAGGGCAAGACCATGATGCCGGCGGCATGCATGGCCCGGATACTTGCGGCGGTCACGCTGCGAAAGTCCGGATGCCAGGAAAAGGCCTGCAGGTCCTTGCATAGACCCAGCGGATCGAACCCGCTGCGCCGCCCGGTCAGCACGCCGAGAGCCGGGGCATTCGGCCGGTCGAGGATTCGAGCGAGAAAGCGCGCATCGAAACTCGAAATCAGCACGCGATCGCCCAGGCCCCTTTCCGCCACTGCGGCCACGACCAGGGCCTCGATGGCATCCGCAAGACGGTCGGCTTCAAAGGCACCGGCTTTGATCTCGATATTCACTGCACCGCGGGCGGCGCACAGGTCCAGTACCTCTTCCAGCGTGGGCAGGCGTTCGCCGGCAAAGCGCGGGGCAAACCAGCTCCCGGCATCCAACCGCTTCAACTCTTCCAAGGTAAAGTCGCAGGCCCGGCCGCGACCATCGGTGGTCCGTCCGAGGGTATCGTCGTGCAGCACCAAAACGCGGCGATCCTTGGTCAGGGTTACGTCCAGTTCGACCATTTGCGCCCCGCTGTCGAAAGCCGCCGCAATAGCGGCCAGAGTGTTCTCGGGAAATCGTTTCCGATACCCCCGATGCGCTATGATCACCGGCGGAATCAGATGCAGGCGCCGCATGTCAGTTGCCCCGCACGGACGGCCCGACGAATAAACGGATATCGGTGGCCACCATACCGGCCTTGCGGGCAGCCTCGAGGCCGGCATCGCCGTCTTCGAAAACCTGGCAATACGCCGGTTCGACCCGCATGCGCCGAGCGGCCTGGAGCAGGATGTCCGGATTGGGCTTGGGCTTGACCGGGTCATCGGCGGTGATGATGGTCTCGAAACAATCCGTCAGGCCGAGGACCGCGAGTGTCAGGGTCACGTTGTCGCGTGTGCCGCCGGAAGCAACCGCCATCGGCAATATCCCCCGGTAGCGCCGGACGATATCGACAACCGGATCGATCGGCATGGCCGTTGCGAGGCGCTCGCGGGCCCGGCGGTTTTTTTCGGCGGCAAAGGCCGCGGCATCGATTTGATGGTTGTAACGCCGGTTGAAGATCGCAACGATATTCTCGGCCGGCATGCCCTTGACGCCGTGAATGAAATCCGCAGGGCAGGTAATCCCGTGCGCGGCAAACGTGTCCCGCCACGCCGCGATATGAACCGGCATCGTATCGGCCAGCGTTCCATCACAGTCGAAGATCAACCCCTTGATGTCGGGTGAAACAGGAATCAACATGACCCGTTGGACCTTTCTCCCATTTTCGCGGAAAATCCTTGCCTTCATGCGTTCCCGCAGCGGCGGGCAGGAAGATACGTATCACATTCCTTCGTTCCAAGATACCGGTTTTGTCAACCGCCGAAGGCGATTGGGCCCGGTGTAATGCCGCAAACCGGCGCGACTGTGCCGGTTTGAACGCTTGACACGGTGGCGGTTTCCCGTTAGCCTTCCGGAAAACGGGCAAGCCCGGTTCCGCGAGCGGCGGAGCCAATGGCGTCACCGCCCGGGACGGCGGACCGGATTGAATCCAGCCCGACAGACAAACACCGATGAGCGACAACTACGCCAAAATCATCGCCGCAAATCTGCGCCGGCTCTACGAAACGCCGTTTGAGCAGTTGTCGTCGACGCTGCCCGCGCAACGGGACGGCGATTGCTTCGTCTTCAAGGCGTTTGGAGAAACCTGTCGGATCGCGCCGGAGGGCGTTTTCCTCGACGGCCGCCGTGAAACCGGTGTTCCGGGAATCCTCGTAACCCTCTACGCCCGCCACGCCGGACCGCAGCCCCTGGTCGTGGCGCCGCTGCGGGCCTTCAAGGAACTGCCGAACAGTATGCCCTACGACGCCGCCTTCACCACCCATACCGAAACCCCGCTGGCGGTACCGGCGGAGCGCATCGAGGCAGCGCAACCGCTGATCATGCGCACCCTGCAAGGTGAGTCGTCCTCGCACCTGGCCAACGGAGACTTCGCTTTTCTGCTGCGCCCGCTGCCCAAGATTTTGCTGGGCTATATATTCTACCGCGCCGACGATGAGTTTCCCGCCTCCGTGACCTGCCTTTTTTCAAACAACGCTGCGGATTTCATGCCCATCGACGGCTTGGCGGATGTCGGCGAGTACACGTCTAAGAAGATATTGGCGCTTCTCGACCCTCCAGCACCGACGTGACCCTGCCGTCAACCGCCATCCTTTTCCGTGAATCGTCAACCCCTTGTTATCCAATGGCATTTTTAGATACACGTGTGGTTGCCGCCCGTATGTGTATTGACAAACGACATGCTTTTTCCTATAAGTAGCGTTTTAAAAAGTCTGCCGCCGCCTGCACGGTGGACACATGCTGATCCCGACCGCTTGAAACAAAAAGGAGCCGGCGATGATCCAGGTCGAAAATCTGACAAAAAATTATAGTGGCATCCCCGCTGTGGATCAGATCAATTTCGACATTCAAAAGGGAGAGATTCTGGGCCTGCTCGGGCCCAATGGCGCCGGCAAGACGACCACCCTGCGGATGCTGACCGGTTTCCTGCGGCCCAGCGCCGGAACGATCCGGGTCAAGGAACTCGACATCGAACGGCAGCCCATTGAAATCAAGAAAATCATGGGCTACCTGCCCGAGTCGGCGCCGCTCTATCATGACATGCTGGTGTACGACTATTTGAATTACGTTGCCGATATCCGTGAAATCGCACCGCAGCGCAAGTTGGCACGCATCCGCGAACTCGGCGACCTGTGCGGGTTGAACCCGGTGATGCACAAGCCGATCGCGGAACTCTCCAAGGGTTTCAAACAGCGGGTGGGGCTGGCGCACGCCATGATGAGCGATCCGGAAATTCTCATTCTGGACGAGCCGACTTCCGGATTGGATCCCAACCAGATTGTCGAAATCCGGGACATCATCAAACGGATCGGCCAGCAAAAAACGGTCGTCCTGTCGACCCACATCCTGAGCGAAGCCGAAGCCACCTGTAACCGGGTCGTGATTATCAGCCGCGGAAAAATCGTCGCCGACGGCGACGTCGACAAGTTGAAGCAATCGGCGGGCGATACCAGCCTGATTCATCTCACCCTTTGGCAGGCGGACGGTGATGCCGTGCGGCAGAAACTCTCCGCCACCGCCGGGGTGCAAGAGATCGTGCGGCTGGATGCCGCCAACGGTCAATTGAAGGTAACGCTCTCCGTGCCGTCAAGCAGAGACCTGCGGGGCGAGATCTACCACACCGTCAAGCAAACCGACTGGGAACTGCTGGAGTTCTATCAGGAGACCCGGACCCTTGAAACCGTGTTCCGCGAATTGACCAGGGAGAATTGAAATGCGCGCGGCCGTTCCCATTTTTAAAAAAGAATTGGGCACCTATTTCGTCTCACCGATCGCCTACATCGTCATCGCCGTTTTTCTGCTGGTGACGGGCTGGTTTTTTTTCACTACCTTTTTCATCCTCGAGCAGGCCAGCCTCAGGAATTTTTTTTCCATGTTGCCGATCATAATGGCCTTTGTCGTTCCGGCGGTCACGATGCGGCTCTTTGCCGAGGAACTCAACGTCGGTTCTTATGAAACCCTGCTCACCCTGCCGGTCAGCTTCAAGGACGTGATTTTCGGCAAATTCGCCGCCGCTGTGGCCTTTGTGGTCGCCATGCTGGTCCCGACCGTGGGCTACGTCATCACGGCGGCGGCTCTCGGCCGTCTCGACTGGGGCCCGGTCATCGGCGGGTATCTGGGCGCCGTGCTCCTGGGGGCCGCCTTCTCCGCCATCGGACTGTTTGCCTCCTCCCTGACCCGCAATCAGATCGTCGCATTCATCGTCGGCATGACCATCTGCTTCGCGCTGACCCTGATCGAACGGATGCTCTTTTTTCTGCCGCGGAGCATTCTGGGAGCGGTGGCGTATCTCGGCGTCGAGCAGCACTTCCAAAACTTCTCCAAGGGCATCATCGACACGCGCGACATCATCTACTTTCTCAGCATCTGCTTTATCGGGCTATACGCTGCCCACCTGGCGCTCGAAGATAGACATTAAGGAGACCGTGTATCGTGGGAAAGGTAAAAAGCGCAAAGTACGTCAAATTCTTCATCTACCTTGTCGTGGCGGTGCTGGTGAATCTGGCCGCCATCACCCTTTTTCAGCGGTTCGACCTGACCGCCAACGGGGCCTACTCGCTCTCCGACGCCAGCCGCCGGGCAGTCGCCACGCTTTCCGAACCGCTGACCATCAACGTCTTTTTTACCAAGAACCTGCCGGCGCCATACAACAGCACCGAACGCTACCTGCGCGACCTGCTGGAAGAATACGCCATCCATGCCGACAGGTATTTCAACTACCGCTTCCATGATGTCAGTCCGGTCGAAAGCGATCTCGAATCCGGCGCCACAACCAACCAGGATTTGGCCAACGCCTACGGCATCAGCCCAATCCAGATCCAGGTCATCGAAAAAGACGAGGTCAAATTCCAGAAGGCTTACATGGGCCTGGTGATGCTGCATGGCGATCTGATCGAACGCATCCCGACCATAACCGCTGTCGATCGTCTCGAATACCAGTTGACGACCGCCATCATGAAGCTGAACAACAAGGTCAGCGCCCTGCTGCGGCTGGAAGGTAAAATCCGCATCGCCCTGGTCCTGTCCTCGTCCCTGAACCAAGTGGCACCCGTCATCGGGCTCAACGACCTGCCCGATCTGCCCCAGCGCGTCGGTGCCATGATCGATAAACTCAATCCGACTCTTTTGAACAAGCTCGAGTTCATTCGTCTGGACCCTTCCACCGACCCCGAGGCGAACCGGGAGCTGCAGACAAAGGAAATCAACCTGCTCAGCCTCAAATGGCCCGACTTGCCGCGCGAGAACCTCGCCGCCGGTGAGGGCACGGTCGGCCTGGTGGTGGAACACGGTGGCAAAACGGCCCCGGTCCAACTCGTCACCGTTATGCGGATTCCGATCATCGGAACCCGCTACGAAATGGTTGACCCGGATACGCTCGAAAGGCTGATCGGCGAGACCGTCGAAGCGCTGATCGATATCAACGCCGATATCGGTTACCTGGCGGACAAGGGCACCCCGCCGCTCATGCCGCAGCCGCAGATGAATCCCGCCGAGGCGCCAAACGCGGAGACGCTGAGCAATTTCCGAACGATCGTGTCGCAGAATTACACCATCAAGGACGTGAATCTCGGCGACGGTCAGATCCCCTCGAGCCTGCGCTGTCTGGTGGTGGCCGGTCCCACCGAAAACTTCAGCGATGACGAGCTGTATCAGATCGATCAGTTTCTGATGCAGGGGAAAAATTTGGTTCTCATCCCGGACAGTTTCAAGGAGATCATGCCCCAACAGCAGATGCCGCGCGGCATGAACCCGGGCCCCCGGTATGAGTCGCTCAAGACGGGACTGGAACAGTTGCTCGATCACTACGGTATCCGCATCAAGCCGTCCTATGTGATGGATAAAAATTGTTTCAGACAGGAAATGCCGCAGTCTCTGGGTGGCGGCGAACGGCCGATCTACTTTGCCCCGTTGATCGAAAGTCAGATGATCAATCAGGACCTTGCCTTCATGCGCAACATCAATCGCCTGGTGGCGGTCCGCATCTCGCCGCTGGAGCCGATCGCGGAGCGCCTCGAGCAAAACGGCATAAAGGCACACCGGGTGTTTTCTTCCTCGGCGCAATCATGGGAAATGCGGGGACGAATCGACCTCAACCCCGATATGATCAGGCCGCCGCAGAGTGACGCTGAATTTCAGAGCTACCCCCTGGCCTACTTACTGGAAGGCGGCTTCAGCAGCTATTTCACCGGCAGGCCCCTGCCAGAGAAGAAAACCGATGAGGCCGACCGGGACAAGCAACCGGATGCCGCACCGAGCGCTTCACCGCCAACGCAGGAAATGGAAAATCCCGCCGGCGCGCCGCTGCCGGTAGAGACCGAAGGCGCATTTATCGCCCGCGGCAAGCCGGGACGCATCTTTATCATGGCCTCCTCGGAGATGCTGACCGACAACGTGCTCGACGCCCAGGTCCGGGGAACCAACGCCATCTTCATCCTCAACGTGATCGATGCGCTGAACGATCGCGAAGACATCGCGGTCCTGCGCGGCAAGAAGCAGGATTTCACGCCCTTGAAACCGATCGGTGCCGGCGCCAAAACCGCCGTTAAGGCACTCAACATCGCCGGGCTGCCGATTTTGGTGGTTCTGTTCGGCGGCGGCGTCTGGTTTCGGAGGATCGCCCGCAAAAAACACATCCAGGAAATGTTTCAGGGATAAGAGAGGAAGACGATGAAGCTGAAGAAAGAAGTCATCGTTCTGGCGGTCGTTATCGTCGGCTTGACGATCTATCTGCTGACACGTCGGACCGACCGGACAGTCTACCGGCTGCCGCAGCTACCGGCGGTATCGGCCCACTCCATCACCCGCATCGACATAGTCGGACCGGAGGGCAGGATCGATTTGAGCAAAACCGACGACGGCTGGGCCATCGGAGAGCGGAAATACCCGGCCGACAGGGCCAAGATCAGCCGGATGCTCGATGCCATCGCCGAACTTTCCCTGACGGCCATGATATCCGAGTCCAAGGACTACGCCCGCTACGATCTGACCGACGCGAACAAAATAGCGGTCAAAGCCTGGGCCGGTGCGACGCCCGAGCGGGATTTCGACATCGGTAAAGTCGGCCCCTCATACCAACACACGTTTGTCAAGTTGGCCGGCGACGAGAAAGTCTACCAGGCGCGCAACAATTTCCGTACCACGTTCGAAACGGGCGTGGAGGACCTGCGCGACAAATCCGTCCTTTCCTTTGCCGCCGGTGATATTCAGGAAATCCGGCTGACCAGTGGCAAGCATGCCATGACGCTGGTCAGGCAGGAGGTCCCTCCGGCAGGGGAGCGTGGTGAGATGGAGAAAAGCGATACGGGCACGCAAGCGCAAGCGTCATCGCCGCCGAAGGCCGATACGGTCTGGCGTACGACCGACGACCGCCCCGCCGATGCCGCCAAGGTGGACGAACTTCTGGCGGCGGCCTCCCAATTGGCGTGTGAAAAATACATTTCGGATCGGCTAACGGCCGATTTCAAGGACCCGATCTACACGCTGGAATTGGAAGGGCAAAAAGGCCATCGCCTGTCGATCTTCGCCAGATCCGACGAAGCCGACACATCTTACCCGGCCGTTTCTTCGGACAGCCCCTATGCCTTCTTTCTCGCGGAATGGAAGGCCAACCAACTGATGCCGGCCTTCGAGGAACTCCTCGGAAAAAACCGCGAAGATGAAAAATAGGGCCGGCCGCGGTTTCTCACTCCTCCTGCCAGTCCTCGCCCCACTCTTCGGAGGCAACCGCCGCCCTTGCCAGGGCGTCGAGCCCGGCAGGCCGCACCTTGCGGTAAACCGACCGGTAGTCCATTTTTTCTCCATCGACCCGCAGCAGATCGTTTTCGACGGAAATACCGAACAGTCTCTCGTTTTCCCTGAGGTAGGGCAGAATCAGGTCCCAGTCCGCCGGGGTCAGATCCACGAACTCGCCGCCGTTCAGCTGTCCTTCTGAAGCCGTCTTGCGCGGATCCCGCAGGTAGATGGCGCCCCCCGAGGCCAGGGAAAAGAGATTCGAACCCGGGTAGGGGCGTTCCCGGGCGACAAACTTGCCGTTCGCATCGCCTTCGAGACCGTTCAGCACAACGAAACCGCCGCCGTTGAGAGGATCGCCGGCCATGAAGGATTCGGCCAGATAGTCCAGGCATGTGCCGTTGATGACCACGCGGGGACGCCCGACGGCGTTGATCAGCGGTCGTCCGGCGGCACTGCCGAGCACGTAGACGTCACCTCCCTTGGCGCCGTACATGAAGGTCTGCCCGACATCGCCGTAAATGACCAGTTTACCGCGTTTCAAGATCTGCCCCAGTTGGTCCTGGGCGTTGCCATGCACATGGATCTCAAGGCCGTCGATGCCAGAGGCGAGGTAGTCGCCCGAGCTGTCGTAAACATCGATGCGCACGCCTTCGGTATTGTTGGCCAGCCCGCACCCGGTGAAGCGCTGTCCCTTGTAACCGTAGCAAAGAAACTGCCGCCAGCCCATCCGATAAGCCGCACAGATCAGGCGCGCGTCACAGCTATCGCCTTCGGGCGGAAACTCCCTGGCATTCACCACCAGTATTTTTTCGGGTGCCTGCGGAGGCCTCAGGGCATCCCGCGTCGCCCAGTCGATCCGACGGTAAACGCTGCCGCCGTTCGTGGTTATCTTCGGCGCGGTTTCGAAGAGCGCGGTCAGGCTTTCCCTGAGGATCTGAAGCGTTGCGCTGCGCTTCTTGGCACCGGTCGCCAGTCGGCGGTCGTTTAGAAACGTCAGGACCTCGATGGCCTTGGCCTTGGCGGCATCGCTCTGCCCGCCCCGGCCGACCAGCTCACGGCAGAAATGACCGAGCGCGGCAAAACCCCAGCCGGGAAGCTGGGTGCCGGCGTAATCCTTGAGTGCCGACGTGTCGGCGGCCGCCACACCCCTGGCCACGGTGGCGGAAATCTCGTTTCCATTTTCGGCGGTGCCCAGGTCGAGCGACGGCCGGAGGTGCCGCTGGCCCTCGGGCGTGCGAACCGGAGTGCCGAACTTGTTGGTGCAAAGAAGCTCCTTGGAACCGTCACCCCGGCCGGCGTCCCGGACGGTGAAGATAAAAGCACCGCCGTCGGCGGCGCTGCCGCCGCGGGCGTTCCAATACTTGTCGGCCACCGGACAGAAGCGATCGTCCTCGGCCGCCAGGTTCTGCAAAGTGGCATCGATGGCCTGTTTTTCCGAACAGATCAGGCCGATCTGCACCTCGCCCTCCTGCAGGGCGAACACCTGCGGGCGCAGCATGGAGGTGTCGGTGATCCCGATGAGCTGGAAGTAGTTTGCGTAAGGATTGTTGCGGGCGATGATGAAAAACCAGGGGCCGTCCGGGGAGGCGTGGATGTGGGCCGACTGGACGGTACGGTAGATGCGCTGCTTTTCGGGCGACAGCCGGTCGAAGTCGTGCTCCGTGGTCGGGGCCATGGCCTCGATGATGTATTCCATCGGGTAACCGAAAGTCCGGTTCAACAGATCCAGCAACTGCACCGCCACCTCGGTGTCGGTTAGAAACTGGGGATAGATGTTGTGCTGCTTCAGGTACTCGCAGACCGCATGGTAATTGGCGAAATCGCCGTTGTGCACCAGGGCCTCGTCCATGCCGCTGAAGGGATGCGCGCCGCCGGGATGCCAGACCCGGCCCTTGGTCGGATAGCGTTGATGGGCGATCCATCCATGGGCCTTGAAATCGTCGAGCCGGTAGTATTCGACGACCTTTTCGGCATAACCGACAATTTTAAGGATCATCAGGTTGCGGGCGTGGGAGAGCACGAAGGCCCGCTGTTCGCCCAATGAAGCGTAAAACGCCTGGTTGATGCGGGTGGAATTCTGGCAGATGAATTCGTCTTCGGCCCTGCGCGGATCCATGTCCTGCAGGCGGTTGTCATCGATGAAGCGTGCCAGCACGCCTTTCTTGACGCGCGCGAAATAGCGCCAGACATCCGGCGGCTTGACCTCAAGCCCTGCGACCTCACGGTAATCGTCGACGGTCGGGATCCGTTCGGTCTTGTGAACCTCCAAGAAGGGAGCGATGTTGGCGGCCTCCACTTCGGGCCGCGCCGTCGGATCGAGCAGCGCCACCTGGAGCATGTAATGGGAGTCCAGGATTTCCTGAGTCACTCCCAGACTCTCGGCGGAAAGCCCCACCGCGGCAATGCCGCCGCCTTTGCCGTTGCCCCGGTTGTGCATCTGGCTGGAGGGCTCGTAGATGTGGCGGCCGCGGACCGGGATCGAGGCGATGAAGCCGGTGACCCCGCAACCTCCCTCTTCGGCGGCTTTCTTGGATTGCACGGCGCCACGGGGAATGTCGGCCCGCGACGCCAGAATTCTATCGATAATCGAAGCATGCCGATTTCTCATTTTTACTCCTCAGATAATCATCTGCTGCCGCGGGGCGGGTTGATACCGAGCTCTGTCCGCCTCATCCAGATAATCGAGATGGACCAGCAGGTCGGAGCGCCCGACGAGCTCCCGCACGCTTTGCATGCCGAACTGCCGCAGAATCTCACACCACTGTTTGCGCCAGGCCATGTACAGGTTGACGATGCGCTGTTCGGTGTACTCTTCCGACATCATGTGGCCCAATTCATGGTCTGTGGTGGCAATGCCGCGGGCACAGCCGCGCCCGCTCTCGCAGTTGCCGCAGCGTACGCATTCCAGGGCGACCAGTTCGGCGGTCCCGATGACCACGCCGTCGGCCCCCAGGGCAATCGCCTTGGCCACATCCATCGCGTTGCGGATGCCGCCGCTGGCGATCAGGCAGACCTCGTCCCGGATGCCCTCGTTCTTCAGGAAGTGATGCACCTTCGGAATCGCGTACTCGATCGGCATGGCGATGTTCTTCTTGGCAATGTCCGGGGCCGCGCCGGTTCCACCATAGCTGCCGTCGATATGGACGATATGGGCGCCGGCATAGTAACTGCCGACGGCAACCATGTCCACATCCGTGGGCGTCGACACTTTCACCGACACCAGGCCGCGGGGATTGACTTGTTTGACCCAGTCGACATGCTTCTTGTGGTCTTCGACCGAATAGACGCTGTGGAAGGGAAAGGGCGAAAAAAGCGAGCTGCCCACCACCGTCTCCCGCATGGCAGCAACCTCGGGCGTCACCTTGTCGCCCAGCAGGTGCCCGCCCAGGCCGGGCTTGGCCCCCTGGGCGTATTTGAACTCGATCACCGGTGCGCACTGAATCGTTTCCTCGCGCACCCCGAACAACCCGGTGGCCACCTGGGTGATGACGTAATCGGCGTACGGGAGAAACTCCTTGGGATAGCCCCCTTCACCGGTACAGGTTAGGGTGTTCAGCCGGGCTGCGGCCCGGGCCCGGCCAATGAGGGCCGTCAGGGCCATGGAGCCATAGGACATGCCGCCGCTGTAACACGGCAGCGAAAGCCGGCGCTCCACGCGACCGTCTTTTCTCTTGTTGAGATCAAGGCCCAGATCGATCTGTTCATCGCGGATGTCACGATAGTCCGCCGGGTCCGGCAGCCTGAAACGGATCTTGTCGAATCCTCCGCCGGAGCATCCCAGGTTGTACTCCAGATCGCCCACGGGAAGGTTGCCGGTTTCGGCCATTTCCCAGTGGGCGATCAGCATCTCGGCCGGCCAGCGATAGTCTCCCAAGGTTTCCAGGACCGGATTGAGCCGCAGGGTCAATGCCTTTTCCGGACAGCGGTCGATGCAGTAGTAGTCGTTTTCCCTGCACCTGAACCCGATGCATTTGTGTTCGATCGGCCTGAGCGCCTTCGCAAATTTTTCGTAGCGGGGATGGACCCCGTAAGGACAGAGTTCGGCGCACAATCCGCAGGAAGTGCAGCGCGAATTACGCTTGATGGTATATTTACCGATCGTGTTGCGAAAGCGCGACCGGGCCTCTTTTGTTTCCGGCAATTGAGTGCTGTGTGGCGTCTGTTTCATTTCTTATCCCAGTCCTGACACTTTGCGTTCTCCGAAGATCGGGCCGAAGTGATCGCGCTCCAGGTCTTCGAACCACATGGACCGCCCCACTTCGCCGCGCAACCGCCTGGCCTCGCGAATGCCCATGGCCCCCATCACTTCGATCAACTGGCTGTGCCAGGCGCCGACGAGGTTGACGATCCGCTGGCTGCCCCAACGGGTGTCGAACGGTTGATCCAGTTCGACCGGACAGCTGAGGCCGGCGCGACACCGGCCGCACAGCCGGCATTCCATGGCGACCAGCAGGGCCAGATCGGCCGTGACGGCGTCGGCGCCGCAGATGAGGGCTTTGGCCATGTGCTCGGCCATGGCGATCCCGCCTGAAAAAATCAGGTTGATCCGCTGGCGTTCGGCGGTTTTCACCAGTTCCAGGTGGACCTCACGGATCATTTCCTTCAAGAACCGCGGACTCTGCGTACCGCGTTCGTTGCCATGGTCATCGGCGCTGAAGTGCAGGCTGTCGACGCCGGTTTTGACCAAGGCGCGCGCGCGGTCGGCCGCCCGCGCGTCAAGGGGCATTCCGACCATGATCAACACCTCCGGAGAGATGCGGCGCACGGCGTCGAAGACGGTTTCGATCCCCGGGGCATCGGCCAGCTCAACGACCCGGCTGGACCGGATCAACTCGCCGGACTCGGCGAAATCGTCGCGGGTCAGGCAGGGGATCAAGCTGTCGGCATACGGTTTCAAGGTCGCGGTGACATCCAGGGGTCTGACGAACATCAGGGTCCCCAGCCGCCGGGCGGCCTTGGCCGCCGACAACAGGACAGGCTCGTTAATGATCAGATCCGTCGCCGGTTGGAACAGCAGCGGCAGCGGAATCTCGAGGAGCGGCAGCACCGGTGACGCCAGAGACTGGTCCGGGTTGAATTCCAAGCGGGTGATCCGACGGGAAAGCTCGACGCTGGTGTTGATGTATTCGCGACCATGAATGCCGTCACGGGTCGGCCGCACGATCTCGGACATGTCGGTCCACATGCCATCGAAACCGGGCCCCACGAACGGACCGCGATAGCCCGCCCCGGAAACCGGTATTTTACCCATGTGGGCCTGGTACCAGAGTCGGTGCAGCGTATCCGCGCGCCAGTACTCGTCGCCCAGGCTGCGGTAATCCGGGTTGATCGTGCGGGAAAATATGCCCTTCGTGCACTCCTGGATGCAGCGAAAGCAGCTCATGCAGGTGTAGAGGTACTCGGGCTCCTCCATGGCGCTCATGTGCAGGACGTTTTCTTTGAAGATATCGTAGACGCACTTCTTCTTGACGCATTGTCGACAGCTGCCGGCACAGTTTTCCCGAAACTCGATCGTCGCATACTTGCCGATCGGGTGAAATCGGGGCGCCGCCGTCTTCGTGTGAATCTGATACTTTTGGGGCATAAAGCTCTCCGCTACCATCTTCTGTTTTTCGGTCTGGCGACGTCCGCCGGAAACCGTGATCCGTCCTGCATTTTTATCGGTCCGCCCGACGGAAGCCTACAGCCCTCGAGGTCACGCGATTACCGCCGCGGTCCCCGTCTTGAGGGCCTTCGGCTGCGGACGCGGCAAGAGACCGGCGGCCGCGACGATCTCACGCACGATTTCCTCCCACTCGATGGCCATGATGTGAATACCGTGAACCCCATCGATCTGACGGAGTTCGGCAATCGTTTCGAGGCAGATCTTGAGGCCCTCGTCGGCCGCCTTCTCCTTTGGGACGCCGCTCATCCGTTGAATCAGGTGCTCGGGGATGTCCATCCCCGCCACTTTTTGGGACATGTAGCGGGCCATGCCGGCGGATTTCAGCGGGGTCACGCCGGCCAGGATGTGAACCTTTTCCGTCAAGCCTTCTTCACGCGCCATCTTCATCCATTGTTTGAAGCGATCCATGTTGTAGACGCATTGGGTCTGGATGAAATCGGCCCCGGCCTCGATTTTCTTTGCCAGCCGAATGACCCGATATTCGAAAGGGTCGGCAAAAGGATTGGCGGCGGCGCCGATGAACATCCGCGGCGGCGCCTTGAGCGCAAACCCGCTCATGTCGCTGCCGTCATCGCGCATGTCCTTGACCGTCCGCAGCAGGTTCATCGAGTCGATATCGAAGACATTCAAGGCATCGGGTTGGCTGCCGAAGCTCTGGTGATCACCGGAAAGACAGAGGATGTTTCTGATCCCCAGGGAATAAGCCCCTAGCATGTCCGACTGCAGCGCAATCCGGTTGCGGTCGCGGGTCACCATCTGCATGACCGGCTCGAGTCCCAGTCCCAACAAATGGACACTGGCGGCGATGCTGGACATGCGGACAATAGCCGTCTGGTTGTCGGTCACATTGACGGCATCCGCACATCCCTGCAATAATTGCCCCTTCTTGCGCACCACTTCGGGATCGGCGCCGCGAGGCGGGCCACATTCGGCCGTCACGGCAAAGCCGCCTCCTGATAGAACGCTCTGCAATCGACTGATGCTATCGGTCTTCATATTTCATGATCCTCTCTGATGAGTTTGCGGGGCCCGGAGGAAAGGCTGGCACACCAGTTCTTGGGCGGAAGATACACTTTCAGGTTGTTCATCTGTCCCAGGGCCGTCAATCGCTCGATGATCAGATGCCAGGCGCAGTCGGTATCCGGGCTGATCTCGCACTTGCCTTTGCGCGAGCCGCCGCAGGGACCGTTCACCAGTTTTTTGGCGCAGCGGGTAAACGGACAGACCCCACCGAACAGGGCCAGCTGGCAGTCCCCGCAGCCGGCACACTCTTCGGTGAAAAGGCCCGGTCTTTCCAGAACGCCCATGAAGGTCGTGTTGACTCCCGGCAGAACGGGCGTCGTTTTAAACCGCCTTGCCAGCGCCTGAACCCCGGCACCGCAAGCCAAAGACAGGACGGATTCGTTACGGGCAATCGCTTCGGCGCTCTCCTGAATGAACTCGTCCTCACACTGCCGTTCGACCGTCAGTTCCTCGATGTCGATCTCCCGGCCCTCGATTTTAACGGCCAGGCGCAGGGCCGAGGCCATCACGGCGACCTCGTCTTCACCGCCGGCAAAACAGGTTTTGACACAGGTGCCGCATCCCAGGAGCAGGATTTTCTTATAGGGGGCCACGATTTCTTTGATTTCTGCGATCGATTTCTGTTCGGCTACAATCATTTTTCGACTCCAGTCGAGACCATATTGGGCCTCATCTCTTTTAGAAAGGAGCGTTTCCTGTTGATAACCGCCCTGAGCGGCGCCGTCTCCGCGGGCGTTTACGGCCGGTCAGCTCCGTGAAACCGGGTTGCGGCCCAGATCCGCCACCAGCGCCAGCACCCCTTGGACGATCCGTTCAGCGGCTGCGGCGTCACCGGGCTGCAAGTTGAAAAGAGACAGCCGCCGGCCGTTGAGGCCGATATCGTCCAACAGGTTCTGGACCCAGCGTACACGCTTTTGGGCGCGCAGATTGCCCTCGACATACCGACAGGCGCCAGCGGGACAGACCAGCACAACCACGGCATCGGCACCGGCTTCAAACGCCCGCAGGAGGAAAACGTCTTTCACCATGCTCGAACAGGGTAACTTGACAAATTTGGACTCGAATCCGTCTCCTCCGGCCAGCGGTGACGCGTCGCCCTCGCCAAGCGAATTGATACAATGAAATACCGTGATTTTTGGTTTAGGCCCCTGCCCCATGTTATTTTCCCTAACATTGATCCAGATCGATTAGTCCCAATAAAAAAAAGAAAAAAAAGACGCCCCTCCTCACTCTGGAGACAGGGACGTCTTTGTCCGTACAGCATAGTAAACGTCGGACCTCATTGTCCGAGATTTACACTTAATTAAGAAATAAACTCCTATATTTTCCGATTATCCTTGTCAAGGAAAATATTATCGGATGATGTATTGATTTTGAACCGAAAGTTCGCTAGTTTCAGCATATAGTCTCAGGTGTTTGAGGCGGTTTGCGGGCCTTGCCTCATCATCATGGCGCACCCGACGGGAAAAACCAATTCTTTTTCAAACTCAGGTGGACTTCGCGGAGGTCATGCATGAAGAACTTGCGTCAGCTTGCGGTTTGCGTCCTGACCGCCGGACTCCTCTATCACTGCGCACCGAGCAAACCCTTGGTTTACGATACGACCTACGACTATGACATCCGGGCCGATTTCACCGCCATGCGACACTATGCCTGGCTGCCATTTCCGTTAACCGCCACGATCACTGCGCTGAATGCCGACAGGGTAAAATATTTTGTCGATGTCGCCTTATCCTCCCGAGGGTTTACCGCGTCTCAAGGTCTGCCGGATTTTCTCATCGACCCCATGGTCGACGCCATGAGCCAAATCGACACCACCGGCGGTCCCGCAGAATATGGGCTCTACCGAGAGGGCGTATTGACCCTGAAATTTCTCCTCCCGGCATCCCGACAGGTCGTCTGGTGGGGCGAAACACGGGCGCGGATCAATCCGGGCCTGAGCCCGCGCGAAAAAGATGACGTGATCAAGGCAGCGGTGGACGTTATTCTCGAAAATTTTCCGCCGCCGCAGAGTTAGCCGGTGCGGCTCTAACGGTACAGCGTCAGGCGTAAATGTCGATCAGACTTCCGGCGACATCCCTGTGGCCATCGCGGTCGTGGCAAAAGCAAGCATAGGATCGACCCACACGACCGGCAACGCTCCGGGGATGCGGGAATCGAGCAGTCAAATCGCTCCGGTGACCAACGGCCGGCGCGGGCGTCTGACGAGACGAATCGGTCCGGCAGACGGGATGGAGCACCGGATGGTATGGAAGCAGTTTGATGTTTGGCGGCACCATCGGATTGAAAACGCTACCTCCGTTATCGAACGTCATTGGGTGGCCTGCTGTTTGAACACGGCTGCCGGCACTTTGCGGTCCGCATGAAACGTCAGCCGAACACTTGCACGCCTAAGCAAATTTCATACCGCGCCCATGTTAATTTTTATTATAATAATTCAAGGATGTTATACTGATAAGGCACTCCATGGGACCTGTAATACGGTAATGTATGACATATCCGGCTGAGAAACGATTCCCCCTTTTTTTTCGAAAAATCCAATTCGGTCGGTTTTGGGGTACCCTTTGGTGCGCGCTCATCCTGCTGAAAGCACCGGCGGTTGCTTCGGTTCAATCAGGCGCGGCTGTTTGAAAGGGCAGTGAAGGCAGGCTGCCGTGTCATGCCCGAAGGCCGATCAATCTGCAGCCAGAAGGCGGGATACTTTTTCCTCGAGTTCGGCGTTGTCGATCGGTTTGGCGCAGAATTCGCCGGCGCCCAGCCGGATCGACTCCCGGGCGACTTCCACGGTGGGATAGCCGGTCAACACGAGGGTGCGGGTGCGCGGTGCGATTTGCTTTATCCTCGCCAGAACATCGAGGCCGCTCATTTTCTTCAACTTGATATCGAGGATCACCAGGTCCACCGGGTTTGCGGCAATAAATGCGAGTGCCGGCTCTTCATCGGTAAAGGGAAAGACGGCGTGACCGTTTTCCTCCAGCACTCTGGCCATCAGACGCACCGCATCGAAAACATCGTCCAGTATGAGGATCCTCGCCATCTTTGGCCTCCTGACCGGCCCTTGCGGCAGTTCGTTGAAAGGCGTCACCATCAGCGCCTGAACCGGTCGCCGACCGACTTGATCCGATCCGAAAACAGCTTGGCGCAGGTCGGGCAGTATTGGTGGTGCGTTTTGACATCCGGGTGGGCGACGGTCCTGCGGTGGATATGGTCGAGAAATTTCGAGGTGGCAAAC
This sequence comes from Deltaproteobacteria bacterium, assembly GCA_041299015.1. GTDB lineage: Bacteria > Desulfobacterota > Desulfobacteria > Desulfobacterales > SG8-13 > JARFQH01. The sequence continues at coordinate 52,443 of JBFYWB010000047.1, forward strand.
AGTCTGCCGCACCCCTCGCACCGCTCGAGAGGGTGTTTGCCGATCACCTCGTCGCGAATGGAAATGGTTCTGACGTTGTCCCGGTCTTCGACCTTGATCACCCGGGTCGGGCAGATATTGGCACAGGTGCCGCAACCGATGCACCGGTTCTCGATGGGCACGACGAAGTTGCGGCCGTTGCGCTGCTGCATTTTCAAGGCACCGGGACCGACGATCTCTTCACAGACCCGGATGCACAGGCGGCAGCGGATGCAGCCGTCGGGCGGCGAACCGACATCGACGCCGAATGACTGGGCCAGGGCGACGATGGCTTCGGCTTGCGGCGCCATCTGCAAGAGGTTCGCGAATGCTCGGGTCCTGGCCCGTTCCACCAATTGCCCCGTGGTTCTGATCTCCATACCGTCCTCTACCGTAAGAAGGCAGGCGAGCATGGTCAGCTCACGTCCCGCAGAGCGGCCCGGCACCTCGACCGCACACAGCTTGCACGAACCCGAGGGCTTCAGGGCTGGGTGATAGCAAAGCGTGGGAATCCGGATGCCGTTGGCCTTCAACACCTCCATGAGCGATTGTTTTGCTTCGGCTTTGTATTCCTTGCCGTCGATGGTGATATGGATCATCGCTTATCTCTCTTTGCAAAGATGGATCCGGAAATAGGGCCGCAGGACATTTAGCTCGGCGAATATCCCGGCAGTCCGTCCGTTTTCGGTGACGATCGGGGCACTGACCCGATCGGCTGGCATCAACCGGTTGCTGGCATCGACCGGTTGCTGGCATCGAATCGATGGCGACGTCCACCGTCCGTTCGCTTTCTATGGAAAAAACCGATCGAACCATTTTTTTCGACAGGGCTGCTGCAACCACGATCATGATCCCTTCTGCTTGGACGCAGATCCTGGCGATGCCTTTCCCGTGTTCTAATCCGCCAGAAAACGCAGGCAGTCCTGGGGGAATCGGTGCGTCCCCTTGCCCACCAGGCTGACCTCGACCAGGGCATCGGGATCGTTGATGGTGCTGTCCGGATCGGTGATGATCCCGTGAAGACCGATGTACTCATCCATGTAAGCTTGCCAACTCTCATCTCCGGATCGCCGGTAGATTTCCACTTTATGACCGCGACGAAAAACCATTAGCCTGTCTCCTCGATTTTACTCTGGTTGGGTCGGAAAATTATCCGTGCTGATTTCTGGCACTCGAGTGGCGCAAACAGACGTCACAAAGGGCTCTGGTCCCGGCCGCGCCGGCCACGGTCTTGGTTCGCCTGCGGACGAATTCGAGATAGCGTGCCGGTCCCAGGACCGCCCCGCAATCCTCACAATAGAGCAGTTTTTGCCGGTTTAGAATCGTCCCGCACAGGGACAGAATTCGCTCGTCGCCGCGGTCCTCCATCCGCATGGCGCCGGTCGGACAATTGGCGGCGCAGGCTCCGCAGGCGATGCAGCGCTCGGCCGTTATCCTGAAATCGGTCTCGACCGGATGATCGAAGTCGAAATAGCCCATCTGCAGGGCGTTGACGCCCATTTTATCGCGGCAGATCTCCACGCACCGGCCGCAGCGCAGGCAGATATCACAGCGCAGACAGCGCCGGGCCTCTTCACGGACCGCGTTTTCCGGGTATCCCAGCTCCACCTGTTGAAAGGTGGTGCGCCGCCGATCGAGATTCAGAAGCGGCATATCGGGCCTTTTGAGTGTCATTTTGGTGCTGGCCGGCACCTCCAGCCAGTCGATCCTTCCGCGCCGCACCGGGACCCGCGGCATGCGCGGTTGGGGGATGCCGGACAGGTAGCGGTCAATCGATTCGGCCGCCCGTTTGCCGCCGCCGATGGCTTCGATCACGGTTGCCGGACCGGTCACGGCATCGCCGGCGGCAAAAATGCCCTCCAGGGATGTCTCCATGGTGGCCGTGTTGACCTGAATGGTGTTGCGGCGGGTCCAGTCGAGACCGCCGACCTCGGTCATGCAGGCGTTGTCGACCCTCTGACCGATGGCACTGATGATGACGTCGGTCGCCATCAGAAATTCGCTCCCCTCGATCGGCTGCGGGACCTTGCGGTCCTTGCCTTCCATTTCGACCAGCTCGGCCCTCAGGCAACGCAGGCCGTCGAAGCCGCCGTTGGTTTTGGCAACCGCGATCGGAATGGTCAGAAAGGCGAAGCCGATCCCCTCTTCCTCGGCTTGCTCGACTTCCTCCCGGTCGGCCGGCATTTCAGTTCGCGCGCGCCGGTAGGCGAGCGTCACTTCCCGGCACCCCAGGCGCAGGCAGGTTCTGGCGGCGTCGATGGCCACATTGCCGCCGCCGATCACCACCACGCGTTTGCCGGGTACCGTTCGATCCCCGAGGGCGACCCGCCGCAGAAAGGCGACGGCTTCGAGGACCTGTTCACACCCTTGCTCGCCCGGAATCCCCAGCTTGAAGGAGTGATGGGCGCCGATGGCAAAAAAGAAGGCGTCAAATCCCTCGGCCTTGAGTTCTGCCAGCGACACGTCCTCGCCGAAGCGGGTGTTGAACCTGAACTCGACCCCCAGGTCCGTCAGCATGGCGACTTCGCGATCGATGATCTCGCGCGGCAGGCGATAGCGGGGGATGCCCAGCAGCAGCATGCCGCCGGCCACCGGGTGCTGCTCGATCACGCGCACCCCGTAGCCTTTCAAGGTCAGGTAATAGGCCGCGCTCATCCCGCCGGGTCCCGCGCCGATCACGCACACTTTTTTGCCCTTGTCCGGTTCCTTTTGCGGATTGCGATAACTGCCTTCGGACATGGCCCTCTCGGCGGCGAAGCCCTTGAGAAATTTGATCGAGATCGGTGTGTCGATCCGGCCGCGAACACACATGAATTCGCAGGGGCGGGTGCAGACCAGGCCGCACACCCAGGGAAAGGGGCAGTCCTTGCGGATGACGTCGATGGCGTCCCCATCCCGGCCCATTCCGATCAGCGTCACGTAGGTGGGGATGTCGAGTCCGGCCGGGCAGGTCATCTGGCAAGGTGCGGGCGCCAGCTTGACGCAGTCGCCGGTCGAGCAGTTGTGGGTGTCGATGTGGCTGGCAAACACTTCCCGGTTTTGATCTACGGCGGCCTGTAGATGTGCGGCGGTTTCCATAGCCGCCGCATCGGCCTCGTCGTAAGCCAGCTCGTCCGTCAGAGAGGTGACGGCAGGAAGGTGTCTGTCGCCGGCGCGGCCCCAGGCAATGTCGTTGAGCAGCTGCAGAATCTCTTCGGCAATCCGGCGGCTGCGGGGGTGCTGCAGCCGGCCGGTGTCGATGGTTTGCTTCAACTCGGTAACCGTGCGGGTCACCGGACAAGTCTTTGCGGGCATGGGTTCCTCACATCCCTATTTAAGGCGCCGGTCGCACCGTATTTCGAGCCGTCAGACAGTTTGATCCAAAGCGGCGACGGCCCTGGCGTGACGTTCACGTCGAATTTGGGTCAGGTCCTCCACCTTTCCGAAATCGAGGCAGTGGGTCGTACAGACAGTCACGCAGGCCGGTTTGAGCCCCTGATCCACCCGATCCATGCAGTAGTCGCACTTGACCGCCTTGCCGGTCTCGGGATTCCACTGCGGTGCGCCCCACGGGCAGGCGGTGATGCAAGCCTTGCAGCCCACACACAGATCGAAATCGATGAACACGATGCCGTCCTTGGCGCGTTTCTGCATCGCGCCGGTCGGACAGGCGGCGACGCACCAGGGGTCTTCACAGTGGAAACAAGGCATGAAGACATAAGCGGCGCGCGGCAATCCACCGACAAATTTCGGGCCGACGGTGATGATCTGGCTGATTCTGGGTCCCACCGGAAGGTTCTTGTGGCTCTTGCACTGGATGGTGCAGGTGTGACAACCGATACACTTCTTGTTATCCTGGAAAAGGTAGTACTTGCTCATTGATTTCCTCCAGCTGACGGCAATCGCATACGGGATTTAAGCCGGGTTGACGGTTACGAAGGTTTCGTGCAGCGCCGGGCTGCCGCCGATAGTGTCGGACACGTTTTTCTGCAGCAGGCTGTCGGACACGCCCTTGTTGTAACTCCGTGAAGCCAGTTTGGCTTCATGCCCAAAACCGTGGAGCATGAAAACCGTCTCCGGATGGATCAAATCCGTGACGAAGGCCCTGATCTTTCCGGCACCCTTTTCCGAGGTCACCTCGACGATGGCATTGTTTTTTATGCCCAGTTCGGCCGCCTTGCGCGTGTTGATCCACAATACATTCTCCCCTGTGATCTCGTTCAGATAAGGGGTGTTTTGGGTCGACACATGCGTGTGCAGGGCGATCCGGCCGGTCACTAGACGGAAGGTGCCGCCGTCGGGCCGCATGACCGGTTCGTAGGCCGGGAAAGATTTAAACCCGGCGTTTTCCAGCAGCGAAGATTTGAACTCAATTTTCTTCGATGGGGTCTTGAACTTGATGCCGTCCTGGCGGTCCCAGAAGATTTGGTCCTTGCCGTAGGCGACAAAGCCTTTGGCATCGAAATCCTCCAGTGTGAATCCGCTGCCGTCCAGCTGCCAGCGCACCAGGTCTTCCATGTTTTCGTACGGGAAATAACGGCTGAAGCCCATGCGCTCGGCAATCTGTTTCAATATGACGGCCCCTTCGCGGGTGTCGTAGCGCGGGGCGACGGCCTGGCGCCGCAGGAACATCTGCGGCTTGAGACCGTTGGCCTGCTGGATGCAATCGGTGCGTTCGAGATATGAGGACTCGGGCAGAACCACGTCCGAGTACCAGGCGATATCGCTGTGGTTGATGTCGATGGTGACGATCAGATCAAGCTTGTCGAGCGCTTTTTTGGTTAAGCGGGTGTCCGGAATCGATCCCAGGGGATCGAAACGGTAGCACATCAGGGCCTTGATCGGATACGGATCTTCGCTCAGGATCGCTTGCGGCAGCATCTGGGCCACGCCGTGGTTTGGGTCCGGCAGAGGGAAATCCGGCGTGCCGACCTTGTCGAAGCGGGGAACCTCGATCTTGGGCAATTCCTGTTCCGTCAGCTTGCGGGCCGGTTTGCCGCCCACCTCTCCGGGACCTTTCTTGAAAAAGAATCCGCCCTTGGCCTCGACACTGCCCATCAGCGCATTCAGGATCATGATCGCGCGCCGCTGGTAAATTTCGTTGGTGTAACTCGCCCCGCGGTAGCCGAAATGAAAGATCACGGCCGGTTTATCCCGGCTGATCTCTCTGGCGAAGGCCACGATTTCCTCGGCCGGTACGCCGGTTTCTTCCTCGGCCCACTGCGGCGTGTAGGGCCGCACGAAATCCTGCAGCTCCGCCAATCCGTGTACCCAGCGGTGAACATATTGGCTGTCATAGAGTCGTTCCTTTAAGATGACGTTGATCAGGGCGTAGTTGAGGGCCAGGTCCGTGCCCGGGCGGATCATCCAGTACCGGTGCGCCTTGGTGGCCGTCACCGTCACGCGCGGGTCGATGTAGGTCAACTTGGCCCCGTCTTCGATGGCCTGGGTGAGGTTGTTGACTTCCTTGACCGAAATGGCTTCGAATATGTTGCGGCCATACAGGACGATGTGCTTGGTGTTCCTGTAATCGATACCCAGCTGGGCGTCGGTATAGCCGAAAAGCGAGCGGCAGGCCGTGTTGACCGAGCCCTTGCACAGGGCGTCATGCGTGAAGTGGTTGGGCGAGCCGAGCGCCTTCAAAAAGGTTTGGCTCACATGGGTGGCCAGCTGCGTGCGTTCACCGAGGGCAACGCCGTGGCCGCCGTTTTCAGCGATGATTTTTGTGAGTTTGGCGGCGATGTAGTCTAGAGCTTCGTCCCAGCCGACTTTGCGCCATTTGCCGGCCCCGCGGTCGCCGTCCCTTATCATCGGCGACTGCAGACGCTCATTGTCGTAGAGCATGTTGATGCCGGCCGCCCCGCGGGGGCAGAGACTGCCTTCCATGCCGGGAACAAGCGGATTGCCCTCGATCCAACGCACCTGCCCGTCCTTGACCTGCACCTTGATCGGGCAGCGGACCGAGCACATGAAACACAAGCTGAAGACTGATTTTTCCATGCCGTAAGACCTCCGAATGAGATTGCGGATTCGATAAACTGGACCGGTAACCGAACCATGTCACGAATAAAGCGCGGATAAGCTTCGGATCAGGTGATCCATTTCCTACCACAGAGCAATATTCATACCATTCAACGCACTTTTCAAGCGGGTTTCGCCGGTCGTTTGTTCTGGCTTAATGGTCCGTTATTTAAAGAGGTTAAACCAAACAGACCGGTGCGGCACCGGCGGGCGGTCTTAACCGATCCCACGAAAATGCATAAATAATATTGCAGTGCAAATATATTTTGGCATCCGTTTTAATCGCTTTTTATTGCTGAATAAATTTGACATTTTAACCCATCCGGTTTCAATCCGGGATCCGGACAGCGCCCGGTCGGATCTTGTTGTCCGTCATCGACGACAGCGTTTAAAAATTGACCGATAACACTTTATCTATCTGAAACCATAATGTAAAAATTGATAAGCCGCGCCTCAGGAAAGAAAGCCCGGAACCATTTGGGTCTTATGGCACATCGTTTGCTACACGTTTTCGACCATCGACCATTCGGCGTTACCGGCCGGCTCGCCCGCCGCGGCACAGTCGCTTTTCAATACCGCAACCAACACTCAGGGAGGTCCAAAATGAGGAAAACGATGACGGTTCTTATCCTGCTCGGGGGGCTGCTGATTCTCACGGCGCCTTACATCTTACCCGACACTGTTTTCGCTTCGGACAAGCTGGCGGAGGCCATCGCCAAGGCCCCCCAGGGAACCGGAAAAGGCCAAATCGATTCCGCCGCCGCACCCGGGTACCTGGGAATCCCCGGCGGTATCCAAATCAACTTGATCGTGGCTTTCTTATGGGCCGTTTGGGTGGGTTGGGTCTTTTCCACCGTCGGGGCCTTCGGCGGTATTATGGCGGGGGTGGGCCACATCTCCGTTTTCGGTTTAGGCGCCTACGCCAAGACCTTCAAAGACACGGCGCCGGAGTTAAACAAGTTCGTCACCGACAGCATCCGCGTCTCCAACCAGTGGCTGGTGGGACTCTCGGCCCTGGTCTCCAGCGTTAACTACGCCAAGCAAAAACGCCTGGTAATCCCGCTGGGCATATTTTTGGGGTTGGGCTCGCTGCTGGCGGCCTTTCTGGTGGTCTACACGACGATGGGCAAGCTCAAGTTTTCCCAGTACCAGGGCTATTTCGGCCTGATCGTCTTTATCATCGGCGGCTTCATGGTCTATGAGATGACCCCCAAGGGGCAATCCAAGAAAAAAGCGGCCAAAGAGGCCGTCAAGGCGTTTGAGACCGCCGTCAAGCAAAAGGGCGACCTCACCCAGCAGGGCGTCAAGACGCTGAAACTCAACCTGGTGCGCACGGAGATTTCCTTCTTCGGACAGACGTTCGGCTTCAGCCCGGTCTGGGCCTTCGTCGGCGGTTTCTTCATCAGCGCCATTTCTTCCTTTATCGGCGTGGGCGGCGGCTTTCTGTACGTGCCGTTTCTGACCAGCGTGGTCGGCCTGCCGATGTTCGTCGCCGCCGGGACTTCGGCTCTGGCGGTGCTGATCAGCATGGTTCTGTCGATTTTCAACTTCATGATCAAAGGCGTCACCGTCGACTGGTTCATAATCGGGATCGAGCTGGTGGGTATTTTCATCGGCTCCATGGTCGGGCCGCGCACCGGAAAGTATATCCCGGAAAAAGCCCTCAAGTGGTTCTTCATTGTGCTGGCAGCCTACGTGGGTCTGGGGTATACGCTGGCAGGCTTTTTCAACATCAAGGCTTTGGTGGGTTGACGGCGGATATTCAACAGAAAGCCGGCCTCGGCAAGACACGGGGCCGGCATAGGACCTGCAGGGCGGTGTCAGATGAAAGCACTTTTATTTGAAGCCACGCGATTGATCGACCCCTTTCTGATCAGTTTCTTTCAATTGAGCGATTCACCACTGATTGGCTTTTTCACGGGAACCTTTTGCCTGTGCATGGGCTGCGTGGTGCTGGGGGAGTTGACCATCTCGATGGCCATCCGAATGAACCGCAAGCATCTGCAGGATCTCAAGCAGGAAGTCTCCTACAAGGAAAAACTCAGCTTTCAGGCGTATGCCGACGACGACCGCGTCAGCTATAAAGCCCTCAACAAGGCGGCCAACGACGCCTGGGGCCGCTACTTCTTCACCATGGCGGCCTATTCGGCCGGTATTCTCTGGCCGGTGCCCTTTGCTCTGGGGTGGATGCAGACCCGGTTTCAGGACGTCGACTTCGAGCTGGCGTTCCCGCTCAATCTGGTTATCGGCGATCAGGTGGGGTATCCGTTCATTTTCATTCCCATGTATATTCTCGCCCGCATCGTCTTCAAATACCTGAGACCGAGGCTGCCTTACTTCAGGGGCGTTCAAAAAATGCTGGATCATCCCCAAAATCCGTAATCCCGGATACCGCCCTGAAAAGCCCTCGAAAAACAGGGCCGCCGACCCTCGGCCATAATTTTCCACCGTTTTTATCCGCTGAACCTCAGAAAAAGTATGGGTTCATTTTTCCGCCGGCCCTCGTCCCTTATCCGTCCACCATGGTCTCGAACGGCGAAACCGTGCGATCAACCACCAGACCGATCGCTTCCTTCCGACACATCTTGACACCCGATGCGAAAGTCTAAATAATACCTCATTATGTCGCATACGGGAGATCCCGCATGAATCCCCGCTTTTCATCGACGGCTTTATGGCTGCTGGCGTGGACCGTTATAGCGCCGTTGCCCGTGTTCGCCACCCAGCAGCACGGCCATCCCGAGGGCCTCTACGCCCATCAAATGGCCCATGTCCTCTTTGCTTTTTCGATGGCGCTGCTGATATACTGGCTGCGCAAACGCGGCCTCACCACGGATTCCGGCTGGCGCCACATTCAGTATGCCGCTTTTTTTTTCATCCTATGGAACGCCGATGCCTTCCTGGTGCATTTCATCGAAGAACAGACGACGGTGCTCGAGATCAGCCGCGTCGATTTCCGACAGCTCCGGCTCCAGCCGCAGCCCGGTTATGAATGGATCGATACGGTCTTCTACCTGTCTAAGCTGGATCACCTGCTGTGCGTGCCGGCCCTTATTTTTCTTTATAGCGGCCTGAAGCGGCTGTTGGCCGCCGGCACCCGTCATGCGGGGAGCAACCGGGCATGATCTTCGCCGCCTTCCCCATCTGGGCCGTCGACGTCGTCGGTTCGGTCTGCATGATCGTCCTTTCCCTGCTGTGCCTGCGGATTGCCCGCCGCCTGCAGCGCGGCGATCCGCAAAACATCATCTGGACCTACCTCTTCTGGGTTTGCACGGCATTGACGGTTTTTGCGGTATCGCGATCGGCCGGCCACATTCTCAAGCAGTTGCTGATGTTAACCGAATACGCGCAGCTCTGGGGGGCCATCCGGCCGTACAGCGGCGCCATCAATACGTTCACCTTCATCCTGGTGGCCGGGATCACGCTCTTTTTCGAACGCTCTTGGAACATCTACCAACAGATCACCAGCGACAAACAGGATTTGCAAGCCGCCCGGGACAAACTGCTCTACCTGAACCAGAATCTCGAAACCCTCGTCGGCGAGCGCACGGCCGAGCTGGCCTTCTCCGAGCACAAGTATCGGCGCATTTTCGAAGTTTCCCGCGACCTGATCCTGGTGGCCGCAAGAGACGGCCGCATTATCGACATCAACCCCTCCGGCGGCGACATGCTGGGCGTCGAGGCGGTCGAAGTCCAAAGCCGGCACCTGCAGAGCTTTTTTCTGGAGCCGTCGACATGGCCGCCGTTGGCCGACACGATCGCGACGAAGGGCTTTGTCGCCAACGCCGAAATCGATCTCAGACGCAGCGACGGCAGCCGCGTCCGAACGCTACTGAGCGGCAGCCTGGACCGGGGCTTTTCGGACAAGAACGACACCATCCATTTTCTGATCAAAGACATCGAACAGCGCCGGCTGGCCGAAGAACAGATCGCCCAGGCCGACAAACTGGCCTCCATCGGCCAACTGTCGGCCGGGATCGCCCATGAGATCAACAACCCCCTTGGGATCATCCTCGGTTTCACCCAGCTGCTGATCCGGCACGAGGACCCGCAGTCGGAAAAATATCAGGACCTGAAGACCATCGAAAAGCACGTGCGCAACTGCAAGACGATCGTGGAGGACCTGTTGAACTTTGCCCGCACGTCGTCCCCCAACGAAAACCTGGTTCGCATCGAAACGGCCCTGGACGACGTTTTGAAATTCATCCACCAGCACGGCGACCACAACCGGATCGAGGTTGTAAAGGAGTACGATCCCGCCGTGCCCCCTATGTTTCTGGATGAAAAAAAGATCAAACAGGTGTTTATGAACCTGCTCCTGAACGCCCGGCATGCCATGGAGGGCGAAGGCCGTCTGCTGCTTACCATCAAATTCCGTCCCCAAGTACGCCAGGTCGTGATCAAGATCGCCGACACCGGCTGCGGGATCGAAAAACGGAACCTGAGCCGCATCTTCGATCCGTTCTTTACCACCAAGCCGACCGGTGAAGGCACCGGTCTGGGTCTGTCGGTCAGTTACGGCATTATCAAAAACCACGGCGGGGACATCACGGTTGACAGCGAGATCGGCCGGGGGGCGACTTTTACCATCACCCTCCCGGTGGTACCGTCGGACAAAGGTCGTCAGCATGCAAAGGAATATACTGATCGTCGATGATGAGCAGGACATGCTGCAGCTGCTCAAGCGCAGCCTGGCACCCGATCTGAACTGCCGTATCGAAACAGCGTCATCGGGCCAAAAAGCCCTGCAGGCCATCTCGCGGGAGCCGTTCGATCTCGTTCTGGCGGACATCAAAATGCCGGAGATGGGCGGCCTGGAGCTTCTGGAGTTGATCAAGCGCGAGCAGCCGGAACTCACCGTGGTCATGATGACCGCCTATGGAACGGTGGACACGGCGGTGGAAGCCATGCGCAACGGGGCCTACGATTTTGTCACCAAACCCTTTGATCACGAAGCCCTCATCGTGCGGCTCGAAAAAGCGCTGGAACGCAGCCGCCTGCTGCGGGAAAACCGCCGGCTGCAAATGGAATCGAGCAACAACACGGCCTTCGAGAATATCGTCGGAAAAAGCGGCGTCATGAACCGGGTGTATGAAACCATCCGAATGGTGGCCAAAACCGACCTGACGGTACTGATTACCGGCGAATCCGGCACCGGCAAGGAACTGGTCGCTCGCGCCGTTCACAACCTGAGCCACCGCAGCCACAGGCCGTTTGTGGCGGTCAACTGCCCCACCGTTCCGGAAAACATTCTCGAGAGCGAACTCTTCGGGTACAAGAAGGGGGCTTTCACCCATGCCGCCCAGAACAAGATCGGCCTTTTCCAGGAAGCGCATCGCGGAACCATATTCCTGGATGAGATCGGCGACATCAGCCCGACGATCCAGACCAAACTGCTGCGGGTGCTGCAGGAGAAAGAGATCAAGCCTCTGGGCGACACCAAGTCGATTTCCGTCGACGTGCGCATCATCGCCTCGACCAACCAGAACCTGGAGGAGAAAATCAAGAAAGGCGAATACCGCGACGACTTCTTCTATCGTCTCAATGTGCTGCCGATCAAGCTGCCGCCGTTGAGACGGCATCCGGAAGACATTCCGATCATCGCCAATCACCTGCTCGAAAAGCACTGCGCCAAACTGAACAAAGCACCGAAGCAAATTTCCCCTGAATTGATGGAGGTCTTCGTCAAGCGCCGCTGGGTAGGAAACGTCAGAGAACTCGAAAACGTCGTCATGCAAGGAATCCTGTTCTCCGTTACCGATGAGATCCGGCCGCAGAATATCGATCTGGCCGAAGGGAACACGACCGCATGTCCCGCTGAAAATGCACTGACACACCTGCCCTACAAAGAGGCCAAGGAAAAAATCCTCGTCCGCTTCAACCGGGAATACCTGTGCGGCCTGCTCGCGGAGAACCGCGGCAACGTTTCCCGCGCGGCCCGGCAGTGCGGCCTGGAGCGCCAGGCCCTGCAGCAGATCATGCGCCGCTATGACATCCGGGCCGACCAATACAGGTCCTGAAAACATGAACCCCCTGCGCATCACCTTCTCGCTCTGCCTGGTAGAAGTCCTGGCCCTGATCGGCATCGCCACCTTTCCGGCCCTGCTGCCGAGCTTCATCGACCTGTGGCGCTTGAGCAACACCCAGGCCGGCTGGGTCAACGCCGTCTACTACGCAGGCTACATGATCAGTGTGCCAGCCCTGGTCAGCGTTACCGACCGTCTCGACGCACGGCGCGTGGTCCTGCTCGGCGCCCTGGGTTCGGCGATATCCGCCTTGGGGTTTGCCCTCTTCGCCACGGGATTCCGGACCGCCGTTTTCTTCCGCCTCCTGGCGGGCATCAGCCTGGCGGGCATCTACATGCCCGGTCTCAAACTGCTCGGCGACCACACCGAGGGCGCGCTGCAAAGCCGGTATGTCTCCTTCTACACGGCTTCCTTTTCGATCGGTCTCAGCCTCTCCTATCTGCTGGCCGGAGAGGTCAACACCCGCTTCGGCTGGCGCTGGGCCTTTGCCCTGGCGGCCCTCTGCGCTCTGGGCGCTCTTCTGGTTGCGGTCCGCTTGCTGCCGCCGGGCGCCACGCGCACGGTCCCTGCAACGACAGGAAGATGGCTCGATTTTAAACCGGTGCTGGCCGCCGATAACGCGCTGGCCTACATCTGCGGATATGCGGCCCACATGTGGGAGCTCTTCGGCCTGCGGTCCTGGATCGTGGCCTTCCTCACCTTCAGCCAGGGACTCCAGCCGGAATCGCCGTTCAGGTTTTCGGCCACCCAGATCGCCTTCCTGATCGGCTTGATCGGGCTTCCGGCCAGTATCGCCGGCAACGAAGTGGCCCGCAGGTTCGGCCGCAAAAAAACCATCCTGGTGATCATGTCCGCCTCGGCGCTCCTGTGCGGCCTGATCGGCTTCAGCGCCCCCCTGCCCTATGCCGCGGTGATCGGTCTGTGCCTTCTGCACGCGGTCACGGTCGTGGGGGATTCGGCGGCTCTGACCGCCGGTGCGCTGGCCGCCGCACCACCGGGTTATCGGGGTGCGACACTGGCGCTGCATTCCACCTTCGGCTTCGGCGCGGCTTTCCTCGGTCCGTTAACTGTCGGCGTGGTGCTGGATCTGTTCAGTTCGCAGATGACCGTCGCCTGGGGTATGGGCTACCTCACCATGGCCGCCGGCTGCGCACTGGGTCCGTTTTTCCTGGTGTTCTTCGGGCGCCAAAAAGCGCGTTCACCTTTTCGGCGGCCGCCGGTGTGACCGTTGCAACGGAGAAGACTTTAAATGCAAAACCGATTTGTAACTTGGTTGGGGATCGGATTGCTGGCTCTGGCCGGCATTGCCGTTCTGACGGCTGCCGGAGCCTATTTCTGGTTCCAGCGCACCGTGTCACGGAGCCAGCCGCAGATTTCCGGCGCCATCACGGTGACGAGTCTCCGGAACCCGGTGGATATCGTTCGCGACATTTACGGCATACCGCACATTTATGCGCAGAACGAACCGGATCTTTTTTTGGCCATGGGCTATGCCATGGCACAGGACCGGCTGTGGCAGATGGAATTCTACCGTCGCATCGGCAGCGGCCGCCTGGCGGAAATTCTGGGAAAAGAGGCGCTGGTAGCGGATCGCCACTTTCGAACCATCGCCGCAGCCGGCAAATACCGGCCCTTGCCGAACGACGTGCGTTTTCTGACCGACGCCTTTGCCGAGGGCGTCAATGCCTACCTCGAGCGTCACCGCGATCGGCTGCCGCTCGAATTCGAACTGCTTGGCTTCCAGCCCGAGCCCTGGCAACCCGACGACTACGGCTCGATCACCACCCTGATCAACTGGGGCTTGAGCCTGGGGTGGAAGGTGGACCTCACCGCCGCCGATATCCTGCAAAAGGTCGGAAAGGACCGCTTTGGTGAGGCCTTCGCGCCGCCGGACGACACAGGCCTGTCGATCGTCCCGGAGTTCGACCCGATCCCGACGGACGATTTTTCGGCGGTCGGCGCCGCATTTTCAGCGGTGAACCGCCTGATCGGCTTCACCCCGGCGCCGGCCAGCAACAACTGGGTCATATCCGCAGCCCGAAGCGGCACCGGCAAGCCGCTGCTGGCCAACGACACCCACATGCCCCTTACGAACCCTTGCCTCTGGTGGGAAGTCCACCTCGTCTGTCCGACCATTGAAGCCGCCGGATTCGCCATTCCGGGGCTTCCTGGTCTGCCCCTCGGGCGCAACCGCCATGTGGCCTGGGGGGTTACCAATGTGATGGTCGACGATGTCGATTTTTATCTTGAACGGCTCAACCCGCAGAACCCGCTGCAGTATCGCTACCAGGACCGCTGGGAAGACATGCGCCTCGTACGCCAGACGATCCGTGTCAAGGGGGCGGCCCCGGTCGAGCTCGACATTCGGCTCACCCGGCACGGGCCGGTCATCGAACACGGCCAATTCGGCGACGCGAACCAGGTCGTGTCCGCCCGCTGGGCGGTGAGCGATCTCGACCCACCGGCCCGGGCCGCCGTCGGCCTTCTCAAAGCCGCCACTGTCGCGGATGTGGTCGCTGCCCTAAAAAACTGGGCGGCGCCCGGACAGAACTTTGCCTTTGCCGACACCGGCGGATCGATTGGCTACTGGTGCTGCGCCACCATCCCCATCCGCCCGCGGGGCAACGGCCTGCTGCCGGTCCCCGGCTGGACGGGCGCAGACGAATGGAGCGGTTACCTCCCCTTCGAGCAACGGCCGCACGTGATCGACCCGACCGATGGATATGCCGCCACTGCCAACAACACGGTAACCGACGCCACCTTCCCGCACGTGATCGGTACCTACTGGGAGCCGGTCGACCGCATCAGTCGTATCCGGGATTTGATTTCCGCCAAACCCCGGTTGTCGGTCGATGACATGGTCGCCATGCAGACGGATGATCTCTGTCCCCTGGCAGCGGAATTGATGCCGGTCATGCGCCGTGTCATGGACCAACGATTTACCGCCGCACCGGAAGCCCGCATTCGAGACATTCTGGCGCGATGGGACTATCGCCTGTCCAAGCAAAGTGCCGCAGCCGCGATATACGAAACCACTTATCTCCATTTGATCGAGAATATTTTCAAGGACGAACTTGGTCCCGATCTTTATCGACGCTATATCGGTTTGACCGTTTTTGCCCCGCGCGCGCTGCGCCATATCCTGCGAACCGGCCGCTCTGGCTGGATAGATGACGTCGCCACCCCGCAAACGGAAAGGCTGGCTGATGTCGTCGAAAAAAGTCTGCGGCAGGCCCTGGCGGACTTGCGGCGCCAATTCGGCAGCGATGTCAAACGCTGGACCTGGGGCCGGCTGCACACCCTGACCTTTCGCCATCCTCTCGGCGAGCGCAGACCGCTGGGCCGGGTGTTCGACCTGGGGCCCTACCCCACCTCGGGCAGCCACCTGACGGTGAACAAAAAGCAGTACGACTACACCCGCCCCTTTACAGTCAGAGAAGGGGTCTCGCAGCGCATGGTCGTCGATCTCGCCGATCCGGCTGTGGCCCTGCACGTGCTGCCCACCGGTGAAGCCGGACTGCTCGGCAATGCCCACAACAGCGATCAAACCGAGCTCTATCTCGACGGACGCTATCATCCGAGTTGGTTGAACCGCTCCGATATCGACCGCCATGCCGAGGCCACGCTGGTATTGAAGCCCCGCTGAACCCGCAGACCCGCCTACCGAGGGCCTGGCCTGATGTCCAAATTGTCCATTGTAATTTGTTTCGGATTTGTTATGAGATGCAGCGGATGTGGACCTACGGCAGAGGCGGCGTGCAATCGCGGCAATTCGGATGTTACCGGGCCGCCAACCAGTTCACGACACGCGAATTCCGTTCACGGCGGACTGGAAAAGGGACCCGCAGTAACTGTGGAATGAAACCCAAAGGAAAGGTTGGACTCCTCACGAGGCCAACCCAAAAGGAGATGCCGGCATGGGCAAGGATACACAGTGCGTTCACAGTGGATCTATTCCGGATCGGATGAGCGGTGGGCTGAACTCGCCGATCTTCACCTCTTCTTCTTTCGTTTACCTCGATGCGGAGGAAAACGTCTATCCGCGCTATTTCAACACCCCCAACCAAAAGGCCGTCGTCGACAAGCTCTGTGCACTCGAAAACACGCAGAGCGGGCTACTCTTCAGCTCCGGCATGGCGGCCATCAGCAACGTGGTGTTGGCTTTCGCCGGCAAGGGGGATCACGTGGTGATGCAGCGCGACATTTACGGCGGTACCCATCACTTCGCCAGGGCGGAATTCGAACGGTTCGGCATCGCGTACACATTCGTGTCGAACGAGCCGGCCGAGGTCGAGGCGGCCATACGCGACAACACACGGTTGATTTACATCGAAACGCCGTCCAACCCGCTGCTGTTGGTTACCGACATCGCCGCCGTGGCCGGAATCGCGCGGTCACACCGAATTCCCAGCGCGATCGACAACACCTTCGCCTCGCCCATCAACCAGAACCCGCACGAAATGGGGATCGATATCGTGGTGCACAGCGGCACCAAATATCTCGGCGGCCACAGCGACATCTGCTGCGGAGCCGTGCTGAGTTCGCGCGACCTCATCGGACGGATAAAATCAGCGGCCATCAGCTTCGGCGGCAGCCTCGACGCCGGAACCTGTTCCCTGCTCGAACGCAGTCTCAAGACATTGGGCATCCGGGTTGACCGGCAGAACCAGAACGCCCTTATCATTGCGCGGCATTTGAACGGTCATCCCTGCATCCGGCAGGTCAACTACCCGGGGCTCGAAAACCACCCGGGTTTCGACATCGCCCGCAGGCAGATGCGCGGTTTCGGCGGTATGCTTTCGTTTGAACTGGATGAGAACCGCATCGACCCGCAGCGCTTCGTCCACGGCCTCGATTTGATTCGCCCGGCCCTGAGTCTCGGCGGGGTGGAAACCATCATCTGCGCACCGGCCGTGACATCCCACGGCAAACTGTCGCCTGCCGAGCGGGCGGAACTGGGAATCGCCGACGGCCTTTTCCGGCTCTCGGTCGGTATCGAAGACGTGGACGATCTGATCGGCGATATCGACCGGGCGCTCTCGAAGTAAGCGCGCACAAGGACAAGCCGATCCCGCGGAACTGCTCGACACCCACCCGCCGCCGACGCACTGTCAGCCCTCGGATCGAACGCTCGGGATCCTGTTCCGAAAAAGTCTGCCCGAAGCGGTGTTTGAGTTCAGACGCCGCTTCGACCGAACGATTTAACTGCTCAGCTTTTCGAGTGCCGTCAGGTCGTCGCCCAACCGCTGAATCCGCCCGCCCATGATGTCGACAATCGCGGACTGCGCCTCGAGCCACAACGGCAAGGCACGCTGCAATACCTCGACACCTTGCGGAGTCAGGTCCAAGGTCCGCGTGCGCAGGTCCTTGCCGTGACCCGAGCGGATCAGACCCTCGCGCTCAAGGGGTTTGAGATTGCGGTTGAGGGTGGTGCGGTCCAGCAGCATCAGATCGGCGAGCCGGCTGATGGTCGAGGCAGGATGCAGGTTGATGGCGTTCAGCAGGGTGAACTGTGTTCCTTTCAACCCGACCGGCTTCAGACGCTCGTCGTAGTGGTTGCCGACCACACGCGACACCCGGCGGACCCGAATACCCATGCAGGTATCGGCGACCTTTCGGCAAATGCTCTTCAATCGATTGTGTTCTGGTTCTATCATAATGTTTGTACGTACACCTGAAAAAAACTAAATGTCAAGCCCCAAATAACACCACCTCGATCGTCAACCACGCCCGCATGCGCTTTGTGACCTTCACCCCGCCGGGCGGAAGGTGCCGGTAACAACCATTGCCCCCCATTGCGCCGCTCTCCCACCTGCGGTTGCCAAACCCGCCATCCATACCTATTGTGAACCATGGAGCGCGTTGCCTTTAGTCCCATCGCCGGCAGTGGATGCAAATGACATGGGTGAACGTGAGGAAATCATGCCCACAAACCGTTTGATCAATGAAAAAAGTCCCTACCTGCTTCAGCATGCCCATAATCCAGTAGACTGGCATCCCTGGACGGATGAGAGCTTTGAACGCGCCCGCAACGACAACAAGCCGATTTTTCTATCGATCGGCTACGCCACCTGCCATTGGTGTCATGTCATGGAGAAGGAGACCTTTGAGGATGATGAAGCCGCGCGTTTTCTCAACGACACCTTCGTCTGCATCAAGGTCGATCGCGAAGAACGTCCCGATATCGATGCGGTGTACATGGCGGTCTGCCAGATGATCACCGGCAGCGGCGGTTGGCCGCTGACCATCTTTATGACGCCCGCCAAAAAACCGTTTTTTGCGGCCACCTATCTGCCGAAACGGACCCGTTTCGGCAGGACAGGGATTATCGAGCTGTGCCAGCAGGTCCATTCGATGTGGCAAGAAGAAAACGACAAGGTGCTGGTGTCGTCCAACCAGATTGCCGGACATCTGGAAAAGGCGTTTGATTTCCAGCCGGCCGGTGAACCGGATGCCGCCCTGCTCGATCGCGCCCTTGCCCAAATCAAAAGAAGCTACGACACCCATAACGGCGGCTTCGAACCGGCCCCGAAATTTCCCACGCCCCATCGGCTCTTGTTTCTCCTGAGGTCCTATCATCGGCAGCAGGATCAAGTCGCTCTCGACATGGTGGAAAAAACACTGACGGCCATGCGCCTGGGCGGCATATGGGATCACGTCGGTTATGGGTTCCACCGCTATTCGACCGACAAGGAATGGCTTTTGCCGCACTTTGAAAAAATGCTCTACGATCAGGCGATGCTGGCGCTGCCTTACCTGGAAACCTATCAGATCACCCGCAATCGTTTTTACGCCCGCACCGCCGAAGAGATATTCGCCTATGTCCTGCGGGACCTGCACTCCCCGGAGGGGGGATTCTACTCGGCCGAAGACGCCGACAGTGAGGGCGAAGAAGGCAAATTCTACGTCTGGACCGATGCGGAATTCAGCAGCGTTCTGGGCAAGCAAGACGCCACCGTATGGTCGCGGGTGCTCAATCTAAAAAAAGACGGCAACTTTTTCGACGAGTCCACCCGCAGCCGGACCGGCGCCAACATCCTGCACCTCAGAAGCATGCCGGCGCGCATCGCAACAGAAATCGGTATCGATGAAAATGACCTGCTGAAAAACTGGGAAGCCGTGCGGCAAAAACTGTTTCAGCACCGGCAACAGCGGGTCCACCCGTTAAAAGACGACAAGGTCCTCACCGACTGGAACGGAATGATGATCGCCGCACTGGCCCGCGGTGCGCGCGTTCTCGGCCAAGCGAAGTATGCAGACGCCGCCGTCGGGGCCGCTGGATTCATTCTGGAGAAAATGAGGCGCGCCGACGGCCGTCTCCTTCACCGTTACCGCCAGGGAGATGCCGCCGTCGAGGGTCATGCGGAAGACTATGCGTTTTTTATTTTCGGACTGCTGGAACTCTACCGGACCACTTTTGATCCGCGCTACCTCACGGAGAGCCTCGTCCTTCAGCAGCGGATGGTGGATGACTTCTGGGATGATAAAAACGGCGGCTTTTACTCGACATCGGCATCGAGCCGTGACCTTCCGGTACGGCCCAAGGGGCTCTACGACGGGGCCATACCGTCGGCCAATTCCATGGCCCTGTTTAACCTTCTGTGCCTGTCGCGGATGACCGCAGACGCGCAATGGGAAGCAAGGGCCCAGGCGCTGGCGCGTTCATTCTCCGGTTCGGTGCACCTCCATCCCTCCGCTTTCACCTTTTTCCTGGTGGGACTCGACTTCGCGCTGCACCCGGGTGAAGATGTGGTCATCGCCGGTGAGCCGGGAGCCGCGGATACCCTGGCAATGCTTTCGGCACTCAACGTCACTTTCAGTCCGCACGGCATAACATTGGTCAAATCAGGTCAAAACGCGACCCAATTGGCCGGCGTTGCCGGTTTCACGGACGGGCTGGATATCGTCGACGGAAAAGCCACCGCCTATATTTGCAAAGGCGGTGCGTGCCGGGATGCGACCACGGATGTCAGCGCGATGCTGGAAAAACTAGTGCGGAGGCAGCCTCCTGAGTCGTAATTGATTCTGAGAGCCTTTGCCGTTCAGCGCAGAATCAGCACCCGATACTCTCGATGGGGTGCATGGCATCGCTTGGACGCACGGCGTGGCGCGCCCGCCGACCATCCTTGCTTTTTGGGGGGCAAGCCAGGCAAAGGCCCCTTTAACGCCCCGAGGATTTTTTTTGCGGCCGGGGGGGGTGTTGCCGCTTGGTGGTTGCTGCGCGCTGCGGTGTCCACGCTGACTGGTGGTGGCTGTCACAGGGGCATGATAATTGAAATCCGCCAGGGTGCGCTGCTCCACCGGCATTCCAAGAGCGCCATGGATGGCCTTTACCATTTGCTTGTCTTCATCGGTTATCAGCGTATACGCTTGGCCGCTGCGCTCGGCCCTGCCGGTCCTTCCTATGCGGTGGATATAGGTTTCGGGCGTAGCGGGCATATCGTAGTTGATGACATGCGAAACATTGGCGACGTCAATGCCGCGGGCGGCGATGTCGGTCGCGACCAGGACCCGATATTTGCCCGACTTGAAGCCGTTCATGGCGTCCTGACGCTGTGCCTGAGACAAATTCCCCTGCAGTGAGGCCGATCGGTAACCGGCCTTGTCCAATCTTCCGCCCAACTGCTTGGCGCGATGTTTGGTGCGCGTGAAAACCAGGACAGCCTCGGTGCTCGTATGGCCAAGCAATTTGAGCAAAAGGGCCGCCTTCAAGTGCGGGGCGACGGGATAAAAGGCATGGCTGACCGTGTCTGCGGGCGCCGTATGCCCTACCTGAACCCTGACGTGGTGTTTTAAGATGTCATCGGCCAGACGGCGTATTTGATGAGGCATCGTGGCCGAAAACAATAGGGTCTGGCGGTCCGGTTGCGGCAGATGGGATAAAATCCGGCGAATATCCGGCAGAAAACCCATGTCGAACATCTGGTCGGCTTCGTCGAGCACAAGCACTTCCACTCGGGACAGGTCAACGGTCTGCCGGCTGATATGATCGAGAAGCCGCCCCGGGCATGCGACCACGATGTCGGCGCTTTTCAGCGACTGCACCTGCGGCTGGATTCCAACGCCGCCATAAACCGTAACGCTTCGCAAGCCTGTTTTACACCCCAACACCTCGATAGCCTGATGAATTTGCTCGGCCAATTCACGGGTGGGGGCAACGATCAGGGCCCGCACACGTCTGCGATGGCCGTGCAGCAGTCGCTGTAGGATCGGTAACACAAAGACGGCCGTTTTTCCGGTGCCGGTCTGGGCCAGCCCCATTAAATCGCAGCCTTGCATGACTTTGGGAATGGCCTGGGTTTGAATAGGGGTCGGGGTGGAATATCCGGCGGTTGCAATCCCGGCCGCAATCTGGGGGTGAAATGAAAATGCTTCAAAATTCAACTGGTGAGTCTCCTTGATGTTATAATTAAAATTGATGTTTTGGGTAAAATGAATTTCCGACGCAAATGGTCCTGCAGAATACTTCCGCCCTTGATCGTTGCGCTTGTTTTTGGCTGGAAGAGCAAGCCGTACCCATCGTCAACGGGTCGTTCGTGGTTCAGACGCAGGATAGGCAACAGGTAAAAAGTGTGGTGCCCGCAGCGTTGTGCAAAAGGCGAGAGCGGCGTAAGGCCGTATTGCCCGGAAAGCGCTCTAAAACGGCAAAGGGCACCCCCCTTAAGCTTGGAGGTATGCCCTTTTTTTACAGGTAGTGACTTTAGCTTACCGTGACATTTACCGCAGCAGGACCTTTTTTCCCCTGCTCAATGTCAAAGGAAACCCGGTCGCCTTCACTGAGGCTCTTAAAACCGCTTGCATTGATTGCCGAATGGTGAACAAACACGTCGGGTCCGCTTTCCTGCTCGATAAAGCCGAACCCTTTTTGGTCGTTAAACCACTTAACCGTTCCGTTGGCCATGGTGACATCCTCCTTTCTGTGAGATGCTCAAAATTTTAGACTGGAGGATGCAAAACCAAGCACTGCTTTGTTCCTTCAGAAAAAAATCGCTCCGCACATTGAAGGCGGAGCCAAATTGATGACCTATGGTAACACTTTTTATAGCGAATGCAAGGTATTTATTGTTCAATCAGCTGAATATCAAAACCGCCCATGACGATTTCCTGTGGAAAGTTCCCCCGCAAACTTTCCCTTGCACCGCAAACATGGTAAGTAAGATCTTCGCAGAGTGATTTCGTCCGGCGATGGACCTCATGGGGCGGGGGGTTAACCGGCAAAATGATAAACAGGAGCAGCGGCATGAAAGATAACCAGGGATTGTACTATTACCCGAATCCGTTGCAAAAAAATTTCCGGATGTACGTCAAGGAAATGCACGGTGAGGTCTGCTTCAGGATGTGGAATTCCGAGGATCCCGAATTGTGGAAAGCCCATGGCTGGGTTCCCTACGGGGCCATCCGAGAGGCAGCGGCGGTATACGACGGCCAGGCCATCGACCCGAAGCAGGCTTATGACATCGAGGTGGCCCGCGCCCTGATGAAGCACGGCAAATAACCCTTTTCGAGACGACCGCTACGATCGACCTTGTCTTCTGATAAACTAAACATTGTTCTGCGGAACAACCTCAAGTTGACCGGAATTCCACCGCAGCTATACGACCTGCTGACGCAACGGTTGAAATTCCCCAACCCCAAGTACCTCGAAAACGCCCGCATGGGACGCTGGAATCGCGGCGTCCCGAAAGAACTGCGCTTTTATGACCGCCTCAGAGGCGGAGGCCTTGTGATCCCACGCGGCTACATCCGGCAACTGATCAGCACCTGCCGCAGCCTTGCGATACCCTTTAGCGTCGAGGACCGGCGGCGTAATTTGCCGCCGCTGGCGTTTACTTTCAGCGGGCAGCTGCGCGGCTTCCAGGAGCAAGCCGTCGAGCACATGCTGCGCAAAGAGTTCGGCACCCTGAACTCACCGACCGGTTCCGGCAAGACCGTCATGGCCCTTTACATCCTGGCCCAGCGCAGGCAGCCCGCGCTGATCATCGTGCACAGCGCCGATCTGGCCCGTCAATGGTCCGAACGCATCGAAACCTTCCTGAACATTCCGACAAAGGAAATCGGCCACATCGGCGGGGGCAAGAAAAAAATCGGTGAAAAAATAACCGTTGCCCTGGTTCAATCCCTTTGCAAATGCGCCGAAACCGT
The DNA here is from genome assembly GCA_041299015.1 of Deltaproteobacteria bacterium. Classification (GTDB taxonomy): domain Bacteria; phylum Desulfobacterota; class Desulfobacteria; order Desulfobacterales; family SG8-13; genus JARFQH01. The sequence continues at coordinate 75,629 of JBFYWB010000047.1, forward strand.
GGCACCGCAGGTCGGCCATCTGATCGTCGACGAATGCCACCGCACACCGAGTCGCACGTTTACCGATGCCGTCACCGAATTTGACGCACGGTACATGCTGGGTCTCTCGGCCACGCCCTGGCGCCGAGACAACCTTTCACGGTTGATCTTCTGGCACCTTGGAGACGTTCACCACCAGGTCGACAAAGGCGATCTGATCCGAACCGGCCAGGTCCTGGCAGCCGACATCGTCTTTCGCGAGACCGCCTTCAAACCCTATTACGATCCGGTGCAGGAATACAGCAAAATGCTCTCCGAACTGACGGTCAACGACGATCGCAACCGGCTCATCGCCGCCGATATCGCCGCCGAGGCAGCCGCTCAACCGGGCATCTGCCTCGTACTGACGGATCGTAAGAAGCACTGCGAGTCGCTGGGAGCGCTTCTGCGGTATGGTTTCTCACTGCGCGTTGAAATTCTGACCGGGGATTCGAGCGCCGGCCAGCGTCAATCGGTGATCGGCCGACTCCAGGAGGGTCGCATCAAGGTGCTCATCGCCACCGGCCAGTTGATCGGGGAAGGATTCGACTGCCGAGAGCTCACCACGCTTTTCATGGCCACACCGGTGCGATTCAGCGGTCGCATCATTCAATATTTGGGAAGGATTCTACGACCGGCGCCCGGCAAGAAAAAGGCGCGGGTGTACGACTATGTGGACATTCACGTCGAACCGTTGTTGAAGGCCGCCACTGCCCGCAAAAAAGTCTACGGCCTGCAGTCGTAAGGCAATTGCGCTTTGATCGCTTCACGGTGATCGTCGGAGGAAACAAATGCAAAGTTATCGCCAAGAGTTATGGTTCGAAGTCCCCACCCGTCGGGCCTTCATCAACATCACCCCCCAGGTGGAGCGGTGCCTCCGGGAGAGCGGCATCAAGGAAGGCCTCTGCCTGGTCAACGCGATGCACATCACCGCCTCGGTCTTTATCAACGATGACGAAGCGGGGCTGCACCACGACTACGAGGTCTGGCTCGAGAAGCTCGCCCCGCACGCGCCGGTCACCCAGTACCGCCACAACGTGGGCGAAGACAACGCGGATGCCCATATGAAACGACAGATTATGGGCCGTGAGGTGGTCGTGGCCGTCACCGACGGACGCCTGGACTTCGGCACCTGGGAACGGATATTCTACGGGGAATTCGACGGTCGGCGGCGCAAGCGGGTCTTGGTCAAGATCATCGGGGCGTAATCATCCTTCGACATGGGAGCATGACCGAGACTGAACCGGTTGACGAAAGCGGACCTCATCGCAATTCGGGTCCGGCAGGTATCGGCCAGGGGCGCGGCCCGACCCCGTTCGAAGATATCATCAGCAGCCCCGATTACCGCTGATGTCTTTCAAAAGGAGAACTATCTGCCGCTGCTTCTTGACTTTACCGAACGGAACCCATAATAAATAATTGTTATTTTAAAGGCGTTTTGCCCCATTGCGACGCGAACCGCGAGGCCGATCGGCGCATGTTGATCACCCAGAAAAACAAATATGCTCTCCGGGCCGTATTTGAGCTGGCCAAGCGGCGCAATCAAGGCCCGGTCAAAATAGTTGACATCGCCGCAGCGCAGAAAATTCCGGTCAAATTTCTTGAGGTGATCCTAAATCAATTAAAGCACGGCGGCGTGGTCGAATCCAAACGCGGTTTCCAAGGGGGCTATGCGTTGATCAGGCCGCCGGATGAACTTACCGTCGGCGATATCCTGCGCCAAATCGAATCCGCTGACGCGCTCCATTGCGTTTCGTGTATCTCGAGAGACGACTGCGCCTTAAAAGGCGACTGTGCTTTTTTACCGATGTGGACCAAGGCCCAAAAGGCAATGGTCGCCGTTTTCGACACAACGACGATCCAGGATCTCATCGACAGCGCCCCTTGACCGACCGCGCGGCCGCCCGTCGATTCCAGCCCCATCGCGATCCGACCGCACCCTGCGTTGACCGCAAACCGGCAGTGCCAGCCCCATCGCCTGATCTCACAAAACTTTTTTCACCGCGAAGCATCCCGTTGAACCCAGGCTAGCCGATGCGCATTATCGGCCCTGTGCCCCTGTGCTTCGATGGTCGTGGATCGCTTTCACCCCTTTGACCGCTGTTGGACATGCTTTTCGGAAGGCCTCGTCTCAACCGGCGCCTTATCGTCCTGCCGCCATTTATACTCATAATACACTGTTATACTTACATTAAAATTTTTTTACGGTTGCGTAAAAAAATGATTGACAAGAATATTCTTTCCCTACTAATTAGATCAACATTCATCTCGACCAAAATGATCAAGAAACAAATCGGCCGATTCGGTCGAAAAATACGCCAAATGATTCGAACCAAGAAGAGCGAGCAGTACGCTTTGCGGGCCATTTTGGAGCTGGCCAGATTCAAGGGCAAAGGCCCTCTGAAGATTTCTGAAATCGCCGCGGCCCAAGCCATTCCGCAGCGGTTTTTGGAGGTGATTCTCGGTCAATTGAAGGGCAGCGGATTTGTCGATTCCAAACGCGGTTATCAGGGCGGGTATTTCCTCTTGCGCCCTCCGGACCGAATTACCGTCGGCGATGTGCTGCGATTCCTGGAGGGCGGAGAGGACCCGGCCCACAAAGTGTCCTGCGTGTCAAAAAAAGAATGCCCGTTCACGTGCGACTGCGCTTTCGTGCCCATGTGGAAAAAAGTAAACACCGCCATCTTCAAAATTTACGATGAGACGACGTTCGCCGATTTGCTGGCCTATGAGCACCGGCTTGATGGACTGCTGACTTAATTCCGGAAGTTTCATTCCAGAAAAGGACCATTTCAAGGAATTCAGACATGAAGAAAGGCAAATCTCTGCTTCGAGGTACGGGTATTTTCGGAGGCATCACCATTCTGGCAATTTTGATCCTGAGCCTTAGGGTCCAGGGAGTGCAGCAGGTTCCCGATCCGCATGCCGAGATGCGCTCCGATCTGGTCATGATCGACACGATGAAGACGTTCGGCAAGCTCGAAAGGTCACCGGTGGTTTTCCTGCACGGCCAGCACACCGAGGCCCTGGCCAAGCAAAATCAGGATTGCAGTGCCTGCCACCTGTTGGATGAGAAGAACCGGCGCTCATATAAGTTCAAGCGCATCAAGGACACCGACCGTCAGACCGTTATGGATCTCTACCATGCGGGCTGCATCACCTGCCACACGGAAACCAAGGCGGCCGGCTTGAAAGGTGGCCCGCTCACCTGCGGGGCCTGCCACCAGGATAACCCCCAGGTGGCTTCAGACCGTCGACCCATGGGCATGGACAAGTCACTGCACTACCGCCACACCAAGACCCTCGAAGACAAATGCGAAAAATGCCACCACGTGTACAACGAGCAAACCAAAGTCCTCGAATACGTCAAAGGCCAGGAAGCGACCTGCCGCTATTGCCACGGCGAGGTCACCGTCGAGAACCGCATCGACGCTCGGCAAGCCTTTCACCAGGCCTGTGTCGGATGCCACCAGGAACGGCTGGCAAAAAACCAGAGCGCCGGCCCGGACATGTGCGTTCGGTGCCACGATGCCGATGAACAGAACCTGATCGCGGTCGTCGAGGATATCCCGCGTATGAAAGCCGGCCAGCCGGACGTGGTTTTCATCAAAAGATCCCCCGATATAGAGCCGCAGGCCACCCCCGAAGCAACCCCCGCTAGTGATGAAGACCTCTTGACCCGCGTACCGTTCAACCACAAGGCTCACGAAGAGTTCAACGACACCTGCCGCGTCTGCCATCACACCAACCTGAAGGCCTGTGTCAGCTGCCACACCCTCAACGGGGACGAAAAAGGCAGACACGTGCAGCTCGAACAGTCCATGCACAAACGTGACGCTTCGCAGAGTTGCGTCGGCTGCCACGGCAGCCAACAGGTGCAGCCCCAGTGCGCCGGCTGCCACGCTTCCATCAACCAAAAGTTCGGCGGCGACAGCAATCCCGCTGCCTGCCAGACCTGCCACATAAAATCGCCGGCGCCCTCCGGTGATCCGCTCCTGGAGCCGGACGATCGGACCCGGGCGGCTTTGCTGCATGAATCCCGCACGAGGGTCAGCGAGACCTATCCGGCCGATAAGATTCCGGAAAAAGTGGAGATCAATACGCTGGCGGATCAGTATCAACCGGCCCAGATGCCGCACCGCAAAATAGTGCAATCCCTCGAACGAGGGATCAAAAACAGCAAACTGGCCGCCGTCTTTCATCGTGAAGCGGGAACCCTCTGCCAGGCGTGTCATCACAACAGCCCAGTTTCGCAAAAACCGCCGAAATGCAACAGCTGCCACGGACAGCCGTTCGACAACCGTCAGCCGGTTCGACCGGGGATAATGGCCGCCTACCATCAGCAGTGCATCGGGTGCCACACCCGGATGGGGCTTGAGAAACCCGCGGCCACTGATTGCACGGTCTGCCACGCTAAGAAGACGGCGCCGTAATACAGGTGAATCTTGCAGTGGGAAACTGCTAACCATGACATTCAAGCTTCAGGGGTAAGGTTATGTCCATTTCAAGAAGAAAGTTCCTGGGGTGGCTGGGAACAGCCGGTCTGAGCGTAACCCTTGGTCGATCCGCCCATTCTGCCACCAACAAACACTTCAGCGGATATCCGGACAGCAACGGGGTCTTGTTCGACGGCACGCACTGCATCGGCTGCCGCAAGTGTGAAGCCAGCTGCAACAAGGTCAATGAACTGCCGGCACCGGACCGGCCTTTCGACGACCTTGCGGTGCTTGAAAAGAACCGGCGGACCCATTCGGGGACCTTCACGGTGGTCAATCGCTACGCGGTTGCCTCCGCCCCCGGAAAGCCCCTCTATCGGAAAATCCAGTGCAATCACTGCCTGGAGCCGGCCTGCGCCTCGGCGTGCTTCGTCAGGGCTTTCGTCAAGACCGAAACCGGTGCCGTCACATATGACGAGTCGGTCTGCGTCGGCTGTCGTTACTGCATGATCGCCTGCCCCTTTGAAATCCCGACCTACGAATATGGCGAGGCGCTAACCCCCAGGATCCGAAAGTGTACCCTGTGCCATCCCCGGATTGAAAAAGGCCTCCTCCCCGGCTGTGTCGAAGCCTGCCCGACCGAAGCGCTCGTCTACGGAAAGCGCGATGACCTGATCCGGCTCGCCCGGCAACGCATCTTCCGGTTCCCGGACCGGTATGTCGACCACATATACGGTGAGCATGAAATGGGCGGAACGAGTTGGCTCTATCTGTCCGGCGTGCCTTTTCGAGATCTGGCGATGCGGGAGGACTTGGGAAACCTTCCGGCGCCGTCCCTCACCAAGGGAGCCTTGAGCGGCGTGGCGATTGTGGCCGGCATGTGGCCGGTGCTGTTGACCGGTGTATACGCGATTTCGAAACGCAAAGACAAAATCGCCGAAACGGAGAAATCCGAGGCCGTCGCCGCGGCACGGGAACACGCCGACGCAGAAACCAAGGCCGCCGTCGAGAAAGCCTTGGCCCAGGCTAAAAAAGAGAAAGCAAAAGAAATCGAGCTGCTCGTCAAGAAGGCCCTTGAAGAGGCCGCCGCGGCCCAAAAAGAAGCCGCCGCCAAGTCGGAAACCGAGGAGGATGCCTGATGCGCGAAGAAACTGTAAAAGCCGACAATCATTATTTTAGGCCCTTTACGCCGTTTAACATCGTCGCCGGGATCATCGTCGTTATCGGACTCCTGCTGACCGTGCTGCGCTTCACCCGCGGACTGGCTTCCGTCACCAACCTGTCCGATTACACCCCCTGGGGGATCTGGATCGGTTTTGACCTCTTGGTAGGGGTTGCCCTGGCGGCCGGAGGCTTCGTGACCTCGGCGGCGGTGTACATTTTCGGTTTGAAGAAATACCATTCGGCCGTTCGGCCCGCAATTCTGACCGGGTTTCTCGGCTATGCCCTGGTGGTACTGGCCCTGCACTATGACGTCGGGCGCCCCTGGCGCCTGCCCTATCCGTTTTTCGTTCAACAGGGCACCACGTCCCTGCTCTTTGAAGTCGGCGCCTGTGTGGCGCTCTACCTCACGGTGCTGTTCATCGAATTTTCACCGGCGGCCATGGAGTGGCTCGGCCTGAAACGCGCGCGAAATCTGGTGGTCAGGTTGACCCTTTTGCTCACGATTTTTGGCGTGGTGCTCTCGACGCTGCACCAGTCGTCGCTGGGGGCTCTTTTTCTGATTGCGCCTTCGAAAGTCCATCCGCTTTGGTACTCCGCCTACCTACCGGTGTATTTCTTTGTATCGAGCATCATTGCCGGCCTTTCGATGGTGATATTCGAAAGCTCACTTTCACACAGGTATTTCAAAGACAAAATGGACCCCGAACACCTGGCCGATAAGGATAATGTGGCCTTGGGCTTCGGCAAGGCGGCCGCCCTGACGCTGGCCGGCTATTTCACCATCAAGGTCATCGGCATCGCGGCGGACAACAACTGGCACTACCTGGCAACCGGATACGGCGCCTGGTATCTGGTCGAACTTCTGGGCTTCGTGGCCTTGCCGTGCTTCCTCTACGCTGTCGGCGTGCGGGATAAGAACCTGACGCTGATCAAGTGGACGGCCGTCTTGACGATAGTGGGGATCATCATCAACCGCTTCAACGTCAGCATGATCGCTTTCAACTATCATCTGCCCGCCGGCGAGCGCTATTTTCCCTCCTGGATGGAAATCGGGATCTCGATCTTCATCGTCACAATTGGCCTGCTTGTATTCCGGTTCATCGTGACGCGCATGCCGATTTTCTGCGCGCACCCGGAGTACAAGAACACCCACTGATCACTTAGAGGATTGACAAAATCATGGATGCGACTATTTACACCCTGCAGGATTACATGTTGCGCACGGAGAGCATCATCTACATCCTGATCGTGGCCACATTGATCGGCCTCACCGGCTTCTGGCTTTTTCTGTCCGGGCGCGATGAGGACTAAGGGGCACTCAGAAGAACACCTGGAGCCGCCGGTGAAAAAACGTCAACCGACATCGGCGCATGACTGGATTCGCTGGGTGAAAATCGGAACGCGGTTTCCGGCACCCGACGCTCACCCGACGTCTCATTAACGTTACGGAGCTTCCCATGTATGAGTTTGTCACCGGCCCGCTGGCATGGATCGCATTTTTGACCTTTTTCTTCGGCCTGATCGCCCGCGCCGTCTGGTACGTCAAAGGCCTGAACTGGCAACTGGACCGCGTGGCTTACCGGCCGCACATGCGCTACGGCCTAAAAGGAGCGGCGCGTTCTATTTTTTACTGGTTGTTCCCCTACGGCACGCGCAGCTGGCGCCAAAATCCCATGTTCACTTTCCTGGTTTTTGTTTTTCATATCGGCTTGTTGTTGACACCGGTTTTCCTGCTGGGCCACAACATCCTGCTGAAAACCAAGTGGGGATTCAGTCTGCCGACCCTTTCGGAAACCACCGCGGATGTGCTGACCATCGCGGTGATTGTTTCGGCGCTGTTCCTGGTTCTGCGCCGGATTGCCCTGACCGAGGTCCGGATCATCACCAGCGCCTACGACTACCTTCTGGTTGCCATCGCCGTGGCTCCCTTTGTCACCGGTCTTCTGGCCCGCTACCAGGTGGCCGACTACCAGTTCTGGCTGATCGTCCACATTCTGTGTGGTGAAATATTTTTGATCGCGATTCCCCTGACCAAGCTGTCGCACTTTGTTCTCTTCTTCATGTCCCGGGCCCAATTAGGGATGGATTACGGCATCAAGCGCGGCGGCATGAAAGGCAAGGGTCTGGCCTGGTAAACGAACCCAACTTCATTGGTACGGAGAGAGAAATATGCCCGACGGGAAACTGTGCAACAAGAAAACGATTGACACCCTGGAGCAGCTGCATGCCCTGCTGGCGGACAAGAGCGGCAAACAGTACTACGAAGAAATGAACCACCTGGATGTCGATGACAAAGCGCTGGGGGCGATTCTTCAGAAAACGCTCAAATCCCGGCTGAAAACCTGGCTCGGCATCTGCTCGCACTGCGGACTTTGCGCCGAATCCTGCTTTTACTATTTAGCCAACGACCGGGACCCGACGCAGGTGCCCTCCTACAAGATTCAGCAAACCCTCGGCGAACTCATTCGGCGCAAGGGCAAGGTGGACAATGCCTTCATGCAGATGTGCATGGATACGGCCTATTCAAAGTGCACCTGCTGCACCCGCTGCGGCGTTTACTGCCCGTTCGGTATCGATACGGGGATCATGTTCAGTTACCTGCGGGGGCTGCTCTTCTCCCAGGGATTCACCCCCTGGGAGATGAAAATCGGGACCGGCATGCACCGGATCTATCGCGCTCAGATGGATGTGACCTCCGATGACTGGGTCGAAACCTGCGGCTGGATGGCCGAGGAATACGAGGAAGACTGGCCGGGATTAAAGATTCCCATCGACGTGGAGAACGCCGACATCATGTACACCGTCAACGCGCGGGAACCCAAGCACTACCCGGAAGATCTGGCCGAGGCCGCCATCCTGTTCCACATTGCCGGCGAAAACTGGACGGTCCCCAGTGAAGGCTGGGAGGAAACCAGCCTGGCGATGTTTGCCGGAGACTGGGCGGCGTGCAAGCTGCAGGTCGAAAGCGTCTATGCGGCCATGGAAAGGTTGAAGCCCAAACGCATGGTGGTCACCGAGTGCGGGCACGCCTATCGGGCCACAGTTATCGAAGGCCCTTACTGGGCCGGCATCAAAACCGGTCAACCGCCGGCGCCCAGCATCCACTACGTGGAGTGGGTCGCCGAGGCCCTGCGCACCGGCAAACTGAAGATCGATCCTGCGAAAAAAATCAAGGAACCGGTCACCTATCAGGATTCCTGCAACTATGTTCGCAACGCCGGCCTGGGCGATGTCGCCCGTGAGATCATGAGTTTCATAGCCGAGGATTTTCGCGAAATGACGCCCTGCCGGGAGCACAACTTCTGCTGCGGCGGCGGCGGCGGACTGAACGGCATCGGCCGTTACCGTCAGCAGCGCAATGTCGGACTCAAGATCAAAAGAGACCAGATTCTGGCCACCGGTGCCAAACTGGTCGTGTCTCCGTGTCACAACTGCTGGGATGCGATCCGGGACATGGAGGAGATTTACAAGATCGGCATTCGGTGGAGCTTTCTGAAACCGCTGCTGCTGGGCATGGTGGAAGTCCCGGAGCACTTGAAGCCGATCGAACAGTAAAACGGCGGAGAAACACTTGCAGAGGATCTCCATAACCGGCTATTGAGAGCTGAACAACGGCGCCTTAAATCCTGTAAAGCAGGCACGCCCATGAACTCGATCCGGCTGCAGAGCGACGGGGTGATTATCGACAGCCGCAAACCGGTCGCAACCGACCCACTGTCCTACCTGAGCTTCAGGGTGGAGCTCGCCGAGGACTTTACCCTGCGAAGCTTCTTTCGGATGATCGCGAGCTATCCGCAACTGGTGAAGCTCAACGCTTTCTTCCCATCGTACCTGGAGCAATACCGCGCATGCCCCGAGGGCAACTGTGTCGGTGCCGGATTCGATTTCCTGGAATTCGGCAAAACGGTGGAAATGATCGGCTATCCCGGTGAACCGCGCCTCGACATATATCACTCCCTGAGAGGCGTTTGCGGAACGGCCGCAGGAGAGATCCGGTCTTCGCGGCTGGAACAGCTGCTGGACCTGCCATTGAGATTGGGCAAACTGAAACATGTGGTATTCGGAGACCGAATGGAGGATTTCGAATTTGACACGGTCTTTACATTGTTCGAATTCATAGACGGAATTGCGTGGGAACTCAGCTTTCATGGAACACCGGATGCGTGCGACCTAAGGAGATGAACATGTTTAATAAATTATTGTTTGCCACGACCGCTTCCCCGGTCTGCGACAACGCCGCCAAAGTCGCTTTCGACCTGGAATTGAAATGGGATGCCAAACTGTTTGTGTTTCACGTTCTGGGAATTCCCACCCGCGGATTCAGCCAATATGTAACGGACATCCGCACCGGTGAAACCGACCAGGTGAACGGCGATTACATCGAGTGGGTCAAAGAGGAAATGCGCAATACCTACGCCGATCTTCTCGCTGACAGTGAAAACAATGAAATTGAAGCGGTGGTGGGTGTGCCGCACCGCGAAATTCTCCGCAAGGCCCGCAAGGAAGACGTCGACATGATCATCATGGGGGCTCACACCCGCGAAGAAGATGTCGGGGCCACCCGCTACCGGGCCGTCGTCGGCAGTACCATGCAGAAGGTCGCCAAGGCCGCCCGCTGCCCATTGGTCATCATCAGCCGACCCTGCACGACGTGTTGGAAACTGTTCTCCAACATCGTTGTCGGCACTGATTTTTCAAAGGCTTCGGATTATGCCTTCCTGTGGGCATACAAACTTGCCAAGGAAGTCGGGGCGCGGCTGCACGTTTTTCACGCCCTGGATGTCAATTTCGGCAGCGCCGGTCAAGTGGCGGTTCAGCCCGAGATCGAAAGATTGATCGATGCGGCCCTCAAGAAAATCGAAAGCCGTCTGCTGAGCAGGTTGAAGGAGTTCGACAATTACACCGTGAAGGTCTGGGAAGGAATTCCTTACATCGAAATCCTCAAGTACTCCCGGCAGGTGAACGGAGACCTGATCGTCATGGCCCACCACACGCGGGAGGTCGCCCCGGAGGATGCCCTGCTGGGGAGCACCGTGGAGCAAGTCGTCCTGCGGGCCTCCTGCCCGGTGGCCAGCGTCAACCACCCGGACAAATTGGCGGACGTTATGGATTAGGGATCCGCCGGTTTGAACCGCTCGCGGAAAAGATGCATCGGTCGAAGGACCGGCTGAAGTGATGCAGCCGATCGCAACCCGGCGTGCCGGCGGAGCCTTGCGATGGAGAAGAAAAAAATTCTCGTCGTCGATGACGAGATCGATATGCGTATCTACATTTCCACCGTGCTCAAGACCGGCGGGTATGCAACCATTGTTACGCGTGAAGGAAGTGATGGCATCCGCAAAGCCCGGCAGGCTCGGCCGGATTTGATCGTTCTGGACGTGATGATGCCCGGTGAAGGCGGTGTCAAAATGTACCGCCAGCTTAAAACCGATCCCGAACTCAGCGACATCCCGGTCATTATGCTCTCGGCGGTGAAAAAAGCCTCCTTTCTTCATTACCTGAACATGCTCAACGCCCATTTGACCGCGAGTGTGGCTCATCCCGCGGCATATCTGGAAAAACCTTTTGAACCGGAAGAACTGCTGAGCGCCGTGCGTATCGGCCTGCAGCCGACCGCGGGGATCCCCTGAAGGAATAGATCGGTAACCGGCGCATCTTAAGCATAACGCACTTGGTTTGACCGAAACATGCGGACGGCCCCGCATCAATGACCGCATAAGACCCGTGCATTTTCGCTATGGAAAAGAAAATACTCCTGGTCGACGACGAAGAAGGCATCCGCAGGGTCCTGGGAATTTCGTTGGCCGACAGTGGCTACGAGGTGCTGACGGCCGAAAACGGGGAGCAGGCCCTGCGGGTTTTCAAGGAACACACCCCTCCGATCGTCCTTACCGACATCAAGATGCCGGGGATGGACGGGATCTCGCTCCTGAAAAATATCAAAATGACGTGCCCGGACACCGAAGTCATCATGATCACCGGACACGGCGACCTGGATCTGGCCATTAAAAGCCTGCAGCATGAGGCCATCGATTTTGTGACCAAGCCCATAAAGGACGATGTGCTTGAAATCGCTCTCAAACGGGCGACCGAAAAAATCGAAATGCGCGCACAGCTCCGGAAGTACACCGAAAACCTTGAATCACTGGTCAGAGAACAGTCGGCCAAGCTGGTGCGGGCCGAGCGTCAGGCGGCCGTCGGACAGGCGGTTGAGGGAGTATATGCGGCCATCCGGGATATTGCGGGAGACCTTGAAGGCGGCCTGCGCTATTTCAACGAAATGCCCTGCTTCGTCTCGATCCACAACCAAGATCTCAAGATCGTGGAAACCAACCAGCTCTACCGCAAGCACTTGGGCGACAAGGTCGGTTGTCACTCCTGGGAAAGTTATGTCGCGGGTGCCGGGGGACCGGCGCTCTGTCCGGTGGCCAAAACATTTCAAACCGGCTGCGGGCAAAGGGCCAAAGAACTGGTGCGGTATCGCAACGGCAGTGAACTGCCGGTGATCATCCACACCGCACCCATCCGCAACGGCAGCGGCGAGTTGGAACTGGTGCTGGAAATTGCCGCCGATATTTCCGAGGTCAACCGCCTGCAGGAACAGCTGCGCGCCACCCAGCAGCGCTACCAAATGCTGTTCGACGAAGTGCCTTGCTATATATCGGTTCAGGACCGTGACTACCGCTTGACGGCCACCAACCGGCGCTTCAAGGAGGATTTCGGTGATCAGATCCATTCCCTTTGCCATTCGGTTTACAAGAACCGTTCGGAGCCGTGCCATAATTGTCCCGTAACAAAGACTTTCGCAGACGGCCGGTCCCACCAGTCCGAGATGGTCGTCACCTCTAAGTCCGGCACGCAGGTCAACGTACTGATTTGGACGGCGCCCATCCGCAACACCGCCGGAGAGATTGTTCAGGTGATGGAGATGTCGACCAACATCACCCAGATCCGCCAGCTTCAAAATCACCTCACTTCCCTGGGATTCCTGATCAGTTCGATATCGCACGGCATCAAAGGGCTGCTGACCGGACTGG
>JBFYWB010000095.1:0-86903 GCA_041299015.1 Deltaproteobacteria bacterium
TGGGTGAAGGCACCAGGGTCGCCGTTTTGAGCAAGGTTTTTGCCACCCGCTCCCATTCCGGAGCCGCCCAGGGCGGAATCGGCGCCGCCCTGGGAAACGAGGAAGAAGACAACTGGGAATGGCACATGTTCGACACCGTCAAGGGCAGTGACTACCTCGGCGACCAGGACGCAATCGAGATCATGACCCGCGATGCCCCGAAGATCGTGTATGAGTTGGAGCACATGGGCGTGCCTTTCAACCGCACCCCGGAAGGCAGGATCGCTCAGCGGGCTTTCGGCGGCCACACCCGTGACTTCGGCAAAGCCGCCATCAAAAGGGCCTGTTTCGCCGCCGACCGCACGGGGCGGGTGATCCTGGATACTCTCTGGGAAAAATGCCTGCAACGCGGAATCCACTTTTTCAATGAATTTCAACTGCTTTCCCTGATAATCAGCGATGGGTGGTGCTGCGGTCTGACGGCTTACGAACTGGCCACCGGCAAGATCCACGTCTTTAACGCCAAGGCCGTCCTTCTGGCCACCGGTGGCGCCGGCAAGGTGTTCAAAACCACCTCCAACGCCATGGCGTCAACCGGAGACGGAATGGCGATCGCCTTTCGCGCCGGAGCACCGCTGGAAGACATGGAGTTCATTCAATTCCATCCCACCGGCATCTACAAGCTGGGCATCCTGATCAGCGAGGCCGCGCGGGGCGAGGGCGGCATCCTGCGCAACAGCGCCGGCGAACGTTTCATGGAACGCTACGCGCCCACGATCAAGGACCTGGCGCCGCGCGACATGGTTTCGCGCTGCATTCTGAAAGAGGTGCGCGCCGGCCGGGGGATCGACGGCAAGGATTACGTCCACCTCGACCTGACCCACCTGGGAACCGAAGTCATTGGTGAAAAACTGGTCGAAATCATCGAATTCGCCCAAACATACCTCGGCGTGGACGCCCGCAAGGAACCGATCCCGGTCCAACCCACCTGTCACTACATGATGGGCGGCATCGCCGCCGACGTCGATGGGCGTGTCGTTCTGGATGACGACAACACGCCTTTCCCGGGCCTGTACGCAGCCGGTGAATGTGCCTGCGTCTCGGTTCACGGGGCCAATCGGCTGGGGTGCAACTCGCTGCTGGACACCCTGGTATTCGGACGACGATCGGGCATCGAAATGCGAAGATTCATCGATGCGAACCGATTTGGCGACATTCCCGACGGGTTGGAAAATCTGGAGGCCGCTAAAATCAGAGCTCTCATGGAAAAAGACGGTACCGAAAAGTTAGGCCCGATCCAACAGGAAATGCAGACCGTGATGATGAACTCCGTTTCGGTCTTTCGTCACAAGCAAGGCCTGGAAGAGGCGCTGAAAACCATCCGCGTGCTGAAGGAACGCTTCCACGATATCGGTGTTCACGACAAGGGCTGCTGTTTTAACCGCGAGTTGCTGGATGTTCTGGAATTGCAGCACATGCTGGACCTGGCCGAGGTCATGACCCTCGGGGCCCTTCATCGGGAAGAGAGCCGCGGCGCGCATTCCCGCGAAGACTTCCCCGATCGGGACGATCGGCGATTTCTGGCCCACACCATGGCCAGCTACCAAGAGCAGACCCGACCGCGGCTGTTCACCAAACCGGTTAACATCACCCGTTTTGAACCCAAAGAGAGGAAGTACTAAGATGAGAGCCACATTTGTCATCTTCCGCTTCGATCCCGCGATCGATAAACGGCCCCGCTACCAAGAATATGCCATCGACGTCGAATCGACCGACAAGATTCTGGACTGCCTGAACCGGATTCGCTGGGAACTGGATCCCACGTTGGTCTACCGGGCATCGTGTTCCCACGGCATCTGCGGCTCGGACGCCATGGTCATCAACGGTCACGTCGGTCTGGCCTGCCAGAAACTGGTGCGGGATTACAAAACGGCCAACAACTTCGTGATCGAACCACTGCCGCTGTTCACTGTCATCAAGGATCTGATCGTGGACATGAATCCGTTTTTCGAAAAACACCGCTACGTCCGGCCGTACCTGACGAGCGACGAGGAAACGCCGGAGAAAGAACGGGTTCAGAGCGCGGCGGAACAAAAAGTGATCGAACCGGCTTTGCGCTGCATCCTGTGCGCCTGCTGCACGTCGTCATGCCCGATCTCCAGGGCCAACCCGAACTATCTCGGGCCCGCCGCACTTCTGCGCGCCTTCCGGTACATCAACGATTCTCGCGACACCGTCACCGCAAGCCGCCTGGCACAGCTCGACAACGATGACGGCGCCTGGGGGTGCAAGACCATGTGGTGGTGCACTGATGTGTGCCCCAAAGGTATTCCCGTAACCAAGTGCATCGGCCAGATCAAGCGCGCCATCAAACTGCAGGAAAAGCACGCCTGAGTTGCCTGAACTAGGGCAATGGTTACTGTTTAGGTCAGTTGGGCGGGCGATAGGCCGCACTTCCCGCAAATTGAGGGACCGCCGGACCACGCGAGCGTTCCGGTGAGATATCAATGAGAGATCAAGACCCACACCCCAAATAAGAGGACCGACTCATGTATACATTGAAAACCCTTTCGAAGGCAGCGATACCGGGTGCATTGGAAAAAGCCGAGCGTTACCGTCTCTTGAACGAACCCTTGGAAGCCGAAAGCATCTGCCGGGATGTGCTTGCGGTCGAGCCCGGCAACCACCAGGCGTTGATTATCCTGCTGCTGGCGCTGACCGATACGTTCAAACAACATCTCAACACCGCCTTCGACCAGGCCCATGAGGTCCTGGAAAGACTGAGCGATCAGTATTGCAAAGCCTACTACGGGGGCATCATCTGTGAGCGACGGGCCAAGATCCATCTCGAACGCGGTGGTCCGGGTTCCGGACGATTGGCCTATGAATGGTTCCACAAGGCGATGAAACTCTACCAGACCGCCCTCAATTCCTGTTCGCCCGGCAATCAGGACGCCCTTTTGCGCTGGAACACCTGCGCCCGGATCATCATGCGCAATCCTGACGTAGCGCCCGGCGAAGCGGAGGCGGGCGAACAGATGCTCGAATAAGAGAGGGTGCGCGCCGGGTTTTTGAAACGTTTGGTCCGACAAAACCGAGAAGCGGTTGCGTGCGTTTTTTTCGTGGGGGGTAGCCGTTCGATTTCTGAAACATCCGGTTATGTTATCTTCACTCCGATTGTGGCCGCCGGTCTGGCTGGTCCTGATGCCAATTCTGTTAACCTCCGCACCAAGTGCTGCCGGAAACGTTCAGGTGGACGGCGACGGCAGCGCGGCAATTGAAAAGACCACCATCTATCGGTTGAAACCCTCTGAAAAAGGCGGCAGTGCCTTCAAACTGGTCTACTTCGTGAGGGTGCCGGTCGAGACTTTCTGGAAGTTCAAGACCGATTTCCAAAGCGACTTATTACTGACCAACAAGTACATTGCATCCAACCGCTTCGTCTATAGTGCCAATAACATGGTTGTCACTGAGACCCGCTACACCAACACGCCGGATATCGTCTTCAGATGGCAAACAACGGTATATCCATCCATTCATAGACTCAATTACGTGCTTCTCAACCCAGAGGACTGCGGGCAACGATTCAATTACGGATTTATCAAGATAGAAGCCGTCGGCAGCGGCACGCGGGTAACCCATTCCTCCTATTTCGACTTTTTTGGTGCCTCGCTTTGGGCCGGCCTACCCGGACCGATCGGGATGGAGGCCTTTCTGCGATATACCGCCCGCTGGGAACAGGAGACCATCATGCGACTGCTTCCCCGGTACCAGCCGGATACGGGCAAATAAGAGACGCTGCTGAAAATTTCATATGGCCCGGCATCAAGGACGCCCCCCGCCTCGGTTTTCAAGCGTTTCCAGCCGACTGCAACCAATCGGATTGTTGCAGCGCTGCCGATAGTGATTAATTTTTTAACAAGTTATCGCGTTTTTGCGTTCGTCTGGTTCAACCGGAACGACCACTAAATCTTGCTGGAGCAGAAAAACGCGCCAGAAATCAGGCAAAAACCGGATGAGCCTTGTTTTCCGTTAAAGGACCATCGCGGAAGAGATCATCGGCTCATGAAAAATAAACAAGCCGAAGGAAATTTTTTTATGGCATCCCGCGATCCTGATTTCGTTTCGTTGCCCCTGCTGACGGTCAGCGAGACGGCTAAATATCTCGGCGTCGGCCGAAAAATCGTTTACCAGTTGCTGGAATTCGGTGAAATTCGTGCCGTCAAGAGAAAAGGGGCCGTACTCATCGAAAAAGCGAGCATCGATACTTTCAGATCGAGCGGTAAACTGACGTGACCGAACCCTACGTTGTCGGGCAGTTTCAGAAAATCCCCCGCGCGACCGATTCGTTCGGCCGACGCTCTTCAATAAAATTGACATCTATCGCAGGGGTACGTAGCGTCTGATCGATCGGGGCAACATATGATTCGTTGCTTAAGGCCCTGGAACCGAAAGTCCTCCGGTGAAAAACGGCTGCAGGATTATTCTGGACAGCTCGTCATTCAACTTGTCCCGTTGCACTTGTAACCATAAAAGGAGATTAAACCGATGACGGATAAAGATAAAGCTGAAATGTTCTTCAAAGAGGGAATGGCCGAATTCGTCGGCCGCAACTACGAAAAAAGCATCGAGACGCTCAACCAGGCACTTGATATCGCTCCCGAAAATAAAATCGCCCGTTTGAGCCGCGCGTCCGCATATATGAAATTGGACCGGTTAGAAGACGCTCTGACCGATTTCGACCGGGTCATCAACAGCCATCCCGAATATGCCAAGGCCTATCACTTGCGAGGCTTGGTACACGAAAAATCCGGCGACTACCAGGCAGCTCTGAAAGACTTCGACCGGGCTATCGGCCTCGATCCCGAGTATGGTGCCGCCTACTACAGCCGAGCGAATCTCCACTCCAACATGGGAAACCAGGAGCGGGCCACAGAAGACATCGAAATGGTTACCCATTTGACGAATGTCAACATCGAAACCTTTGCCAACGAGAACAACCTCTGGCGGTCACAACACCTCAAATTGGAGGTGACCGGAGGTCTTACCGATGCAATGGATCGGTAGCACGGCTCACGTATGAGACAGAAAATACAGTGACATCAGATGAACCATCGTTGGTGGCCTGCCATACTTTTAGCGGGGCCGGATTTCGGAGCGTTATCGCCCAACCGGCCCCCCCGAAATCATTCCTTTTTGCCTTTTTCCAATGAATTGAAAACTTGCCTGCCGAACCGTGCTGGAGAATTACAATCTTCCGTGATAATAGTGACGAGACAACGCTTTGCAATCGAAACTCGGAATCAATTTTTAAATGGATGAGTCCGGTATCGATGTCTCTAACGGCCTTTGGGAGAGTGCCGCTCAGAGCACCCGCGCCAGAGGATCTGCGGACCACCCAATTACCGCAGCATCAGCCAAAATGCCCGATATTCTGCTTGTACAACCACCAATCCGGGATTTTTACCTGACGGCAAAACGCACCCTGCCGTATGGTCTGGCATGTATTGCGGCCGGTCTCGAAAACGCGGGATTCTCGGTGGAAATTCTGGACGCCCTGGCCACATCCCGGTCGCGTGACATCGTATGGCCCGAAAGCATGAATTATCTGAGGGAATTTTATGGTCGTGACGACCGTGCCCCCTTTGCACTATTTCACCGATACCGGCACCACGGCTACAGCCTCGAACACCTGGCGCAAAAAGCCGCGCAGTCGGGCGCCTTCCTGGTGGGAATATCGTCCCTGTTTACCGCTTACAGTGCTGAAGCCCTTGAAACCGCGCACCGAATCAAGGCTGCGCTACCGTCCGGCACAATCGTAATGGGAGGTCACCACCCGACGGAACTTCCGGAAAGCGTTATGCAATGCCCGGCGGTTGACTATGTCATCCGCGGTGACGGCGAACAGGCCATGCCGCTGCTGGCCCGGGCGTTAAGAGACGGGCACAGCCCGCGGAATGTTCCCGGCCTTGTTTTGCGGGCTGCGGAGGGTCTGCTTCATATTGGCGACCCGGCCCGTGTCGACGGGTCGGAGGATTTTCCGCTGCCGGCCACGCATCTGATAAGGCACCGCCACTACCGCAGAGGCAAGAAAGGAAGTGCGGTCGTCGTGGCCAGCCGGGGTTGCCCCATGCACTGTTCTTACTGCTCCATGCGCCGTTCAGACGAACGCCCTTATTGGCGGCGCCCGGTTTCATCCGTTCTGGCCGAGATCGGCCGCGCCGTGGAGCGGGACCGCAGCGGCTTCATCGATTTTGAAGACGAGAATCTTAGCCTGGACCGTCGCTGGTTTATGGCGCTTCTGCGTGGGATCACAACACGATTCGGTGCCGCCGGGCTCGAGTTGCGGGCGATGAACGGGCTCTTTCCGCCATCCCTCGATGATGATGTCATCGGTGTCATGGCCGCGGCCGGTTTCAGGTCTCTCAACCTATCGCTGGGATCGAGTGTGCCGGAACAACTGCAGCGGTTTCGAAGACCGGATGTCCGCACGGCCTTCGACAGCGCCCTGGCATCGGCGCAAAAATACGCCCTTCACTGCGTCGGTTATGTGATTGCCGGAGCACCGCGGCAATCGCCAGCGGATTCCGTGGCCGACCTTCTCTTCCTGGCCGAACGGCGCGTGCTGGCCGGCGTTTCAATATTCTACCCGGTGCCGGGAAGCCCCGATTACCGGTTGTGCGAGGACCTGGATCTGCTTCCGGCAGATGTCGCGCTGATGCGCTCCAGCGCCCTGCCGATCTCTCACGCCACCGACCGGCGGCATTCCGCAACCCTGCTGCGGCTGGGACGCTTGCTCAATTTTATGAAGGCTCTCCTGGATCAGGGCGCCGGGCTTCCCGAGCCTCAGCATTTTGCGGCCGGCGCAAAGCTGAACCCGCAAGATCGCCAGGCCGTCGGTGGTCAACTGTTGCGCTGGTTTCTCTGCGACGGGCTGATCCGCGGTGTCGATTCTAACGGCAAGGTCTACGAGCACAGCATCTCCATTGAACTAACGCAGATGTTTCTGGACGGGTTGCGGCGGATCTCCTTGCGGGGCTGCTTGTAGGTGAATCACTGAAACTTTATTGTCTGGCCGCTATCGTCTGAAACTGATGTCCAAGCCCATCAGCCGCAGCATTTTTTATACTTTTTCCCGCTGCCGCACGGACAGGGCGCGTTGCGTCCGATTTTCTTTTCGATGCGCCTGGTTTTCGGCGGGTTTAACAATATTTCCAAGTCGCTGATATCCTCCGGTTTTTCCGGTTCCAGTCCAATAGTGTATTTCCAGCCGTTTTCTTCGAATATGAGAGCGACCTCCTGCATTCTCTCTTCGGTCTGTACCCTGACGACGGCGGGTCTCTTATCGGTGCCTAATTTTGCCGTTTTTGTACCGCCAAACACTTTTGCCATGTGTTCACCTTCCTCTTGAGGTTACGCCTTGACATCGCAGATCAGGAGCGGGGTCCCTTTTACGTGGCGCCGAGACAATAGGGTGCTAATGTGCCCTGTCACGGGTCTGATGATCGAAACCGGTCATGGTGGGCCTTGCGTCAGCCGGCGGCGATTCGATCAGCGCCGAATTATGCGCCTGGGCTTACTACCGGTCTTTTCGACACCCCGCCTGCGGATAGACATCTTTGAGCTGGTCGATCCAAGTTTTCTTCCACAACTTGACCCCGGAATAATACGCGGCACGACCAATGAGATGGGCGGCCACAGGAGCTGTCAGCAAAAGAAATGTTATGGCCGCCAGCGCCCGCAACGTGATGCCTATATCATGATAAAAGGTGGCCTCTGCAATCAGTATCAATCCGGCCCCGAGCGTTCCGGCTTTCGTCGCCGCATGCATCCGCATAATGGTGTCCGGCAGCCGGAGCATCCCAAGAGCGGCCACCATGGAGAAAAGGCTGCCTAACACCAGCAGAAAGGATGTAGCGAGTTCACTCATTGTCCTTGGTGTGCTCCGTTTTTTGATCCGGATCCGTCTTGGCCGAACGCATCAGAAATCGGGCGAACGCGACCGTTCCCAAAAACGCAATCAAAGCGTAGGCGATGGCGACGTCCAGAAAAGAAGTTTCCCGGGCATAAATGGAATAGGCCGCCAGAAAGGCAACGATAAGAATCGATATCAGATCGAGGGCCACGATCCGGTCGGCGGCGGCGGGTCCCTTAACGAGGCGAACAAACGCCAATATAATGCTCAAGAGCAAAGCGGCCAGCGCGATTCGACCGGCGAGGCCGACGAGGACGTCCACATCCGGCATCACCGCAAAACCTCCAATACCCTTCTTTCGAGACCCTGCTTGATGGATTGGCATGTCTGCTCAACGTCTTCAAGGAACATCACGTGAACATATAAAATCGTCTTGTCTTCGGAAACGTCGATGCTGAGGGTGCCCGGAGTCAAGGAGATGAGGTTCGCCACGAGCATGATTTCCAAGTCGTTTTTGGCATCCAGAGGAACCCCGATGATGCCCGGGCGGCTGATGTGCTTGGGTGTGATCACATCCCACATGACCCGCAAATTTGAAATGAAAAGCTCTTTGATAAAATAGCCGATTAAGGCGAGCGCCCTTGGCAACCGTTGAAAATAGCGAGTATTTTTATACAGCGGCTTGGTTAGCCATAAAGCACCATAGCCGACGACAAAACCGGCGAGGAAGCCACTGAGACTGAATTGTCCCAAAATGGCGCTGAATCCAATGGCAAGAAAAATGTTCAATAAAAAAAGATCGATCATTTAGCCCCCGACACGGCCTTTAAATAAAATTCCGGATGCAGAAGTTCTTCGGCCGTCTGTAAGGCAACCTTAAAAAAATAATCGGCACCGAAGCCGATGATCACCGTCAAGAGCGCCAAACCGGCGATCGGAGCGAGCATCCATCCCGAAGGTCTGACTGCTGAAGAGGCACCATTTTCCTTGTCCGCTCGAGGCGCCGGCTTCCAAAAAACTTCCCCCCATATCTTGGTCATCGAATAAACGGTCAACAAGCCGACGGCGGCGGCAACGCCGGCCACCAGATAATGACGGCTTTCGAGGCTGGCACGGATCAATATCATTTTAGCCCAAAATCCGGATAACGGCGGGAATCCGCCCAGTGAAAAGGCTGGAATAAAAAACAATACGGCGACCCACTTGTTTGTACGGTAGATATCGCCCAGTCGTGACAACTCGAATGATCCTCCCATGCGCCGAACGACCCCGCTGACCAAGAAAAGGTTGGCTTTCACGATGATGTGGTGAATTAAATAAAAGACTGCCCCGGCCAGCGCCAACCGAGTGTTGAGCGCCAGGCCCAGGATCATATACCCAACCTGGCTGATGATGTGAAATGAGAGAATGCGTCGAAATTCGTTGTGGGCTGCCGCGCCCAGTACGCCTGTGATCATGGTCAAAGCCGCAGCGATGAGCAATATCGAGTATGTATGCCGCGTATTGAAGACAAAAACCAGGGTGAACATTCTTATCAGTGCATAGACGCCCACCTTGGTCAACAACCCTGCAAAGATGGCGGAAACGGAAACCGGAGGGGTATGGTAGGCCGCCGGCAGCCAGAAGAAAAGCGGAAACAGGGCCGCTTTAATGCCGAATGCCGCCATGAAAATCATGGCCACAGCCGAAAGCAGGCCCTGGTCCTCGATCGATTGAACCTTCACATGCAGGTCCGCCATGTTTAACGTTCCGGTCAATCCGTAAAGCAAGGCAACTCCCGTTATCAACAGCAAGGTGGCAAAAATATTGATCACCACGTATTTCACGCCGCCATCGAGCTGGCGGCGGTCCTGACCCAAAACCAAGAGCCCGAAAGACCCCATCAACATGACTTCGAACCAGACATAGAGATTGAAAAGATCGCCGGTTAAAAATGCGCCGCAAATGCCGCCCACGAGAGCTTGCAACAAGGGATAGTATCCACGGTTCTCAAGAGCTGCATCCGGCTCTGCCCTGGAATAGGTGACCACGCCCAGGTTGATGACGCCGGCGATGACGACCATAACCGCACTTAAATGATCGGCGACAAGGGTAATGCCGAAGGGTGCCGGCCAGTTTCCCATCTGTGCCGCGAGGATACCGTTGCGGTGGACCTGGGAAAAAATCATACCGCCGGCGATGAGGTGCAGTGCGGCGGCGCATAGAGCGATGTTGGCGGAACCCTTCGCGTTCGACTTCAGCAGCAAAATCGTCGCCGCCGCCGCAAAGGGAAGAATGATCGGCAACACCAGAAGACCGCTCATCCCTGCTCCCCCTTATTTTCAGTCGAGGTCGTCATCTTGCTGTGGTCATCAGGCTCGGCGACACGCATCAATTCGGTGTCCGCGGTGCCGATTTCCTGATAGGCGCGGTAGAAAAGCACGAAAATGAATGCTAAAAGCGCAAATCCGATAACGATGGCCGTCAGAACGAGTGCTTGCGGCAACGCGTTGGCAACCGGTTCTGCGGGCACCGTGGCCGCATCTGGAATCAAGGGCGGATGGCTGCTGGACAAACGGCCCACCGTGAATATCAGGAGGTTGACGGCATTGCTGACCAGCACCAAACCGAAAATGAATCGGATAAGATTGCGCGCCAGCATGAGGTAAATACTGCCGGCAACCATGGCGCCGACCAAAACGGCAAATACGGTCTCCACGTTAGTTTTCTTCCAATCCCAAAATGAGCACCAACAGCGTCCCCAAAACGGTTAGGAAAACCCCTACATCAAAAAATAAAGGCGTGCCGATGGCCACAGCGTTCGGCTGGCCGGTCGGCACGATCCACCAGATGCCGGTCAAAAAGGGCCTGCCGGCCGGCCAACCGGCAGCGCCGCAGAGGATCGCAACTCCCAGGCCGCACATGGCGATGCGTTCGGGGTCGCAGCGAATCGCGCTGCGGACAGCGGCAGGGCCTTCGGCAATGGCCACCAAGGCAAACCCGGTCCCAGCCACCAATGCAGCCACAAACCCGCCTCCGGGAGCATTGTGACCGCGCAGCAGCAAATAGAACGCAAAAACAAGCATTAAACCGACGAGCAAGCGCGTAGCGACTTTTAGGATCAGCGAGTGCATCATTTGGCCTTTGGAGTGCGAATTAAAGCGTAGCCGGCCAAACCAGCGAGGGCCACGACCGTAATTTCACCCAGTGTGTCCAGGCTTCGAAAATCGACTAAAATCACATTGACGATGTTGCGCCCGTGGGCTGCGATATAACTGTTGGCTTCAAAAAATTCGGTTACATATCGATCCAGTTCACGATGGGTTACAGCCAGTATGAGAGCTGCAAACACGGCGCCGGCGGCAACGGCGAGCACCCCGTTCAGCATTCCCCCGAAACCATTCCCGGGCCTCTGGTGATCCAAACGCGGCAGCCGTAAAAGCACAAGGGAAGCGATGATGACCGTTAGTGTTTCCACCAGCAACTGGGTCAGCGCCAAGTCGGGAGCACCGGAAATCAAAAAGAGCATGGCGATTCCGGCCCCGACGACGCCCAATCCGCAAATCGCCAGGAGGCGCGACCGGGCTGACACCACCAGAATAACGGCTGCCGCGATGATGAAAACGACGAGCCACACCGGTTGACCAACGCCGGAAAAATCCGGTTTCCCAAAGGAAGGCGGGTTTTGAACA
Organism: Deltaproteobacteria bacterium; assembly: GCA_041299015.1. GTDB lineage: Bacteria > Desulfobacterota > Desulfobacteria > Desulfobacterales > SG8-13 > JARFQH01. Next base: position 11,566 of record JBFYWB010000095.1, read on the forward strand.
AACGGCACGCCGATGCCCAAGGTCGCCGATCCGATGATGATAACCAGATATCGATGCAGGGACCCGTTTTGCAGAATACGGGTTTGAATTGCGGCAAGCCGGGCAATGGCATTGAGAATGCAGGTGTAACCGTGTTCCGCCGTATACGGCAGCCGGTCAAAAAACCGCTCAAGCGCCTGCCGAATTTGACGGCGTAAAATATAAAAGATTGTCCCAAGGATGAGGGTGATAATGCTTAACAACAGAGGGTCGCTGATACCGTGAAACAATCGCAGCTGGATGTCTTCCGTGGTCCAATGAAAGGCCCTCACCGCCGGTTCGATCAGCCAGTAGGCGACCAGATGGGGCACGATACCAAACACGATGCCAAGGCTTCCCAGGAAAACCGGTCCGACCCACATGTACCAAGGCGGTTCTTTGGGGATATGCGGCGTTTTTTTCAATGGACCCAGAAACGATTTGAAGGTTATGATGCCGGCCACCGCCGTCATCAGAGAATTGGACAGCACGGCCGCGACGGTGGCAAATTCGGGGAACATATCCTCCAACAAAGCCCCTTCGTACATGATTTCCTTGCCGATGAATCCAAAAAAAAGCGGAAACCCGGCCATCGAAAGAGCGGCGGTAACCGCGGCAAAGGCAGTCATCGGCATGGGCCTGAGCAATCCGCCGAGGTGTTCCAGCCGCCGGGTGCCGGTTTGGTGATCGATGATGCCGACAACCAGAAAAAGAGACGATTTATAAAGCGAATGAACGAGGAAAAAGGTCATCGCAGCAGTCAGTGCCGGGGCCGTTTTTCCACCCAGGAACATGGTAAGAATTCCGAGGGCCATTATCGTCGTGAACGCCAGAATTCGTTTCAGGTCCGACTGGGTCATGGCCTGCACCGACCCGATGAGTGCGGTGATACCGCCCACGATGACCAAGGTGGCCATCCAAGCGGGCGTAGATCCCAAAATCGGGTGCAGACGCGCCAGCAGGTATATGCCCGCCTTGACCATGGTGGCCGAATGCAGGAAAGCGCTGATTGGTGTGGGAGCGCTCATGGCATTCGGCAGCCAGAAGTGAAATGGAAATTGAGCCGATTTCGTAAATGCACCGATAAAAACCAGTATGAGAATCGGGTGATACAGCGGGTGCTGCTGTATCTGATCGATATGCTGGGAAATTCCGGTGAGCGCATACGTGTCGCAGATGGTTTCCAGCAGCAGAATCCCGATCAGAAGCGCCAAACCGCCCGCTCCGGTGACCAGCAGGGCCTGTCTTGCATTGGCCCGCGCCGTGTCCGCGCCGTGTTCGAAACCGATCAGCAAATATGAAAAAAGAGTGGTCAGTTCCCAAAAAACAAATAATGCCATCAGGTTTTCAACAAGGACCAAGCCGAGCATCGCCAGCATAAATCCATGCAAATAAAAATAAAATCGCCCTGAATGGGGATGATCGCCCAGGTAGACAGCCGCGTACAGCCCGACGAAAAAACCGACACAACAAATCACAAGCGCAAACAGGAGACTCAATCCGTCGATCAAAACCGACAAGTGAATGTCCAGACTGGGAACCCAATCGATTTGAAAATAGAAAACCTTGCCGGTGGCCACTTGCGGTAGGAGATAGACCAAAGCGCAGAAAAACCCGAGTGGAATCAAGCTGGTCGTCAGTCCGATCCGAAAAGCGGGTGAGTGTCTGTCAACGTCGGTCATCTATCGTGGCCTGTTATCTGCTGTGCCAGGCGGAGCGGGCGGTCAGCGTCGCAAATCGTATCGGGGGCCAAATCGCCGAGAAGGCACCGGGAACGTGGGCTGCGGATGCGGTGAACCGTGACGATGGGCCCGAATCGGCCCTGTCGGGGATAATCGATTAATCCGTCTTTGGCCGTGTCCGCCACCGCATCGCTTCCTTTTTCAACACTTTTAATCCATACGGGCAGACCGCTGAGCAAATTCCGCAGTTATGCCCCTTGTGGTATTGAGAGTAGTGCTTCTTTTTCCATTGATCACATGCGCGTGCATCCAAAATCGCCTCACGCGGCAATCCCGGATACCATGCAGCGCTTTTCAATGCCTTTGCCGGACAGGCAACAACGCAGCGGGTGCAATGGCCGCAATAGTGGCGATTCACCGGTGTGCCGCGGGGCAGCGTCATGTCGCTGAAAACCGTCCCCAGTCGAACCCACGGCCCGAACTTGCGGGTAATCAGCTGGCAATGACGGCCAATCCATCCTAAACCGGCTCTCGTGGCGGCTGTCTTATGAGGAAAATCCCCTCTGATGTGAACAATATCGGTGCGTTCCGAAGCGGCCAGGAAATGGGCCCGATGCCCTCTCTTGCGTATCTCGGCGGCCAGGCTCAGCGAAATTTCGTCGATTCTCGCGTTGACTCTAACGTAAGCGTCGGCATAGCCTCGATTCGGCCCCTGCTGGATGGTGACCATGACATGAGGATCCATGGCGATAGCCCAAGAAACGGCTAACGGATACCCCTGGCCGGTTTCATCCGCTGGGGTTGTGATGCCCTTTAGATCGGCAATGCCCCAGAGCTTTACGCCGCAGGCCTGCATCCATGCTGAAAGCCAGGCGGGGACAACAGGAGAACAACTCGTCATCTTTGCGCACCGCTGTTAGCGATAAAAGACAGGTCTCTTGCTCGCAACGATCCAAAAGGCCGAAGCCTCATTTTCTCTCTTAGCATTTTGGCTTTGAACCTTCAACAAGGAGATTCTCAGGGTTTATCGTCCTCGAAATGGCGGGGGAGGTCTTTTGTTCCTCGCTGGAACCAGAAATGAGGGCAAACGAATATCTTCAATATGTTATTGTCCGAAATCAATGCGCCCCACAAAAGTGGGCGGCGCATCATCGTGCAGGTCCAGCAGAACCCCTTCGCCCGAGGAAACACCCCTGTCGTCAACGGCGGCAATGGTTACGAATTATGATTTCTTGACAACCGTGGAGGCAATGGCCACTCTGGCCCGTAATATAGAAAAAAACGCGCGCGTATTGGTGCCTACCAGCATTTGGCCGGATTCATTACATCGGCTGTGAAGAGAGCGGAACCCGTGAACGACATCCTTCGACTCAACCCGAAGGGCCTTTATTGCAGCGCAGGTGACTTTTACATCGATCCCTCGCAATCGGTCGAAAAAGCCGTCATCACCCATGCACACGCGGATCATGCCCGGTGGGGCAGCCGCCGCTATCTGTGCACCGCAGAGGGAAAAAGTGTTCTGCAATCGAGGATTGGGAGCGATGTCCCCATAGAGACGCTGGATTACGGGGAGGTCAAGGCCATCAACGGCGTCAGGCTTTCCCTGCATCCGGCCGGGCACATCCTGGGATCGGCCCAGGTAAGAATCGAAAAAAATGGCCGGGTGTGGGTGGTATCCGGCGATTACAAGCTCGAGTCCGATCGGACCTGCAGCCCGCTGGAGCCGCTGCGCTGCCACGTGTTTATCAGCGAATCAACCTTCGGCCTGCCGATATTCCGGTGGCCGTCTGCGGAGGATGTCCTGGCGGACATCCATTCCTGGTGGCAAACGAATCAGGAAGAAGGCCGCGCCAGCATCCTGTTCGCTTACGCGCTGGGAAAGGCCCAGCGGATTATCGCCGGCCTCGATCCGGCCATCGGTCCGATTCTGACTCACGGCGCCGTCGAAAAATTCAATTCGTGTTACCGTGCGGCCGGTATCCCGCTGCCGCCGACCCGTTGCGCCGACGGACTCAAAGACCGAACCCTGCTGAAAAAAGCCCTGGTCATCGCGCCGCCGTCGGCCGACAATCCAAGTTGGCTGCGCAGGTTCCCTGACCGGGCCCGGGCGTTTGCCTCCGGCTGGATGCGCATCCGGGGCCAGCGCCGCCGCCGTTCGGTCGATCGGGGCTTCGTGATCTCGGATCATAGTGACTGGAATGGGCTGGTCCGGACCATCGCGGCCACCGCCGCGGAAAAAATCATCCTCACCCACGGGTATGCAGACGAACTGGCTCGCTGGCTGCAGGAAAACGGCCATCATACGGAAGTGCTCCCCACGGTATTTCGCGGTGAGAACGACGATGGAAGCGAAACGGACCCGTGAACGCCTTTGCCGACTTGTATCGCCGCCTGGATGAAACCACCAGCACCGTTTGATTTCCAGCGTTGCGGCTGACCTTGCGGCCGCTTCTCAATCAGCCTCATCTTCGACGTCACAGGCCTTTTTTCTCGAACAGGAAAAACAAGGCCAGCGTCTTTCTCCGAGGGCACCGATCGACGTGCCGGGCAGAAACCCATAAGCGCCCATCCGCCTCCGAACAGGGCTCCACCCAACAGCACGGCGCCGAGGTTCATCGATTTGTGGCTTAAGGCGATGATTCCTGTTTCGGTGAGTAAGGTTATCCCGACCATGCCGACGAGGATGGCCGATAGCATGAACTTGAGGATCGTCATGTCCTCCAAGAGCATGGCGCCGACCTGTTTTTCGAAACGCAAAACACGTCCTTTTTGCAGCAGGAACCCAAAAAGTATTCCGGTGACGAGCCCAAACCACTGTTCACTGCTCATGATGCCCTCCTTCCATACACCAGGGCGGTGACAAGAATGCCGGCGATAAAAAACATTCCCAGGGCACCAAAGTGGTCGATGCTCCCAAATAGTTGGTTTTGCCGAGCCATTTGGTGGTTGGAGTGGTTATATCCATTTTCCGACGCTTTTCTCGTCAGTCCGCTATTGCCCGCCAAAACTTCCGTCGTTCATTCGCCAGTTTGTTGGCGGATTTTATGGCTATTGGCTCAGGAACTTGTATAGTGATGCAAAATCTTTTCTTCCGAAACCACCCCGCTTCGCATTTGCATATAGTTCTTTGGCAAGGTTTGCCATCAACAGCGGTTGATTGTTCTCGTAAGCCGTTAAGGCAACCAGGTGCAGGTCCTTGTACATCAACTCCAGGGGAAATTGAGCCTCATAGTTATCCGCGCGGATCATTTCCGCTTTAGCTTTGGTAAAAGGAGCCGAAACCGGTAAATTAGGCAAGTTATCCAACAAATAGTCCTTTGATAATCCAAGTTTTTCACCAAGCAGGATGGTTTCCGCAAATGCCGCCATGGATTGTGCGAGAAGCGAATTGACCAGCATTTTTAACGCAGCGCCCTTACCGATTCCGCCTACATGCACGATCTTATTGCCCATGTAACTCAAAAACGGCTCGATTTCTTTCAGGTCGCCAATTTCTCCCCCGACAAAGAAAACCAATTCGGCATTTTCGGCATGCGGCCTTGTCCCGGCAACGGGTGCATCCATAAACCTGATATGATGATTTTTTGCGGCAATGCTTTCTTTATGCGAAAAGGAAGGATTAACCGTCGAGCAATCGACCCATATGGCGTTATTCTTCATCTCGGAGATAAAACCGTTATCTGACAGTGCAATCTTTTCGACGACTTCCGGGGATGACAGCATGGTGAAAACGATATCGGCACCTTGCACTGCCTCTGAATATGATTTTGCCAAAGTCGCGCCGAATTTCTCAAGTTCTCGCATCGGTTCTGTGGAACGATTAAAGACATGGAGCGTGACGTTGTTGTTCAGGAGATTTTTTGCCATTCGACTCCCCATAATCCCTAATCCGATGAATGTAACCCTCATCTTGGCTCCTTTTGAAATTCGTGCCATAGAATAATATGCGCCGGGGATCTGACGGTTCTCATTTCAGCAAATCCTTCAGGCTGGCAAAAGGCTTGTTGCCGGAGCGCGGCGCTTGACCGCCGGCCGAAGTCGTTTGGTCATACCATTCAGCCACCTGATTGCGCGCATGTTCGTTGTCGTGGCAGTAGATGCACAGCAACTCCCAGTTGCTGCCGTCCGGCGGGTTGTTGGCGTGGTTGTGATCCTTGTGATGGACCGTGAGTTCTCGAACTCTCTTGCCTGAAAATTCCCGCCCGCAGCGCGCGCAGATCCACGGAAACATCTTTAGCGCTCGCCCCCGATAGGTTTTCTCCTGCCGCTCTCGCTCGTGCCGAGCCTCGGCGATGATGTGATCCAGCCGGTCGGACCCAGTGCGCGTCTTCTTCGAAGGCATGTGGCGACCCTCCCGTCGTTCGGTATTGATTAGAAGCCCTGCTATGATGACCCGATTCGAATTCAATCGGTTCCAGAATCGTCTTTGTGGCGGCAATCAGGTCCGGGGCACGACTGACCCTCTGGCCGCCCGATTTATGGCCGATCGATCCACGCTCACCCGACGGGCCATTTCGCTTCCGGAGATCGACAGGTTCCGATGGGCCGCACTGCCGATCTGTGCGCGAACCCGTGCGGTCCAAAACCGTTTGTCGGTAACACTTAACCACATCACCATGTTCATTTCAATAGTGCACCGCCAGCCAGATCGTCTCGCCTGCGGGATCGGTCCACTCGACACGATGCTTCACATGCGCACCGATGTTCAGATAATCGCCAGTCTTCAGGACCATAATATCACTTTCGTTCTCGAGCCTCAGGCCAGCACTCCCCTGCACGATCAAAATAAACTCATTGTTTTCCTGGTCGTACCAAAATCCTTCCGGCGAAGCATGCCCACGCGATACGATCCGCTCTATCCTCACATTGTCCGTCGAGCATAATGTGTCGAAGATTTCCTCCGGCAATTCGACCGGTATGCCCTCAAGTAGTGTCCCCTTCATCGTCAACTCGCCCACTGAAGCACTTTTTTCACCTTGATTTTGTCTGCGCGCCCGACCTCACCTAAGGCCGTGCAAACCGCCGGAAGCCTCTTCAGAGAGGCCAGGGTCGCTTCGATCTGTTTTCTTGAATCATTTCGGCGTTTTCTCTGAAAATTTGAACCTTGACCGGCTGCACCGTATTATGTAACGGGAGAAGACATCTTGCAACCCGGTTATCAGCCGAAATACCGGTACCGGCAGATAGCTGGAAGGCAGCCGCGGTACTTCCCGCCCAAAGCAAAATGATTCGTATTCCAGAAATGGCCCGCGGGCCGCAGAAAGTCACGCTTTTTATCCAGTGCCTGGTCGACGGCCCCTATTCCGAAGTCGGCTAAAGCGTACCACGAACTCCCCGAAGAACCCGAACTGCGGCGCACGACGCACACGGTCCCCGCGAACTGCATCTGTACGTCATCACACCGCAAGAGGAAACTTCTTGACCCCGTTCACGCGCTTCGTTATCTCTATTGATCAGGAATCGACATTAAATAGCGACCCCGGTGTCGAGCCCCAGCCACTTTTTATTCGCGAGGCCGATCATGCAAAAATTCAATCCCGAACAGGCCATGTGGAAGGCACGCCGCGAATTCGGTGAACACGGCGGCGTTACGCCATCGGTGTCCCGGTCATCGACGTTTACGGTCATGGACCCGCGCATCATGCCCGAAATCTTCGCGGGACTGCGGGGACCGGATAAAAACGGCTGTTTTCTTTACAGCCGCCATTTCAATCCCACCGTCGATGTCCTGGCCCGCTATCTTGCCGCCATGGAAGGTACCGAGGCCGCCGTCTGCACGGCCAGTGGCATGGCCGCCATTGCATGCACGCTGTTGCAGCTGTGCCGACACGGAGACCATATTGTTTCCAGTGACACGGTCTACGGCGGCACGCATGCCCTGCTCAGGGAACTGCTCCCTAATATGGGCATCAACACAACCTTTGTGAATCCGACCGAGACGCAGTCTTTCGAAGCGGCGATCACAAAAAAAACGCGGGTCATCTATACTGAGGCCGTCGGCAATCCCACTTTGAAAATCGCCGACATTCCGGCCCTGGCCGGCATAGCGAAAACATACGAACTGACCCTCGTGGTGGACAACACCTTCACGCCGATCATGATGTCACCAGCCCGGTTGGGCGCCGACATTGTCGTCCAATCGCTGACCAAATTCGTCAACGGCGCCGGTGACGCAATCGCCGGTGCGATTTGCGCTACCAAAGCGTTTGTGCATCAACTAATGGATTTGCATACCGGGCGCGTCATGCTACTGGGCCCGACCATGGATCCGCGTATCGCCTTCGACATCATTCAGCGGTTGCCGCATCTGGCCTTGCGCATGCGTGAACACGGCGCCCGGGCCATGATTATCGCCGCCAGGTTGGCCGAAATGGGGGTCAGCGTGACCTATCCCGGTCTGCCCTCCCATCCTCAGTACCGGCTCATGAGCCGACTCATCAATGAGGGCTACGGTTACGGCGGCATACTGACCATCGACTGCGGCACCCGCAGAAGGGCCGAAGACCTGATGGATGTTCTTCAGAACGAAGAACGTTTCGGATTTATCGCCGTATCACTCGGATTTTATGATACGTTGATGTCCTGTTCGAGTTCATCAACCTCATCGGAGGTCCCGCCCGAAGACCAGCAGAAAATCGGATTGTCGCCCGGACTCGTGCGGCTTTCGATCGGTTATACGGGTAGCCTGGCGGCGCGGTTGGAACAGATCGAGCGGGCGGTAAAAAAGGTCGGACTGGTTCAATAGGGCGATGGGCGGCGGCGATCCCCGTTGTTTTTTGCAACGCCGCCCGAAGGGTTAGCGGGCCAGGTGGTCAACGTCCAGGAATAGCATCGGGTGCGGATCCAATTAACGTTGAGCAGAGAACGAAGCTTATGCAGTGTCTTTTCACAAATAGGTGATGGCACTGTTTCGCTCGCAGCAGAACAATCAACCAGCGCCGTATTCTGCACCATATGAAACCCACGCAACACGGAGTTTTCCAGGAAATCGTCGGCGAAAGCGAGTCGATGCAAAAAGTGTTCGACATCGTTGAACGCATCGCCGACAGCGACACGACGATCATGATCAACGGTGAAACCGGCACGGGCAAGGGGATGATCGCCAAAGCCATTCACCGCTGCTCCTATCGGCGCGACAACCCCTTCGTTCAGATCAACTGCGGTGCCATTTCCGAAGGTCTTCTGGAGAGCGAATTGTTCGGCCATGTCAAAGGCGCCTTCACGGGGGCCATTTCGGACAAGCCGGGTAAGTTCGAGCAAGCCCGGGGCGGTACGATATTTCTCGATGAAATCGGCGACATGAGCCCGGATCTGCAAGTCAAAGTCCTGCGGGTGCTGGAGGAAAACGAATTCGAACGGGTCGGCGGAGTGCAGACCATTAGAGCGAATGTCAGAATCATAGCGGCCACCCACCGCGATCTGGAAGAAGAGGTTCAGAAGGGCAATTTTCGCGAAGATTTGTTTTACCGCCTTTATGTCATTCCGATCGCCCTTTCACCGCTTAAACACAGAAAATCGGACATCCCCCTGCTGGTCTCTTATTTTCTGGAAAATATCAGCCGCGCCAAAGGCTGCGAACCGATTAAAATTCTGCCCGAAACCATGGCCCAACTGCTGAACCACTCCTGGCCGGGCAATGTGCGGGAGCTGAAAAACTTAATGGAGCGCCTGGTGGTTCTCAATGAAAACGAGGTCATTCGGCCGACCGACCTGCCCGACCGGGTCCGCGGCATCAACCGGCCGGCCCCTCAGCCGCAACAGGAAATTTACCCTGAAGGGGTCGACTTCAATACTGCGGTGACCGAATACGAAAAAGAGCTGATCCTGCGTGCGCTAGAAAAAACCAAATGGATTAAAAACAAGGCGGCAGAACTGTTGCAGATCAAACGAACCACGCTCGTCGAAAAGATCAAACGCTACGGCTTAGAAAAGAAAAAGTAGACCAAACCCCTCTGGGGGGCATCGGGTATGCGGTCCCTGATGGCGGAGATACTCATGAAAGACTACGGCATTCTGTTTGTCGATGATGATAAGGCGATACTCGATCTGGTGCATCGCTACCTGAGCCGTGAAGGCTACTCGGTGAGTTTGGCCGACAGCGGCCGCAAGGCCCTCGACATGTTAAAGAAAAATGATTTCGACATCATTTTCACGGATTTCAAGATGCCCGAAATCGATGGAATCGAACTGCTGTCGGCGATCAAGGAGTGCCGGCCTGAAACCGAAGTCATCATCGTTACCGGCCACGGAACGATGGAAACAGCGGTTAAAGCCATGAAAATCGGCAGTTATGATTACCTTCAAAAGCCGTTTAAGCTGGACCTGTTGAAACTGATCATCGACAGAATCGTCAGCGAAAAGCTGTTGAAGGACAAAAGGGTCCTTTTGAAAAGCCGGGTCAAGGAGCGCCACCGGTACGATTCTCTGGTCGGCATCAGTCTCGGGATGCAGGAGATCTACGAAATCATCGATCGTATGAAAAACAGTGGCCCCAACGTGCTGATTCGCGGCGAAACCGGGACCGGAAAGGAACTGACGGCCAGGGTGATTCACCGCAGCAGTGATCGGGACCACCGACCGCTGATTCCCATTGTGTGCAGGACCCTGCTGGGCGGCCCGTCCGGAAGCGACGCGATCCCGCCGTATCTTTCGGAATTGCTGGCATCCGCGGACGGCAGCACCCTCTACCTGGACGAAATCACCGATATACCGCTTGCGGTTCAAAACGAATTGCTGCGACTGCTGAACGAAGAGACAAATGACATCGACACGGCCGGGGTAGGCGCGGCGCATAACATTCGGGTGATTGCCGCTACGGGCAAAGACCTCAGGGACGCCATCGAGGCTGACCTGGTCAGCAGAGATTTTTTAAACCGGCTCAGCGTTGTTTCGATCAACATGCCGCCGCTGAGGGAACGTAAAGAGGATATCTGTTTGCTCGTCAATCAGTTTCTTCACAAATATAACGCCGAAAGCACCCGCAAGGTCTACACCATTGAGCCGAAAGCCTTGTCGTATCTGCTTCAGTATCACTGGCCGGGCAATGTGATCCAACTTGAAAATGTCATCGAAAGGGCGTTCGCGCTCGGGGTCGAAATTGCCATATCCGTGGCGGACCTGCCGATTGAAATCAAGACCTTCGGCGACATATCGAAAATCGGCTGATCGGTTCCAGACCGATCACAGCCGGGTTGCAAAAAAGACCGTAAAACAAACCTAACGGATTCGAAAGGAGACCTCGATGGACGGCTGTATCTTCTGTAAAATCGTCAGGGGTGAAATTCCGTGTTTCAAGATTTTCGAAGACGACAGGGTGCTCTCGTTTGCAGACGTCAACCCCATCAACACCGGCCACACCCTGATTATCCCCAAACGCCACGCCGAAAACATATGGGAAATCGATGGGAGGGATCTCGCCGCCATTCACCAGGCATCCTTGAAGATCGCCGGAGCCATGAAAACCGCCCTGCAAGCGGACGGCATCGCCATTCTGCAACTCAATGGGCGCGCCGTGAACCAGGTCGTCATGCACTACCACCTGCACCTGATCCCGCGCCAATCGAATGATCCCAAGTTGACGATGACCGAGTGGGAGCTGATTCCCGGTGACATGGCCGCTATCGGGAAGACGGCTGGAAAAATCGCCGCGGCGATGACATAGGCATCAGATAGTAGCCTCGACCGTGGTCGTCCCCTTTCCGTCACGGATGCCCACGACTTCGGTTTGGACCAGATCGCCCCATGTCTCCCGGTACATGGCCCTGTAAACGACCTCGAACATGAAATAAAGCAGCTCATACGCCGAGGCGGCCAACAGGGGTTTCTCGAGGAGCGCCATCAGCTGGTTATTTTTTTCAGCCGCACGCTTGAGTGATTCCAAATCGGTCAATATCTCGCGCCCCTCGCCGCCGCCAGGGTGCGCTTTATTCCACTTGATCTTCAGTTGGGTCATTTGTTTTCGTGACGCAGCCAGAAGGCTCCGGCAGGTCTTTTCGCTCTTGAATACCCTCTGGCCGGCCATAATCTCTCTGGTGCGCCTATCGATGCAGTGCTTTTCCATCTGCAATTCGTTCAGGCACAACGCCCGGATAGCGTCGGTCAAGCCGATGGTGACCCCTTGCAGGATGGGCTTTTTGTCTCCGGTTTTCATTGCCATTTCTGTCCGGGCGCTGTGCCAGAACATTCGGCTGGCGTTTTTGAAAACCTCGAGCTGGGCCGCGGTGTCGCCCGCGGCGTTGAACATCAGGGTTTTGATGCCGATGATCAGTTTGCCGGTCTGAACAAACAGCCGTTCCCCGGTGACCATTTCGTAGATGATCCCAACCGCAGCGTACCAGTCCTGGAGAAACAGAATGCGAGCGGCGCTGTGCAGGCAGGCTGCCAGGGCCTCATTCGAGATCAAATGCGTCGGTGTTGCGTAGGCGGGGGTTCCGCCCAAAATCGGCTGCGCCGCCTGTCGATCGTCAGCGGAGCCGCAGACAACCGCGGTTTCAACATCGATGAGTCCGATAGAATAGGCTTCGCTCGTGTTAAGGAAATCCGGATATCTCGCCCTGTCGCCGGCAATCAGGAGATTGTCCGGTTTCAGGTCGCGCATGGCCACACCCTTTGTCCGCAGCCAGGCCAACAGATCGAGCAGGTTGGTCACGAGACCGGCAATCTGGTGCTTGTTCTGGCTGACCGTCACGGACTGGATGCATCCCCGAATGGTGCGGCGATAGGAGTCGATGGCGTCTTTATTTTCCGCAAAGGTTTTTTTCAGCAGAGCGTTAATTTTTTCGACACGCTCCGGCGCGAGGTCTTTTTCGTCGGCCTCCAGTTGCTTGCCGGCCAAATGAATCAAAAACCACTTCTGCAGTGTGTAGCGGGGAACATCGTGCTGAGCGGCGTTGTTTAGTAAAATTCGAAACTGTTCCTCGAATGCCGCGTAAACCTTTCGGACAGCGTCGAGCTGTGCGTCGTTTTCGAGGGCATACCGTCCCTCGAAACCGTGGTTTTCCCAAATGACATCCGGATAACCGACGATCTCTTGGACCAATTTGTTGGACAGATCGTGGAAGTCATTAACGACTCGACTGAGGAAAAAAAAGCGTGAAAGATCCATCACAAAGACATATGCATTCCCGATTCTCAGGTGAGACTGGAAAGAAGGGAACTTTTTCAGCCAGTCGAGATATTTTTCTTCCAATAGCTCCGGGGCGAGCTGTTTACTCTCCGAGAAGTGATGGACCATTTTGAGGACCGCCGACACCGTCGGCACGATGCATTCCCGAGGGGCAACCCTCTTGACGATCTTCCGGTCGGATTCGATGGCGGTTATGTAGGTATCAAAATCGGTAATCGGTTTCCGGGGGACCTTGATCACGAAATGTTCGTCGTAAATAACGGTGAAACATTTGCTGCGGCTGGTGCTGTCGTCGCCGGCAAGACCGACGCTCATGCGCCTCGAAACCCATTGCCTGTCATGGAACACATGCAATTCATAGGTCCTGGCCGCGCCGACACCACTGGAGCCGAGCAGTTCAACGCGACCTTTGGCCTGCTGGGTCTCTCCCAACTGGATCTTGTAAATATTCAGAAAAAATTCGACAATACTGTCCTCGTCGATCTCTTTCGCCTCGTCGAGCGGCTCGATCATCTCTTCGACAAGCGCCGGAGAAGGTTCCTTTGGCGTTGCGGTTTTGCCTTTGCGTTTGCGTTTCCAGAAAAACAGCCCGATGACAGCCAAGAAAAAGGAACCCGAGAGTGCCGGCAGAATGACGGGGTGATGGCCGATCAGCGGCACGTTCGTCAGCACGTGATCGACCTCTCTGAATTTATTGGTTATTATCTCTAAAACATCCCGGTGGTTAATTTGCATGAAGATGCGCCTTGAAGCAGTTCTGAGTCATGTCCGTCGCGCAGATCTGTGAAGATCAACAAAATCAAATAATTATACAGCGAATTGCCGTTTTGATCAACTCTTATCTGAAAAACGTGCCTGCGACCGGTTGTCTGTCCGCCACAGTCGCCCGCCCCGGCTTTTTGATGGTGTTTTATGTGCCTGTCAGAACGGAATCACCTTGGAATAACAAAAGCTTTTTGTTGACATTGCTACATTAGTAAATTAGGTAGGTGGGTTAAAAATTTTCGAGGAATTATGGTCAAGGTCATTTCAGCGGTGAAGGAAATGCAGGAACGCGCCGAAGAGCTGCGCCGGGGCAATCGGCGCATTGCCTGTGTCCCGACCATGGGTTTTTTGCACGACGGACATCTGTCACTGATGCGAATGGCACGGCAGGCCGCCGATACCCTCGTGGTCAGTATTTTTGTCAACCCGGCTCAGTTCGGCCCCGGCGAAGATTTCGAAACCTATCCCCGGGACCTGGATAGAGACCTGGGGTTGTGCGCCCATGAAAATGTCGACATCGTGTTTACGCCCGAGACGGCGACACTCTACCCCGAGGGCTACCAGAGTTATGTGAAGCTCGAACACCTGCCGCACCACCTGTGCGGCCTCTCGCGGCCGGTTTTTTTCACCGGCGTTGCCACAGTGGTCTGCAAGCTTTTCAATATCGTCCGCCCGCACAGCGCAGTTTTTGGCGAGAAAGACTACCAGCAACTGCTGATCATCCGACGCATGGTCAAGGACCTCAATTTCAACATCGATATCATCGGTGCCCCCATCGTCAGGGAAAAAGACGGTCTGGCGATGAGTTCCCGCAATGCATACCTGAAACCCGGACAACGCCCGGCAGCCCTAACGCTCTATCGCTCTCTCGTTCAGGCCACAAGACGGGTCGAAACCGGTGAACGAGACGCCGCGCGAATTCTGCAGGAAGCACGCGACTTGATTGCCGTACAACCCGAGACCGAGATCGACTACCTGAGCATCTGTGATCCGGAATCCCTGGTCGCTGTGGCGCGTATCGATCGGCCGGCGTTGATGGCCCTGGCCGTTAAGGTGGGCAAAACCCGGCTGATCGACAACACGATTTTGCCGGGTTCCTCCTCCGAGGTTCGGTCCATTGCAGTCGATTTCGATAAACCGGCATGACAAGCTGGCTTTTTTTTCGCATTGGACCCGGTGTGTGGGCTGCACCGATTATCTTTGGGTTCTTAACGAAAACAGCACCCCTTAATTTTGCGGTTGGAAAGGATCAGGCATGGAAGAAAAAGAGCAGTTTTTTTTCACCTCCGAATCGGTGACCGAGGGTCATCCGGACAAGGTCTCCGACCAGATATCGGATGCCATACTGGATGCCATCATCGCTCAAGACAAGAACTGCCGCGTCGCCTGCGAAACGCTGGTGACCACCGGCCTGGCGTTTATCGCCGGAGAAATCACCACGAGCACCTATGTAGAGATGCCCCAGATCGTCCGCGACACGATCAAGGACATCGGGTACAACTCTTCCCAGATGGGGTTCGATTGGCAGACCTGCAGCGTCATCACCAGTATCGATCACCAGTCACTTGATATCGCGCAAGGCGTCGACCGGGGCAACGGACTCTACAAGGAACAGGGTGCCGGTGACCAGGGACTCATGTTCGGGTATGCCTGCGATGAGACCCCCGAAATGATGCCGCTGCCGATTATGCTGGCCCACAAAATCTGCCGCCGCTTGGCGGAAGTTCGTAAAAACGGTTCGCTCGATTTCCTGCGTCCCGACGGCAAATCACAGGTCACGGTGGAATACGAAAACGGTGTGCCCAAACGCATCGACGCCGTGGTCGTCGCCGCCCAGCACAAACCGGATGTCGAGTACGAGTTTCTGCGCGATGCCATCATCAAAAGCGTCATCAGGAAAATTTTGCCGGCGGAAATGGTCGACATGGAAACGCGCTACTATATCAACGCCACCGGTCGTTTCGTCGTCGGCGGTCCGATGGGAGACTGCGGGCTGACCGGACGCAAGATTATCGTCGACACTTACGGCGGACAGGGGGGCCATGGCGGCGGGTGCTTCTCCGGGAAAGATCCGTCGAAGGTCGACCGCACCGGTTCCTACATGGCGCGTCACATCGCCAAAAACATCGTCGCGGCCGGTCTGGCCAAGAAGTGTGAAATACAGATCGCCTATGCCATCGGGGTGGCCGAACCGGTGTCGCTGATGGTGGATACCATGGGAACCGGCAAAGTTTCCAAAAAAAGGATCAAGGAAATCATCAAGGAATGCTTCGATCTGCGCCCGGCGGCCATTATCGAGTACCTGGATCTGCTGCGCCCCATTTACCGTAAATCGGCCGCCTATGGCCACTTCGGCCGCACCGAGCCGGAATTCAGCTGGGAGAAAACCAACATGGCGGACAAAATGTGTGAGCAGGCGGGAATTTAATCACCTTAAGGAAAGGTTTCAGCAATGAATTACGATGTCAAGGATATCGACCTGGCGAAGGACGGGGCGCTGCGCATTGAGTGGGCCAATCACAATATGGTCGTCCTCAACCGGATCCGGCAGAGGTTTGAAAAGGAGAAACCGCTCAAGGGGGTCCGGCTGGGCGCCTGTCTGCATGTGACCACCGAAACGGCATCACTGATGCAGACCTTGAAAGCCGGCGGCGCCCAGGTGGCGCTGTGTGCCTCGAATCCGTTGAGTACCCAGGACGATGTGGCGGCCTCGCTGGTCAAACACGACAAAATACCGGTTTTTGCCGTCAAGGGTGAAAACAATAAGCTCTACTATGCCCATATCAACGCGGTTATCGACACCAAACCCCATTACACGATGGATGATGGCGCCGATCTGGTTTCCACCCTGCACTCCGAACGCTCGGATCTCTTGTCGGAAGTCAGCGGCGGAACGGAGGAGACCACCACCGGCGTGATCCGTTTGCGCAGCATGGCGGCTGAGGGGGTGCTGAAATATCCGATTATCGCCGTCAACGACGCCCAGACCAAGCATTTTTTCGACAACCGATACGGAACCGGCCAGAGCACCATCGACGGGATCGTTCGCGCCACCAACCGCCTGCTGGCCGGCGCCGTCTTTGTCGTCTGCGGCTACGGCTGGTGTGGCCGGGGCGTGGCCATGCGCGCTCGCGGAATGGGTTCCAATGTGATTGTGACCGAAATCGACCCCCTGCGCGCCATCGAGGCGGTCATGGACGGCTTCACGGTGATGCCGATCCGCAAAGCGGCCGCTGTTGGGGATTTCTTCTGCACGCTGACGGGCAACATTGCGGTCATCCGCCAGGAACATTTTGAACTCATGAAAGACGGAGCGATCGTCGCCAACTCCGGTCATTTCAATGTGGAGCTCGACCTGGAGGGGTTGAGCGGTATCGCCGTGTCCCATCGGCTGATAAGGCCGTTCGTGGAGGAATACGTGCTGAAAAACGGCCGCCGCATCAATGTTCTGGGGGAAGGTCGGTTGATCAACCTGGCGGCAGCCGAGGGCCACCCGTCGAGCGTGATGGACATGAGTTTTGCCAATCAGGCGCTCTGTGTCGAGTACATGGTTAAAAACAAGGCTGTCCTTGCCAACACCGTCCACCCCGTACCCGAATATATCGATCGGCGGATTGCCAAGGAGAAGCTGGAGGCCATGGGGGCCAAAATCGACAAACTGACGCCCCAGCAGAAAAAGTACCTCGCATCGTGGAGCCTGGGGACCTAAGTGCACACCCTGGGCGGTCCGCAACCGGCTGCCGGAAAAAGTCAGCCGGAGCGGCTCTAAAGCCCGACCGGGTCTTTGGAATTGATCACGAAAACACTTTCAGGTACGCCCGCCGCTCCACCTCAATTTGGCCTTTAGAACATCGTAATACGGCTGGTTCGGCTCTGAGATCATATGGATCGGATGCGGCGACTTGCAGATCGCTATCGTGTCCCGATCATCGATGGAAAGTCCCTGCTGACCGTCGAAGGTGAGCATGATGTCCGAGGAGCGTTTTTCCAACTTGATGGTGACGGTCGCGGCGTCGGGGATGATCAGGGGGCGGTTTGTCAGGGTAAACGGGCAGATCGGCGTCATGATCATCGCCGGCACGGCCGGATGGATCACAGGCCCGCCGGCGGCCAGGGAGTAAGCGGTCGAGCCGGTCGGCGTCGCCACGATAAGCCCATCGGCCCGATAGGTCGTCAGATAGCGATCGTTGATATAGGTCTCGATATAGGCGAGGCGGGCCAAGGCACCTTTGTTGATCACCACATCGTTGAGCACGGTTTCGACCGCGCGTTGCTGGTTCCGACGAATCACCCTAACCAGCAGGCGCATGCGGGGTTGAGTGGTGAAGGTGCCGTTCAGTATGGCGGCCGCAACGCAAAAGAGACGATCTTCGGTGATCTCGGCCAGGAAGCCGACCTCGCCGAACTTGACCCCTAAAATCGGTATGGATTTATCGCCGATCCAACGAACGGCGCTTAGAAAGGTGCCGTCACCACCTAAAACGAAAATACAAAACAGATCCGCCGGGGCCTCCTCCGACATGCCTGACGGACGGTCAAGCTGCGGCAGCCGGCTTTCCTTGCGAACGGTTCCAACCCCTTTTTCAGCCAACCAGCCTTCCAGCTCGTCCGCTTTACGGCTGACCATTGGGTCTGCTTTGACCACGATGCCGATCGTTTTCACGCGATGAACATTTCCTTGCTCTTGCGGTAAACCACGGACTGAAACCGTTTGTAGTCATACAGGCAAGTAGCCCAAACGGCAATATTTTTTTCCCGCCGAACAAATAAAATCAACTTGACTCGATCTGCACATCCGCTCTATAAACATTCGGATTCGAGTCGGAAATATCGGGCGTCATCAACAGACATAGGCCAAGAGGAGGATTTACTATGAACACGAGAAAAACATTCACAGTTGCGATTGTCGGCGTATTTTTGATGTTCACTCTGGTAGGAATCGGCGTCGCAGCCGACACCATCAAACTGGGTGTCGCCGGGGCCCACAGCGGTGACCTGGCTTCGTACGGCATTCCCAGCGTTAAGGCGGCGGAACTGGTCGTTAAGAAAATAAACGCCGCCGGCGGCGTGCTGGGCAAACAGGTGCAACTGCTGGTGGAAGACGATGTCTGCAAGCCTGAAATTGCGACCAATACGGCCACCAAGCTGGTTTCGGAAGGGGTCGACGTGGTTCTGGGCCACATCTGCAGCGGCGCCACCAAGCCGGCTCTGGGCATCTACAAAGACGCCAAGGTCATCGCCATGTCGCCGTCGGCCACCAACCCGGGCCTGACCCAAAGCGGTGACTATCCGAATTTTTATCGCACCATCGCTTCGGACGACGCTCAGGCCAAGAAGATAGTCGATTTTGCCCTCGACGTGCTGAAAGTCAAGAAGATCGCCGTTCTGCACGACAAGGGCGACTACGGCAAGGGGCTGGCCGAATTCGCCAAGGCCTTCACTGAAAGCGATCCCCGTGGCGAAGTGGTCCTTTACGAGGGAATTACACCAGGGGCGGTCGACTACTCGGCCGTCGTCCAGAAAGTCAAGCAGTCCGGTGCCGATGCGGTTGTTTTCGGCGGCTATCATCCCGAAGCCTCCAAGATCGTCACCCAAATGAGAAAGAAGAAGATGGACGCCTTCTTTATCTCCGATGACGGCGTGAAGGACGACACCTTTATCAAAGTCGCCGGCAATTATGCCGAAGGCGTGTATGCCACCGGTCCCCGAGACCTGTCGAACAATCCTCTTTACAAAGAGGCGATCGAGGAACATCGCAAAGCCTACGGCGAAGACCCCGGAGCCTTCTTTCAGGAGGCGTATTCCGCCTCCCTGGCCCTGCTCAATGCGATCGCAAAAGCGGGGTCTACCGACTACGACGCAGTGCGCCAAGCCCTGCAAAACAATGACGTCGAAACCCCGGTCGGTAAAATCCGTTTCGATGAAAAAGGTGATGCCATCGGTGTCGGCTTCTCCATGTATCAGGTCGAAAACGGCAAGTATGTCGAAAGATAAGCTGTAGGACGCCGGCTCTGGAGGGGGAAAGGCACAACGCCTTTCCCCTGAGTTTTATCCGCAGATGACATCCGCGCACGCCATTGCCATCGATGATTTTGAATCAGCCGCATGGACATGCGCTGCCGTTGCCCAAACAGCGATCCCGCCGCCCTCGGCCGGTTGCCGGAAGCGGCGTATGGCTGAACCCTCGGGACGAGGACCAACATGCTCTGGGATTTCGACTATTTCGTGGAGTTGTTCCTGGCCGGGCTGACCCGCGGGAGCATCTATGCATTGATTGCGCTGGGTTACACCATGGTATATGGGATCATCCAGTTGATCAATTTTGCCCATGGTGAAATCTACATGATCGGCGCCTTTACGGCGCTCATCGCCACCGGCGTTCTGACGCTCATGGGCTGGAACACGGTGGCCATCCTTTTCATTGCCGCCGGATTGGCGGTGCTCTATTCATCGGCTTATGGGTACACGCTCGAAAAAGTCGCCTACAAGCCCCTGCGGAAAGCCCCGCGGCTTTCGGCCCTTATCAGCGCCATCGGAATGTCGCTGTTTCTGCAGAATTACGTGCTGCTCGCGCAGACCTCCGATTTTCTTCCCTATCCGGCCCTTATCCCCGAATTCAAATGGCTGGAGCCTTGGGAACACGTCGTCCGCTCCTCCCAGATCGTCATTTTCGCCACCACGGCCATCGTCATGGTTCTATTGACGTTACTGATCAAGTTCACCCGGATCGGCAAGGCCATGCGGGCCACCGCACAAGACAAGGAAATGGCGATGCTGGTGGGCGTGGACGTGAACCGCGTCATATCGGTTACCTTTATCGTCGGGTCGGCTACGGCGGCTATCGGCGGCGTGTTGATCGCCTCGCACATCGGTCAGATCAATTTCTACATCGGCTTTATCGCCGGGATCAAAGCCTTTGTCGCCGCCGTTCTGGGCGGTATCGGCAGCATCCCGGGAGCGGTGCTCGGCAGCCTGGTGCTGGGATGGACCGAAAGCTTTTTCACGGGTTACATTTCGAGCGATTACGAAGATGTCTTTGCTTTTCTGTTCCTGGTTTTCATTCTGATCTTCAGACCTTCCGGCATCCTGGGCCGTTCGGAAACCGAGAAGGTGTGAGGTTTCATCGCTGCATCGATTGCGCTGCCTTCACGGGGTCCTCTTGAACCGCAGGCATCCCGTCATAGAGATGATAGGATTTGAAAGGTGCTCAGCTTCGCGGAGATTAAAAAGTCGTTTCTGGTGTCGCTCTGGTTCATGTTTCTGACCTTTCCGATCATGGTCGTCCGGGTCAACACCATCTACAAGAAGGTGGAGTGGCGCTGGGAAAACATGCTTCTGGTGGGCCTCGGCAGTTTCTGCTTATCCTTTGTCTGGCGTTATTTCATGGGGCGCAAAGAGTCGGGGCGCAAAAATCATCAGGCCGCAGAGACCGAAGGCCGGCCGAGCCTCAAGCAGCGGATCATGAACGATCGAAGAATCTATATACCGGTGCTTGCCGCTGTTTCCGTCTTCGCCGCCGCCTATCCCTTCATCTTTTCGCTGTACCAGACCAACATCATGATTAACGCCCTGATCTACATCATGCTCGGGTTGGGCATCAACATCGTCGTCGGTTTGGCCGGGTTGCTCGATCTGGGATATGTCGCCTTTTATGCGGTCGGCGCTTATTCTTATGCCCTGCTCAACCATCATTTCGGCCTCAATTTCTGGCTGGCCCTGCCCGTCGGAGCCCTATTGGGTACCATTTTCGGCATCCTGCTCGGATACCCGGTCCTCAGGCTCAGAGGGGATTACCTGGCGATCGTCACCCTTGGATTCGGCGAAATCATCCGCCTAGTTCTCGAAAACTGGAACGCATTCTCTTTTGGTCCCAGCGGAATTGCCAACATTCCGCGCCCCGGGCTGTTCGGCATCAAAATGTCCCTGGGGCAATCCAGCATTTTCATCTATTTTCTGATGATCGCCCTGGTGATCTTCACGATTTTCGTGGTCAATCGCCTGAAAGACTCGCGAATCGGACGGGCCTGGATCGCCCTGCGGGAGGACGAGGTTGCCTGCCAGGCTATGGGCATCGACCGCACCAAGACGAAGTTGACCGCGTTCGCCTTGGGCGCTACCTGGGCCGGCATGGCCGGCGTGATGTTCGCCGCCAAAACCACCTTCATCAACCCGGCCAGTTTCACCATCTGGGAGTCGATTAATATTTTATGCATTGTGGTATTGGGTGGCATGGGCTCCATCTTGGGAGTGATCTTCGGGGCATTGGCATTGATTCTGTTGCCCGAATATCTGAGGGCCTTCTCGGAATATCGTATGCTTCTTTTCGGCTTCATCCTGGTGACCATGATGGTCTTCCGGCCCGGCGGCATCATCAGCGAGCCGAGGCGGACGTATCAATTCAAGGGTGTGGAGAAACAATAACAACTCTCAGCGACGACAACACTGTTGATCTATGGAACCGATACTGGAAGTGCGTCACCTGAGCATGGACTTCGGCGGATTGCGCGCCCTGGACAGCCTCGATCTCGATATTTTTAAAGGTGAAATCGTTGCCCTGATCGGACCCAACGGGGCCGGAAAGACCACCTTCTTCAACTGCATCACCGGCATCTATCCCCCAACGGAAGGGGAAATGACGGCCCGTCCGCCACGAAAAAGCGCAACCCGGCTCAACGGGCTCAAGCCCAACAAGATCACGGAAGTCGGTCTGGCCCGCACCTTTCAGAACATCCGGCTCTTTCCGACGATGACGGTTTTGGAGAACGTCATGGTCGGGCGCCACTGCCGCCTGAAATCCGGCATCGCCGGGGCCATTCTGAGGCCGCCGTCCACCCTGAGGGAAGAAGAACAGGTGGTGGAGGACAGCTACCGCATCCTTCAGAAAATCGGTCTGGAAAAATTCGTCAACGATTATGCCATGAATCTGCCCTACGGCGCCCAACGCCGTTTGGAAATCGCGCGGGCCTTGGCCACAGAACCTTTTATTCTGCTTCTGGACGAACCGGCTGCCGGTATGAATCCTCGGGAAACGGAGGCGCTGGACCAGCTGATTCTCCAGCTCCGCGAACAGGAGGGTGTTTCGATCCTGCTCATCGAGCATGACATGAAGCTGGTGATGAGCCTTTCCGACCGCATCTTCGTGGTCGATTATGGGAAAAAAATCGCTCAAGGCACTCCCGAAGAAATCAAAAATAACCCGGCTGTCATCAAGGCTTACCTCGGGGAAGAGATCGATGCTTGAGCTCAGAAGCGTCAAGACTTTTTACGGCAAAATACAGGCCCTTAAGGGGATCAACATCGAGATTTCGGAAGGCGAAATCATTACCCTCATCGGCGCCAACGGAGCCGGTAAAAGCACGACCCTGATGTCGATCAGCGGTGTTGTGCCTCCGCGTTCCGGTGAGATATTATTCATGGGCCAACCCATCCAGAATCTCAGCCCCAACAAAATCGTTGCTTTGGGGATCAGCCAGGTGCCGGAAGGGCGACGGATTTTCCCACGTCTCTCCGTGATGGAGAACCTCGACATGGGTGCGTTTTTACGTCCGGACAAAGACGGCATCAAAAAGGACAGCGATTATATTTTTTCGCTTTTTCCGATCCTGGCCGAGCGCCGCTCCCAGGCCGGCGGCACGCTCAGCGGCGGCGAACAGCAGATGCTGGCAATTTCGCGGGCCTTGATGGCCCGGCCGCGACTTTTGCTAATGGACGAACCGTCTCTGGGATTGGCTCCGCTCATCGTGCGGCAGATTTTCGAGATCATCAAAAAAATAAATGCCGAGAGCAACACGACCATTTTTCTGGTTGAACAAAACGCCAATCTTGCCCTAAAAGTCGCTCATCGCGGCTACGTGATGGAAACCGGTCGAATCACCGTTGCGGATTCGGCCGAAAAACTGCTCGCCAACGACGAGGTCCGCAAAGCCTATTTGGGCATATAGTCGTCCCCTGCTGATTTTTCGCTCATCTTTTCGTTCGGCTTCGCACCGCCTCATCATCCCATTTCTTTCGTAAAAAGCTCCCCGTGTGTAGTCTTATGTGATACTTTTAAACTACAAAGAATTGACATACTGGGAACTGACTGATAAGATGGTCATCATGGCGACGGTTCGCTTAGGCTCGATACCCCTATTGTTTTATGGATGAGGACAGACGATGAAGAATATCAGCTTGAGCATTGCTGTTGTCCTTCTGCTGTGCAGCACTCTACCGGCGATGGGAGGCGCTTTCAGACCGAAAGCCGACCCTCTGATCTGGAATCAGTCTTCGGCCGATCTACCGCCCTCCGCACCTCCCGATCAGGCAAGTGAGCGGGATAACGAAGACAACCGGGGCTTCACCAACGAGACCCGACCCGCAGGGCAGTTCTTTGTGGACATGTCGCCGTATCTACCCAATGTCTGCGTGATGGCGACCCCCATAAAATACGAGGGCACGCACATCGACAACATGCGGCTCGATTTTGGCGACGAGGGCATGCGTGCGGATAACGCCTTCGATTCCAAAACCACTTTCAATGATGTCTTTGTGGCCCTCTATTACGGTCTCCCATATCTCAAAACGGTTTCCCAAGACAAGCTCAACATCGATCTCGGTATCAACGTGCGGACAATCGATTTCCATGAAGACATCCAATTGAAGTCCATCGCTCAGGCCCCGGGAAGCATCATCCTGCCGGTTCCGATGGTTTTCGCCGCCGTGCAGTTCCAGCCCCTGGATGTCCTGGCCCTCGAAGCCGAAGGCCGTGGGATTGCGGTTGGCGGCAAAAAGTCTTACGGCCTGATCGGTCGCTTCCGCTGGAATTTCGACGGGTCGATTTATGCAACCGGTGGGTATCATTACAGCAAGTGTGAGATCAATCGAGACGGCATCACCGTCGACGCCGCGGTAAACGGGCCCTTCATCGAAGCCGGTCTGTCTTTCTGAGCCGAGGGCCGATTCGAAAATAAGAGCGCCCATTATCTTGCACGCCTCCATGCACTCCGTGCGGCTGCGCGGCGAGAACTTGGAATATAAGAATATTCCGGCGTTTTCGAATTTTCGCGGATGTCGCTGCCCACGCCCCCGGCACCTCGAGGCGATTCATTTCCGGCCGCCGTCAAACACCCCATATGTTTACCCCGCAGCCGTGTTTTTGTTCTTAACGAAAAATAAGATTTTTATCGATCGGCGGATTCCCGCGGATGGGATCAGGAATCCCGGTCTTCGGGGGATTGGGATTGGGGGGTTCGGCGGCCTGCAAAATGATCTCCACCCGCCGATTGCGGCGCCGGCCTTCGAGCGTATCGTTGGATTCGATCGGCCGGTATTTCCCGAAACCCATGGTCGACACGCGGCTTTCTGCAATAGCCGACCTTGCCAGCAGAAATTCGGCAACCGTGGCGGCACGGGCGATCGACAGTTTCAAGTTGGAGCCATACGGCCCGCCGTTGAGGGGGATATTGTCCGTGTGGCCGGCGATGATCACCTCCCCCTTGCCTTCCGCCAGCACGCTCCCGATTTTGAGCAGCAGCGGCACCATCTGGGCTTTGATGTCCGCCTTACCGGAATCGAAGGCCGTCTCGCCCATCAGGCGAATGGTCACCTCCTTTTCGCCCACTTCCACCTGAATTAGATCCTGCATGTCCTTAAAACCGGTTTCAATCTCGTTTTTGAGTGCCATGCCGATCTGCTCCCGCTGCTGCATGGCGATAAACTCCTCACGCGGTCTGGCCGGAATCAACTCCTGGTCGAAGTCTCTCGAAATCATCTTGATGCCTTTGGGGGCCTCGTAGGCCTTGATTTTGCGCTGGACGCCGAAAGCCTTGGCCAGCGATCCGGCCACTTCCTTGTATTTGGCTTTGTCCATCTCGGAAAACGAGAGCAGCAGGACGAAGAAACAGAGCAGCAGGCTCATCAGATCGCCGAACGTTACCACCCATGCCGGCGCCCCTTCTTCGAGGACGGGGGCCTCGATATCATCAGACAGGTTCATGATTTGGTTTTTTTCTGATTCTTCGGCTGGGTGTTCTTCTGCCGATCCTTGGGCGCCAGATAGATTTTCAAGGCTTCCTCGAGAACCATGGGCGACATTCCCTGGGCGATTCCGATGGCACCCTCGCGGATGATTCGGCGACTTTCCTGTTCCTGTTGGCTTCGCAGGGCCAATTTATCGGCAATCGGCAGGCAAACTAGGTTGGCTATCAGTGCGCCGTAGAGGGTTGTCAGCAGGGCGATGGCCATGGCCGGACCGATGCTGGCGGGGTCGGACATGCTGCCCAGCATCTGGACCAGCCCGATCAGTGTTCCGATCATGCCGAAGGCCGGTGCGGAAGCGCCCATGCCTCGGAAAACGTTCTGACCGACCGTGTGTCTCTGGAGCGTTTGGCGGATATCCTTGTCGAGCAGCTCGGAAATCAGTTTCTCGTCCAATCCGTCCGACAAATAACGGATGGCCTTGGCTGAGAACGCGTCACCGGGCTTCTGATTTTCCAGGGCAATCAGGCCTTCTTTCTTTGCGATCTTGGAATATTCGACCAGTTTTCTAATGAGTTCCTCGGGCGAATCCAGTTTGATCATGAAAGCCTTCATCACCACTGTCACTGAATTGATCACATCGCGCATCGAAAACTTGATGAAACAGGTGGCCAGGGTACCGCCGATCACGATCAAGATCGAAGGGGTGTCGAAGAAAACAAGCGCCGATCCCCCGGTGATAATAGCGCCGACAATCAGCACAGTGCCCCCGAAGAGTCCGATAACGGTCGCTATGTCCATAAAACTCCCCTCGCATATTCTACGGGCTTCGATAAATCCGGTTCACTAACCACTATCGGCCGATCGTGATAAAACTTGAAGTGAAAAAAGGCTGCCGCGGATCTGCTCTCGACAATCGTGCCACTGGCAAACGGTTAGTCGCGGTCGGCATCGAACCACTGGCCGCCAAATCGTCAGTCTGATCAGTTCGCACGCCGTGGACACCTGACCAATAATATTTGAGCGAAAAACCAAAAACGGTCTTATATTGACGATGAGGTTTACAATGAAAAAAATGGAAGGTCCTGCAAAATGATCCACACCGCTCGTTTTCTTGGCGTATTGAAGCGCTTGTTCAAGCGGCTAAACTCCGGCAAACCGGCAACCGTCGTCAGAACACTCGCCGAGGAGGGCAGGGGTGAAATTCAGGTTGCCCAACCGGTTTCCCCGCTCACCCCATCCGTAAAGGCCCGAACGGTTGTAACCGACGGCGGCCTTCAAGCGGACTGTCCGCCGCAAGGCTACCCGACCGTATTGCGCTATCCGGTATCCTTTCGGAAGAGCGCTATTGCGCTGAAAAATAGCCCGGATATCGATCTTACCAGTCTCGACGATCTGGAGGCCTGCGCAGAAGCGCTGACCCTGCCGGCCGAAACCATAGAGAGCTGGGTCGGGGCCGGGATTTTGAGCCCCCGTGAAACCGAGATCGCCGAAAAACTCATCCGGATCATGCGCGCAAAGGGCCCTAAAAAAGTCTCCGCAAAACGGACGCCGGTCCCTGAGACATGACCGGCTGGTTGGCGCCGATGCCCCGAAAAAACGGAATATTCTGAAAGAATGATTAACGGTCACGTCGGCCGTTCGCACTTTTACTCGCCGGCGGTGTCGGATCAGGCCACCCTGGCCCCGTAGAGCTTTGCCATCCGCTTAAGGGCGAATTCATGAAATTCCGGGTCGAAATCGGCCACCCCCTTAACGGGGACCGAAACAGGATAGTCACGATTGGCCAGCCCGCCCACGGTGTCCATAACACAAATCGAGGTGCAAACGCCCACAACCTCGACGGACTCGATCTCCTTTTCGAGCAGGATCTTTTCGAGATCGGTGCCGTAAAAGCCGCTATAGCGCTTCTTGTCGACCACTGATTCACCGGTTTGCGGTGCCAGCTCAGCGACAATCTCGCTGCCCCAGGTGCCGGCGACGCAGTGCTGAGGGAACTTTTCGAATTCCTTGTCATCTGCATCGTGGGCATCCCGCAGGTAAATCACGGTATCGCCTTTCCGGCGGTAGTGATCGATCCTGGCGCGGATGAAGGGTACGATCGCACGCGACGTTACCCCGCAGTCGAGCGCACCGTTTTCATCGATGAAATCATTGAGCATGTCGACAACGATCAAGGCCTTTTTTGACATCGTCACCCTCATTGTTTTTCCGGTTTTCGATGACTCAAACGAACTTCAAGGCAACCGACGCCTGTCGGCATTATTCTGTGGGCCGTCTGCTTTGCTGAAACAGATTCCCGTAAATTCTCATCCGGTGGCGAGTAAGCATCCTTTATTTTCTCGGTCCGCAAACCGCTGTTTCGCGTCAGATGAGCGATCTATCTCCCAAGTTGCCGTAGCGGTGATAGGCGTTACAGATGCTTTGATTCATGACATAGTGGAGCAGTTCGATGCGGCCTTCCATCATGACCGGAGCGCGGGCGATGTAAAATCCGATTTCGGCTGCCGCACGGAAAACCTCCGCCGGCACCCGCCGAGAATCGGCATAGCGGATGCGCTGGATATGCGGCAAGAGCCGAATGATGTCCCGATCGGTTTGGCGCTCGAGGACGGTTTCGCCGACCAGTTTTTGGCCTTCCTTCGAGTCCAAAAAAACCGCGGCCGGGTGGACGGTATCCGGGTGAACGCTGATCAGAAGGTCACAACCGACGATCCTGACCGCAGCGATTCGGGCCAGAACCTCGAACAGGCTGTCCTCCCGATCGATTCGCACCATCACGCGGCCGATCGGCCGATAGCGCAGGATGTTGTCCTGACCTCTGAGGTGGAAGTAATCATTTTCAATGGCGAATTCCCGTTCAAAATGATAGAGGTAGCTCCTGATCGCCCGCACGGTCTTAAGGATATCGGGTGCCGCCTCGGAGAACGCTCCCCAGGTTGCTTTGCGCTGCCACTCATGGGAAAGACGCAGAAGGGCATGATCCCTTTTGATGGCGCCCACGCGGGGATAGCCAATCTCGTCAAATGTCATGAACTGGGACACGTAGTTCGGGGAACCGGCCTTGATGGCCGCTCCCAGAGCCGACTTGCCTATTCCGCCGAAGGGTTGGCGCAGCGTAACGGCGCCGGTGGTCCCCCGGTTGATGTAAAGATTGCCGGCATTGATCCCTTTTTTCCAGGTTTCCTGCTCACGTCGGTCCAGACTTTCCAGCCCGGAGGTCAGCCCGTAACCGGTGGCGTTGACCAGTTCGATGGCTTGTTCCAGGTTTTTGGCCGGCATCACGCCCAAGACCGGTCCGAAAAGTTCGGTGGTGTGCGTAAATGAACCAGCCGTGACATCCCACTTGATTCCGGGCGTCCACATGCAAGGGTTGTCGTCTAAGTTGCGCGGTTGCAGGGCCCAGTTTTCACCAGTTTCGAGCTGTTCGATGCCGCGCTTCAGAACTCCGGACGGTGGGCGGAACAACGGTCCCATTTTGTTTTTAAAATCCCACGCCGACCCGACGGTGAGGCTTTCGGCGGCGTCCACCAGCTGACGTCTGAAGTTGAGGTCCTCGTAGACCTCTTTTTCCAGAATCAGCAGGGAGGTGGCCGAACATTTCTGGCCGCAGTTGCTGAAGGCGGACTGCAGAACGTTCTTGATCGCCTGGTCTCGGTCCGCCATGGCGGTGACAATCGTAGCGTTCTTGCCGCCGGTTTCGGCCGACAGGAACAAGCCCGGCTTGGCCGACAGCATGCCCATGCCCGTTTCCGTGCCGCCTGTGAGAATCACGAAATCCACATCCGGGTGGCTGATCAGTTCCATGCCGATGCTGCCGCCGGAACAGGGCAAAAACTGCAGTGTCCGGCGGGACACACCGGCCTGCCAAAAGCATCGGCATAGCTGCCAGGCCACCAGCACCGCATCCGATGAAGGCTTGAGGATGACCGTGTTGCCGGCGGCCAGAGCGGCCACCACACCGCCGCAAGGTATCGCGATCGGAAAATTCCAAGGTGAGATAACACAGCCGACCCCCTTACCGCTGGCCCTGATGTTATCGCGCCCAGCAAAGATTTTGGCCGAAAAAGGATAGTATTCGGCGAAATCGACGGCCTCGGACACTTCGATGTCTGACTCCGTGAAAACCTTGCCCGTATTGACCGCGGCAGCGCCGATCAAATCGCCGCGTGAACGCCGTAAAGCCATTGCCACCTTGGAGAGGACCTGATGGCGCTCGTTAAGCGATTTTTGGCGCCACTTGTCCGTGTCGGCCTTAGCCACGCCGACCGCATTCCGAACGTCCGTCGCCGTGGCTAAGGCGAAGCGGGCGACCACGATGTTTTCACGGTAGCGGGAGGTGTCAATGATGTCGCGCCTCGGGCGGTCCTCGAAAAGTTCCTGATTGTCGATTACCAGCGGAATCTTAAGCGGCGCATCGCCGGCGCCTTTACACCAACGTTCCCGGATCGCCTCGGCCCACTTGCGGTTGGACGCCAGGGACCAGTCCGTGTCCGGTTCGTTCGTGAACTCAGCATCGTAGAGCGTGCCCATTTTTTCCGAAAATGTTTCGGTTGCGCGGTCCTGGATACGATGCGGCGAGCTGCCGACCGAAGGGATCCGCTCGATCGATGCCCGGAAATGTTCTTTGAGAAACGCCCAGGCTTGAGATTGGGTCGACAGGTTAGGGGCATAGCGCAGGAAATTTTCAGCAGCGGTATTCTCGTCCAGGCGCCGGATGAGGTAAGCGATGGCATTGATGAATTCGTCCTTTGCAGCCACCGGTGCATACAACAAGACATCGCCGACGGTTTCGCAGAGCGCTCGACGAACGTGGTCCGCCATGCCCTCCAGCATTTCGAAATAAAAATAATCGCCGACCCGGTGATGCTGTCCCAGCGTATGGGCAAAGGCCAATTCGAACAAGTTATGTGAGGCGATACCGAGGTTGACGGCCCGGATGTTTTGCGGCTGCATGCCGTAAGCGATCATGCGTTTGTAATTGGCGTCGACATCGAGTTTGTTGTCGTAAGGTGCCAGAGGCCAGTTGAAGATCGCGGATTCCAACTGCTCCATTTCCATGTTGGCTCCCTTGACGATCCTCAGTTTGATCGGAGCGCCGCCGGCAGCCACCCGTTCGCGGGCCCAGGCGGTGAGATCTTGCTGAATGCCGTAGGAGTCCGGAATGTACGCCTGCAGGACGAGACCGGCTGAATATGTCTTGAATTCAGGCTGTTCCAGTGTCCGCTTAAACGCCGTGACGGTAATTTCAAGGTCACGGTATTCTTCCATGTCCAGGTTGACGAACTTCGGCACACGGGCGCCGTCGCTACGCTCGAAGCCGTTGCTGGCCGCACAACGGTAAAGCTGCGCGAACCGATCGACCAGCACCCCGACACTGTGTTCGAAGGCCAGCGCTTGGATCTGGGAGTAGAGCGTGGAGATCTTAACGGAAATATACTCGATTTCAGGGTTTTCCAGGTCAGCGATGTAGATTTCCAGGCGTCGGCGTGCCTCGGCCTCGCCCAAAACGGCTTCGCCGAGGTGGTTGATGTTCATGCGCACACCCTGGCGCTTGCGCTTCTGCAGATGCGCGTGCAATACCTCCGGCTCGCCCGGAATAATCGCCCGGCTGCTGTTTTGACGCATCTTCTCAATCATTTTCGGAACGGTCAACGCCGGAAAATGACGGCCGAGTCCAAGGAACATCTGCACCAGCAACCGATCGAATTTCGGAAAAAAATCAGGGACGCCATAGCGACGCAGGATGCTGTTGACCTGGTCCGCCACCCGGGCAGGATTGTGCGAGCGAAAGCTCTGGTCGATCATCTTGGTCAGAACGACCTTGTCCATGGGATTGGACAAAAGGCGCTGCATCTGCTCCTGGATGCCCGTTTCTTCTTCGGTCAGCAGCTCATTGGCACGGTTTTGCCACTTCACGGCTGTCTCGATCGCTTTTTCGGCGATAGTTTTCAATTCTGGCTGATCCATTCGCTCATCTCCTCGCCCGGAGCGGCGGCGCTGAAAGACAGTTGACGGATGATTCGAATATAATCATGGATGAGAGGCAATGACAAGACGCGGGTTCCGATGCGCCGACCACCGGCTAAAGACGGCGCGGCAACGAATCTTCACCCGCCATACAGCGGCGCGGCCCTCAGGCCGCAAGGCGACGGTTTACCGCGGACGATCGAAAAGACACCCGATCAGTCCTCTCCGAGGTAGGCTTTGCGGATCGCCTCGTCCTCAGCCAGGTCTTTTGAGGCGCCCTTAAGGGTAATACGACCCGATTCCATGACGTAGGCGTTTGTGGAAATACTCAGGGCCATGTTGGCATTCTGTTCGACCAGAAAAATGGTCGTTCCCGACGCATTGATTTGCCGGATAATGGCGAAGATTTTTTCCACGATCAGCGGGGCCAACCCGAGCGACGGTTCGTCCAACAGCAGCAATCTCGGCTTCGACATCAGAGCCCGCCCGATGGCCAGCATCTGCTGCTCGCCGCCCGAAAGCGTCCCGCCCTGCTGTTTGCGCCGTTTGGCCAACAACGGAAACAGATCATAGACTTCATCGCGATTTCTCCGGATGACCTTTTTATCCTTGACCAGGAAAGCACCCATTTCGAGGTTGTCTTCCACGCTGAGACGCGGCAGTATTCGGCGTCCCTCCGGCACCTGCGTGATTCCCAAGCCGGCGATCTTATCGGCCGGCAGCATCGTGATGTCCCGGCCGAGAAAAAAGATACGGCCCTCTTTTGGGTGCAGGATGCCGTTGACGGTCATCAGAGTCGTCGATTTGCCGGCACCGTTTGAACCGATCAGGCAGACGATTTCCTTTTCCTTGACCGCGAGGCTGATGCCTTTCAAGGCGTGAATATGCCCGTAGTAGGTGTGAATATCTTCAACGCTCAGCATTCTACCGGCCCTCGCTTCAGGGTATCCCTGCGATTTCCCTTTCCATTTCGACTTCTTGCGCTTTGCGTTTGGCCGGCAGCAATCCCTCGGGGCGAAAGACCATCATTGCCGTCATGGCCCCGCCGAACGCGGCCATGCGGTAGAGCGCCAAACCCCTGAACATTTCGGGCAGAACAATGATCGCAGCCGCACCGATAATGATGCCGGGGATGGACCCCATACCGCCGAGAACCACAATACAGAGTACCAGTGCGGACTCCAGAAAGATAAACGAACTCGGGTTGACGTAGCGCACCTTGGCCGCGAAAAATGCACCGGCAAACCCGGCGAAGATGGCTCCCAGCATGTAGGCGTACAGTTTCATGCGGGTCGTGTGGATACCGGTCAACTCGGCGGCGGTTTCGTCCTCCCTGACAGCCATCCAGGCCCGCCCGATGCGGGAAGTGTTCAACCGATAAACGGCCAGCATGATCAGCAGCGCTATGGCCAGAATCAGATAATACATCCAGACGAGGTTCTTCATGTAAAGGTGGGCGAACTGAACGCTGCCGTTTTCAACGACGGGATAGAACATCCCCGGTGCTTTAATGCCCAGTATGCCGTTGGGCCCCTTGGTCACCTTGTCCCAGTTGTTCAGCACGATGCGGATGATCTCACCGAACCCCAGGGTGACAATGGCCAGGTAGTCTCCGCGCATTTTCAGGGTGGGGTAGCCGATAAAGGCACCGACACACGCACTGATCACACATCCCACCGGCAGCGCCAGCCAGAAGGGGACCCCGAAATTGGTGTTCAGCAGGGCATAGGTATAGGCTCCGACGGCGTAAAAAGCGATGTATCCGAGGTCGAGTAGACCGGCCAGACCGACGACGATGTTCAAGCCGAGGCCCAGAGAAACATATATCAAGACGTTGATGGCAATATCGCGTCCGTAGTTGTCGGCGATCCAGGGCAGGGCCAGCACCCCCAGCACCCCCAGACCGATCAGCAGCCTCCGCGGCGGTCGAAATTGAGTGGATGCATCAAATATCTTGGGCCTGAAAGACAGCCCTTTCAGCAAATAGTGGTAGATCAGCACCAGCATCCCGGCCGCGGTAATGACCGCCATTACTCTCAGAACCCGATCCCATACGAATCGACCCTCCTCGATGCCCAGCATCGGAAACAGAAGAATAAAAGCCCAGATCAGGACGATGACGAATTTCAGCAATGGCCTCGGTGACATACTACACCCTGGTATCGTCCACCTGCTCACCCATGATGCCGGTGGGTCTGAAGTAAAGCACGAGAATCAGGATAATAAAGGCAAACACGTCTTTGTATTCGCTGGCCAGGTATCCGGCGGCAAAAATTTCGACCATTCCGATGATCATGCCCCCCAGCATGGCGCCGGTGAGGTTGCCGATTCCGCCAAGCACGGCCGCCGAAAAAGCCTTGATGCCCGGAATAAACCCCATGTCGAACCGGACCGATCCGTAATAGAGACCGACCATGACCCCGGCGGCGGCCGCCAGTGCGGCTCCGATGACGAAGGTGGTCACGATGGTCTTGTTGGCGTTGATACCGAGAATGGCGCTCATGACCCGATCCTGGGCCGTGGATCGCATGGCTTTTCCCAACCGGGTCCGGTTGACGAACAGATTCAGGCCGATCATGAGCAGCACTGAGCCGATGATAATGAAGACCTGCATGCTGGTGACGATGACACCGCCGACTTCAAACCCGCCGGAGGTGAAAAAATGTGGATAGGCCTTGTCGTAAACTCCCTGGGAAAGCATCATGCCGTTGGATAGAAAAATCGACATCCCGAGCGCCGAAAGCAGCAGGGAAAGCCGGCTGGCCCTGCGCAGCGGGCGGTAAGCGACGGTTTCAAGTGCGACCGCCAGGAAAGCGCAGTAAATCATGGCCAGAAGAAAGGCCAGCAGGAGTCCCAGGAAGGGGTGCGTCTCGAGAACCCCCCTGGCCTGCATGAAGGAAAGGACAATCACCCCGATATAGCCGCCTGCGGTGAAAATTTCGCCATGGGCAAAGTTGATCAACTGGATGATGCCGTAAACCATCGTGTAGCCGAGGGCGATCAGGGCATATATCGACCCCAAGGTGAGTCCGTTGATGATCTGCTGGAAGAAGACCTCCACGAGCGGCTCCCGAATGACGGTAAGGGGCCTATCGGCCCGGGTGACGGTCGGGCCCGATAGGCCGTTATTCTGAGAAATTGCGGCTTCGCCGGATGGGGGTTACTTGTAAGGGACGAATTTCCCGTCTTTGACCACCAGGACCTGATACGTCGAACCACTGTCGCCCTTGGCGTCGAAGCTGATTTTCTTGGACGCGCCCTGCACATTGGTGGCCCGGATCGCTTCGGCCAGTTTGTCCGGATCGTCCGCACCCACCTTGGCGATGGCCGCAAGGAGGATATTGGCCGCATCGTAGGCGTAGGACGAATAGGAGCCCGGTTGACCGTATTTCTTGGTGTAGGCGTCCATGAAGCCCTTGACCTCGGGGATGTCCTCTGAAGGCGGCTGGCCGAAGGTAAAGTAAGTCCCCTCTCCGGCATCCTTGGCGATCTCGAGGTAGTTCGGATGGTAGACCGCATCTTCGGACATCAAGGTGGCCCTGAGCCCCAAACGTTTGGCCTGGATAGCCATCAAGTTGCCTTCCGGATTGTAGAGGCTCATGTAGAGCACATCCGGGTCGGCGGCTTTGATTTTCGTCAAAATGCCCGAAAAGTCCTTGTCGCCCTGATTGATATGTTCACGGGCCACCACTTTGACCTTGCCGCCCAGCTCTTTTTCCAGATTGTCCGCCAGTCCCTGGGTGTAGGTGGTTTTGTCGTCGACGATGGCGATGGTCTTGATCTTGAGATCGTCAATTAAAAACTCGGCGGCGGCTTTGGACTGATCGTCGTCCCGACCGCAGACCCGGAACATGTACTTATATCCCCTATCCGTGACCTTTTCGTTGGTGGAAGCCGGGGTGAGCATCACTATCTTAGCGTCGTTGAGTACGTCGGATGCCGGAATAGTGGCCGAAGAACAATAGGCTCCGATCACGCCGGCGACTTCGAGGTTGGCCAGTTTGTTGGCGGCCGAAACGGCCTGTTTCCCATCACAGCCGGAATCCTGTGGAAGGTATTCGATCTTATCGAACCCCGGCACGCCGCCCTTGGCTTCCCACATGGCAATGGCGATCTCGACACCCTGGCGGATGTCGTTTCCGTCGGCCGCATATTGGCCCGTCAATGGACTCAAGGAACCGATCTTGAGTGTTTTGGCCATTGCCAGGCACGGCGAGAGAATCAAACCGACAGTCAGCATCAGTCCAATCAACATTTTAAGCGCTTTCATTTCCTACCTCCTTTGTTGTGAGTTGACCATTAATGGTCCTGCGGACCACCGCGGTGCATGAACATCATATTTCCGTGCTAAACCGCATGAAAAATAAACGGCATCATAAACTGCAGGCACGCAGGGAGGCACCCCGGTCATGAATTGGCCTGCTTGCCCAAATAGGCTTCGATGACGTGCGGGTCCCGGCGGATTTCAGCCGGCGTGCCCTCGGCGATTTTACGCCCGTAATCGAGCACGACGATTCGGTGACAAATCCCCATGACGACACGCATATCGTGTTCCACCAGCAAAATATTGATGCCGCGGCCGAGCAAGGATTCGATCAGACGCATCAAATTCAGGGATTCGTTGGGGTTCATGCCGGCAGCCGGTTCGTCGAGAAGAATCGTCCCCGGGTCGGTTGCCAGCGCCCTGGCGATTTCCAGCCTGCGCTGAAAGCCGTAGGCAAGATTGGCGGCCATTTCGTGACGCCATTCATACAGTTTTAGAAAGTCGAGGATGGCCTCGGCTTTTTGCCGGCTCGACCGTTCTTCCTCGGCCTGGAAACGGGTTCGGAATATGGCATCGATAATGCTGCTTTTTGTGCGGCAGTGAAGTCCGGCCAACACGTTTTCAAGCACCGTCATGGCCTTGAAGAGGCGGATGTTCTGAAAGGTCCGGGCGATACCGTTGGCGACGATTTCATGGGGATGAAGGCGGTTGAGTTTTTTATTCCGGTAGGTAATCTCGCCGTTATTGGGTGTATACACCCCCGTAATCAGGTTGAAAACAGTGGTTTTACCGGCGCCGTTGGGACCGATAAGACCGAGAATCTCACCTTTTCTGAGTGTCATGTCAAGACTATCGACTGCCTTTAGGCCGCCGAAATTCTTGGCCACCTTTTCAAGCGCCAATTCACCCATTGCCTGTCGATCGTACCCGCAGCCATCTGTTTCTTGCCATCCAAGACAAGTCGGAAAAGGGTGGATGATCTTAAAACCGAATTGGATTCACCCCTATACAATTAGAATTTTAATCCTGTCAACCGATTTAATTTAGCGTTTAAAAGGTTAAAACCGTTAAGATTTTAAATCTGGTTCACTTCGGGCTCATTTTTTATCGCGGCCTTCGCGGTCGTTCCCAAATAGATCGCCGTCAGGGAGAGGGCCGCACCGACGGCGCCGAAGAGGTCGGTTTCTCGGTTAAAAAAAAGAATATCCCAGGCGAAGGAAAGCGCCGGCTGCAGGAGGATCAGCAAGCCGACGAGAGAAGACCGCAGGCGGGCCAGGCCTTTTGTTATCAGGACCCAACCGATGACCTGACTTAAAAGTCCGTAGGCGGCCAACGCGAAAAGGCTTTGCCGGTCAGGAATGGCAAAGGGGTCGTTTTGCAGCCATGCCGCCAAGCCGAGGAGAAGCGCGGAAACCATTGAGATGACGGCCAGATTGGCCATTGCGGAGGGTGCCTTTTTTTGTGACTGCAGTTTGCGCAGGGCCAGCAGGTAAACGGCATAGCAGACGGCAGTCGCCAGGCCCAAAACGACGCCCAGGCGGTAGGTTTCGCCCAACTGACGCCAGTTAATCCCGGCCAGCAGAAAAAGACCCAGAAACGCCAGCGGTATCGCCGCCATGGTCCGTATTGCGACTGGTTCACGCAGGACCAGAACTCCGTATAGGGCCAGCAGAAATACCTGGAAGTTTGCCAGAATAGTGGCCAGGCCCGGTCCGACGTAGTGGATGGATATGTGCCAGAAAAAAAGATCG
Organism: Deltaproteobacteria bacterium; assembly: GCA_041299015.1. Classification (GTDB taxonomy): domain Bacteria; phylum Desulfobacterota; class Desulfobacteria; order Desulfobacterales; family SG8-13; genus JARFQH01. The sequence goes on from JBFYWB010000095.1 coordinate 49,096, forward strand.
AGTGAGAAAACGCCGCCGCAGAAAATGCCGAGAAAAAAAAAGGAAGCTCCCCTCCACAGGGCTTCCCGCCTAATCCCCAAAATGATGAGCAGCATAATGCCGCCGAAGAAGGTTCGGTAGAACCCGGCCATGGTCGGGCTTACGTGGGCCAGTTTGACGAACACGGCCGAAAAACTGATGAGCACCGCACCTGTCGCCACCATCACGGCCCCGGATGTCTCGGTACTTTTCAACAGCGACCTGTCGATAAAGGGCGAAAAAATCGTTTTTGTCAGAAATGTCAGCGGTGCTCGGTTATTTCACGACCAAATCCAGCGGTCGCCGTGAAAGTGCCTCGCAGCCGGCATTTGTCACCGTCACCGTGTGCCCGAAACACATGGCGTGGCCAGTGTCGCTGTCCATCAGTATCATGTGCAGGAAAAACACCATGCCGGCCGCGGCCGGCACCGGGTTGCCGTGGTAAACCATCGGCCAGTCCATCCAGTTGGGCGCAAATACGGCGCCCAGACCGTAGCCGGTGGCATTTAGCCTGTGCTCCCGCATACCGGCCGCGTCACAGGTGCGGGCGTAGGCATCGAAGACTTCTCCGATGGGGCGCCCCGGTTTCAGGACCTCCATGCAGGCCTGCATGGCTTCCAGGGTAACGGCGTGCATGCTCCGGTGACGGTCCGTGGCCCGGCCGATCGGGATCGTTCGCATCATGGCGGCATGATAGTGCCGAAAGGCTCCGGCCCATTCCAGCGTGAGTTGATCCTGGCGATCGAGCTTTCGACGACCGGCCTTGTAACGGCAGAGCAGCGCGTCGTGGCCGGAACCGATGATAAACTCGTTGCCCGGATAATCCCCGCCGCCGGCGAAAATCGCCCCCTGCATGGCCGCCAGAATGTCGCCCTCGTCGGCGCCCGGCCCGGTCAGGCGATGCGCCTGGTCGAGGGCCAGATCCGCCAGTTCCGCGGCTCTGCTCACGAAAACCATCTCGGCCGGGCTTTTCACGACCCGCAGCCGGTTGACCAGGTCGGATGCGTCCTCGAGCGTGCAGAATCCGGCCAGTTCAGCCTCCAGGGATTTTCCGTTCTTGGCCGTCAGGCCGTAGGCATCATATTCCACGCCCAGTCTCTGCCCCCTGCAGTTGAATCCGGCCAGAATGTCCCTGAGGTGACGGGCCGGGTTGGCATCCGGGGCGTCCACCCAAATGCGAATATCTTGGATCACCGACGTGTGTCGGGCCTGGCGCAGATCCGGGGCGCGGGTCAACAGCATCAGACGGCCGTCCGCCCCGAGGAAGAGACATTGGAAAAAAACAAACCCGAAGGAGTCGTAGCCCGTCAGATAGAACATGCTTTCCTGCCTGAACATCAGCAGACCGTCCAGACCGCGCGCGGTCATCTCATCGACCGTCCTTCGGCGCCGTTCGGCAAATTCATCTTCCGAAAAATGCAAAGCCATCCTCTCATTCTCCCATTGATGTCATTGTGTCCGTTAAACCAGTCCGCTCTCACTCAAGGGGCGACGTTCCAGAATCCGCACGGGGCTGAATTTGGACAGATTCAGCGTCGGAGTCCGTCCGGTAATCAGTTCGGCCAGGTAACGGCCGACCGCCGGTCCCTGCTGGAGGCCGTGCCCGGAGAAACCGTTGGCCAGAAAGAGCCCCTTGAGCTCCGGCCACTCGCCCAGAATGGCGTTGCCGTCGAGGGTGTTGACCGCGTAGAGGCCGGCCCAGCCGCGAACGAGTTTCAAGGTGTCGAAGGCGGGGACGAACTCGGCCAGCTCAGGCCAGAGAAGATCGGTAAAGCGCTTGTCGTCCCAGGAGAAATCATACCCAGCCGGATCTTCGGCCAGCGACTTGCCCAGCAGGATCAACCCTCCGGTTTCACTGCGAAAATAGAGCCCCGAGGGCAGCACCGTCAATGGCAGCGGAGCAGCGGGCTTGACCATGGTATCCAGCGCGAACACCTGGCGCTTGACCGGCTGGACGGGCAAATCGATGCCCGCGCTGCGGGCGATCTCGGCCGCCCAGGCACCGGCGCAGTTGACCACGAACCTTGTGGTCATCTTTTTTCCGGATTTCAATCGGACGCCACCGACCCGACGCCCCGCAGTCTCGATGGCAACCACCTCGTCGTGAAAATAGGCGGCTCCGAGAGAACGGGCCTTGGACCGGTAACCCATCAGGAAGGCGTGGGCATCGAAGTGACCGTCGTCAGGGCCGAAGGTTGCTCCGTCCAGACCTTCGACAGCATAGAGCGGAAAGCGCTCCTTGACTTCTCTGGCCGAGAGCCAGTTTACCCGACAGCCCAGCGAACGCTGCAGATCCAGCGACGCCGCGGCCGCCGCACGTCCAGCCGGAGAAATTAAAAAAAGGTTGCCCTCGCGGCGAAACGATACCTGCGGAATGCTGTCGCCTACGGCCATCTCGGTCGCAAAGCGCTCGAGCACCGCAAAGGCGTACTGCGACATTTGAATGTTTTCCCTGAGGCTGAACTGGATGCGGGCATTGCTCAGGGAAAGGGTGGTGGAGGCCCGGGTGTACGCCGGATCCCTTTCGACCACGGCGACCGTCAGCCCGCTGCCGATTGTCATCAGGTTAAAGGCGGTCGCACTGCCCATGATCCCGCCACCGATGATAACCACATCAAACGTCGGCATAGGCCACACACTTGACCTCCACCAGGGCTCCCTTGGGCAGCGCGCTGACTTCGACAACGGCCCGAGCCGGGCGGTGGCCGGTGAAGAATTCCGCATATATGCCATTGAATTCGGCAAACTTGCCCATGTCGGTCAGGAAGACATCGACGGCCACCACCTCTTCGAGCGTGCAACCGGCGGCAACCACGATCCGTTCGAGATTGTAGAGGGCTTGCCGCGCCTGGGACGTCAGATCGGCGCCGACCAATTCACCGGTTTTCGGATCCAGGCCGAGCTGCCCGCTGACAAACCGCAGCGGTCCGGCAACGATTGCCTGGGCATAGGGTCCGATGGCCGCCGGCGCCTGATCGGTCTGAACGGTTTTGAGTGCCATGTTTTGTTCCCTTCTTCCGCCGGTACGCCGGCAGCATTTTGGGCCCGACCAATGTCGGTCGCTGGTGCCGGTGACGGGTGCTTGGAATGTGACATTACGTGATTAGTTTTGTAATTGTGTTTACCAAGATGTATTCCGCTGTGTCATTATAATGAGTCGGCGGATGGTACAAGGGAAAAACGCACCTGCCCTCGCAAGAGGGGGCGCTGGTTTCGTCCAATCCTTGAGGAGATCAATGTGAAACGTTACGTTGTCGGCATTTGCGGCGCTTCGGGCGTTGTTTACGCCGTCACGCTGCTGAATCAGCTGCTTCGCCTGCCGATGGAGATCCATTTGATTATTTCCGCCGACGGCAGGAAGGTAATGGCGCACGAACTGGGTTACCACGGCCAGATGGACGAGTTCCTGAAATCCGCCGCCCGCCACGAATCCCACCCGGGGGCGCGTATCCGCGAGCATGATGCCGCCGATTTCTTTGCGCCGCCCGCCAGTGGGTCCTTCCGGCACGACGGGATGGTGATCGTGCCCTGCACCGTCAAGACACTGGCGGCCGTGGCCACCGGACTGGCGGAAAATCTGCTCACCCGGGCAGCCGACATCTGTCTGAAGGAGAGGCGGCCGTTGATCCTGGTGCCCCGGGAAACGCCCTTCAGCGCGATTCACCTCGAGAACATGCTGCGGTTGACCCGCGCCGGTGCGACGGTTCTGCCGGCCGCACCGGGTTTTTATTTCCGCCCGCAACGCATCCAGGATCTGGTCGATTTCATCGTGGCCAGGATCCTTGCCCAACTGAACATCGATCACCACATGACGGGGGCCTGGGGCGATGAAACGCTGGTATAGATGCCTTTCTGAATTCATCTCGGCTCTCGACCGTGTCGGTGAGTTAAAAACCGTCGCAGGGCCGGTTTCGTATTATCTCGATATCAGCCGGTACACCGACGCTGAATCCAAGAGTCCCGGGGGCGGCAAGGCGCTTTTCTTCAAAACCGTCAAGGGGTCGCCTTTCCCCGCAGCCACCAACCTGTTCGGCAGTCCCAAACGGATCTGCATGGCGTTGGGCGTCGATGATCTCGACCAGCTTGGGGATCGGATCCGCCGAATGATCGAGATGGCGCCGCCGAGCAGCTTCAGAGATATTCTGGGGCTGCTGCCGGTCGCCTTGTCGGTTACCCGTTTCTTTCCGCGACGCAGCCGCGCCCAGAGCCCCCCTTGCCAGGAGGTGGTGTATACGGGCGATGCCGTCGATCTGGGGCTGCTGCCGGTCTTGCACTGCTGGCCCAAGGATGCCGGCCGCTTCATCACGTTGCCGCTGGTTTTCACGCGCAGCCTGAAAAGCGGTCGACGGAATGTGGGCATGTACCGCCTGCAGGTATTCGATAAAAAAACGACCGGCATGCACTGGCACGTGCACAAGGACGGCTCCCACTACTTTAACGAATATCGCCGCGCCGGCCGACGCATGCCGGTTTCGGTGGCGATCGGTGCCGATCCGGCGACCATATATGCCGCCACGGCACCGCTCCCCCGCAATCTGGATGAAATGATCCTCTCGGGCTTCATCCGCAACCAGCCGGTAGCGATGGCGCCCTGCCTGACCAACGAGCTCGAAGTGCCGGCCGAGGCCGAATTCGTTCTCGAGGGCTACGTCGAACCTCACGAACTGAGGCGCGAGGGACCGTTTGGCGACCATACCGGCTACTACTCGCTGGCCGACGACTATCCTGTTTTTCACGTTACGGCTCTGACCCACCGCCGGTCTCCGGTCTATTGCGCCACGCTGGTCGGACGCCCGCCCATGGAGGACTGCTACTTGGCCAAAGCCACCGAGCGGTTGTTCCTGCCGCTGCTCCAGGCCGCTTTTCCTGAAATAATCGACTATTGGCTGCCGTGGGAAGGTGTTTTCCACAACATTGTCGTGGTCTCGATCGACAAGGAGTACACCGGCCATGCTCAAAAAGTCATGTACGGACTCTGGGGCCAGGGCCAAATGAGCTTTTGCAAGGCCATTTTGGTCGTCGACATGAACGTGGATCTAAAAAACCCGTCGGCCATCATGCAGCGCTTACTGGAAAGCTTCGATGCCCGTTCGGATATCACGCTGGCCAAAGGGGTTTTGGACGTGCTCGATCATTCTTCCCCAACTGCCAACTTCGGCAACAAAATCGGTATCGATCTCACGCTGCGATTGGCCGGTGAACCGGAGCGGAAGGTGCCGGAGCGGTTGGACTCAAGCAATCTGCCGACAGAGCATGAACTGCTGGAAAGAATCCGGCGGCAAATCGCCGGCATCACAGGGCTGCGATGGATGTCAGATGGCGCCGGCGCGCGGGAAGGACCGGTCCTGCGCAACCGGGTGCTGTGCCTGAATGTCGAACGGGACGTGCAGCCGACGGGGAAGCAATGGGCCGAAATTCTGCTCGACTTTCCGGCGCTGACGCCCTATTCCATCATCGTGCTCTACGATGCCGGGCTCGATCTCGCCGATAATTCGCTGCTGCTGTGGAAAATGTTCAACAATGTCGACCCGGGCCGGGACCTGCATCTCCAAAATCAGCGCATGGTGATCGACGCCTGCAAAAAGGGCGTTGCAGACGGACACGCGCGCGAGTGGCCGGATGAACTCGGATTCGACTAATCCCGCTTTCGATTCGAATCATTGGCGTAAAGAACATTGCGGACGACATCCAGAAAGGGCTGTCGCAGCGCACGCCACTTAGGGTGCATGGCCTTGTCGTCGTGCCAGGTAAATTCAACCGCGTCAAAGTGCTCCGGGATAAGGTTCTCGTCGTCGACGCCGTAGGTGGATTGCGGGTAGTATTCTACAAAAATCATGCGGTTCGGGTTGATGCCGAAGGTTTTGGCCACGCTGGTGGCGATGTGGCCGACACAGCTGCGAACCGACATCCGGTTTTCGGGAATATCGGAAGCCACCACGATGTAAGGTTTCAGATGGGCTATGTTCTTATGACTGCCTTTTCTGAGGTCGATGATCCTCAGTCGGCACTTGCCGCTTCCCAGCCGGAGTTGGCCGCCGAATCCTTCCCAGGCGAATATGTCGTCATGGATGAGCATAGCCGGACCCCTCATTGCCTTTATTTGTCACCGTCAACCTGTTTCAGGAATCGAACCAAGCCGATGTCACCGATTGATGTGACGGGGGCCATCAGCGCGTCAGCGCGCCGTAAATCCGCCACAGCTTTTCCGGCAGCTCGGCGACGTCGGCAATCACGTTCTGATGGATCTCACCGTACAGATCATCCAGGCGAGCGTCATCGGCCTTGTCGACATTGATCGTAATGGCGTGTACGTGAATGTGTCCTGCCCGCAGCTCGGAGATGGCCCGGCGTGTGTCCTCGATCGCATATCGATTCTTATAGTTCAGATCATTCGGAAAACCATCTCCCAGGATGATCAGCAACCGCACCCGCGAAGACACGGCCGCAAATTGGACGGCCGCATGCCGGATAGCTGCACCCATCCGGGTATTCTGTTGGGGCGCCATGGCGTCGATGCGGTCGCGGACCACCCCATTCATCGGTTCGGTGAAATCCTTGACGTGAAAGTAATCCACGCCAAGGCGGCCGCTGCCGGAAAAGCCGGCAATGGCGTAGATATCTCCAACGACTTCCAGAGCTTCGCTGAAGAGAACGATCGCCTCCTTGGCCACATCCAGCACACGGGCCGTTGACCCGGTGACCGCACTGGCGGTGGAGCGCGACAGGTCCACAAGGAGCAGGACGGCCACGTCCCTGTTGACCTTGAGGCGTTTGATGTACAGCCGCTCGGACGGCGTCAGGCCGGCTCTTTTGTCCAGAACAAAGTCGAGCAGGGCCCGGTAGTCGAAGGCATCGCCTTCGACCCACGGGCGGCAGAGCTTGAGTCCTTCGGGCTTGAGAAGTTCAAATGCCGTGCGGATTCGCTTGACCAGTCCATGCTGCCGTTGGAGGACACGGTTGTAAAACTGGCTTTCGACCCCCGCAAGCGAACGATCCCGAACACGGGTGTGCTCGTTTAAGTAATCGCCCAGGTTGCTGTCCCATTCACGGTGCCATGTTACCCCTTGTACACCCGTTTCGTCGCCCGCAGGCCAGGTGTCGATCAGCCTCGGCAGCTCTTGAGCCAGCAAAACGGAAAGTTCGTCGACAGACGGCGGCGTGTTGCGGTTGTCGCGACCCGCGCTAGTCGATGCATTTTTAATCATGGCCGCAAGATCATCTGAAGAAACCAGGCCCTGATGGGCCTCGAGGTGTCTGCGCAGATCGGCCCGGTAGATTCGATAACCTTTTTCGGCCAATCTTTTTTTAAGCGCCAGGGCTTTTTGATCCAGAACCCGATCGGCGCTATGCACCAAGCCTGGCCAAAGGTGCCGGTCGAAAGGGGTGTTCAGCGGAAGATACGCTTGACCCAACGGCTGGTCGGGCGCTTGTCCGCTGAGGGCGGTGGCGACCTCCCGGAAGGCCAGGACGACCAACTCGCCGCTGCTTTCCGCACGGCACTCTCGTTTCCCGGTGCGGTCAGCGAACTGAGTCATCAGATCCTTGACCAGCTGGCGCCGAGCATCCCCCTGGCCGGCTGCCGTCACCTCCGGCAGCCCGAGAGCAATGACGGCATAGAGGTCGTTCATCAAGCTGTGCGCAGGGCCGACCGCACGTTGCAGAATCGGCAGAAAGGCCCGGATCAATCCCGGGTAACGACGTCCGAGCATCCGTCTTATCCGGCCGTGCTCGAACACCGTGAAAAGATCGGCCGCCAACGCCGGCAGAGGAAAAAGATCGCAGAACCGCTCGAAATCCGATGCAAGCATGGCCGGTTGATCCGAAACGCGCGGTATTCCCAAACCGTCAAACGCACGTCGACAGTCGGGCGCCGCTAAGCAGCGGTCGAACAACCGTTCCAGGTCGAAATCGAAAGTGCCGAACTCGTGGTGAGCCGATTCGAAACGCACCAAACAGCGGTAGAGATCGATATTGGCCTTTTTTTGGCCATAAAAAGCGATCTCTTCCGGCAGATAGATGAACCGGCCGTCCGTGCAGGCAGTGACGGCAGTTGGTGCGATCGGGGACAGGCGACTGTTGAGAGCCGACAGGCAGCGCACCGCGATCTGAAGACCGGTCCGGGCACCGAGGTAGCGATTGAGCTGCGCTTCCAATTCGCGCAGCGAAACGGCCACCTGAAGTTCCGTAAATATGTCGCGGCCCTTCCTTGAATCGAGCGACAGAAACGTCATGACCGCCTTCGGCTTTTGGCGGGTGTTGTCCAGTGCCGCGGCAACAAATCGATCGAGCGCTGCCGGGCTCAGCAGCCGCAGACCCTTTCGCATCCCTTCCAGGAACGCCTCGACGAGCTGCACGTCTGCACGCACCACCCGCAAAAGCTGCTCCATCTGCCAAACACGCTTCTCCGGCGCAAAGGCAAGGACGGCTTGCGGCAGGTTAAAGGCAAGGTGCTGGCACTGATTGTAGGTCAGATCACCGCCGAAGGCCACCGACAGAAGCCTGAGAAACACAGCGGCCGAAGAGTGGTCGCCACTGTCAATCAGCTGCGAGAGGGCTTCCAGCGGCGGCTTCAGGGTATAGGTGCCCTTTGATTCCATGACGTTTGCGGCTTCGCTGAATAGCCGCAGCAGGGTCTGGCTCCCGACCGTTAAAACCGGCACCAGGTGAATGGCCATCAACCGGCCGATCGTCGCTCCCCGGTCGCCGGCCGCCCGGACCAGTCGGTGGTAGGTGTCGAGCATCGCGGAGTCACCCCGCGGGATCAGTTTGAGATATCCGGCCGCAATCGCCTGTCCGAACGAAATCTCCCGGGCCAGAGCCCAGATGGTATCGCTTTCCAGCAATGCGGCGCCCACCGCCGAGACCGCCGGGGCGAATTGCGCCAGTTGCCCTCGGACGATAGCGGCGAGATCCGGATCCAAGAGGTGCAGGGCTTCGATCGGTTCCCTATGTTCCAGGTCAGGTGGCATGCAGGCTAAGCGGCGCCGCTTAAACGGTTAAAAGAGGTCGTCGATGAGATCGTTGATGGTTTCCTGAAGCTGCCTGTCGTCGGTCAAGGATCCGCAAACGGCAGCCCGGCAGGCTTCGCGCTCGCCGACACCGCGTCCGATCAGCTGGGCGGCGTAGATCACTAGCCGGGTGCTGGCGCCTTCGGTCAGACCCTGCTCTCTGATGCGGCGAATGTTATGCGCCAGAGCCACCAGCCGGCGGGCGGTTTCCGGATCAATGCGGCCCTCGTGGGAAACGATATCGGTTTCTTTTTGCGCCGGCGGATAGTCGAGATCGATCGATACGAAACGCTGGCGGGTACTCTGTTTGAGGTCTTTCAATACGGATTGATAGCCGGGATTATACGAGATCACCAACAAAAAATCGGGGTGGGCTTTGAGGGTCTCGCCCTTCTTGTCGATATACAGCAGGCGGCGATCGTCGCTCAACGGATGGATGACCACAGTGGTGTCCTTGCGCGCCTCAACGATCTCGTCGAGATAACAGATCGCCCCGGTGCGCACCGCCCGGGTCAAGGGGCCGTCCATCCAGACGGTTTCATCATTTTTGAGCAGATACCGCCCAATCAGATCCGATGCAAACAGATCCTCGTGGCAGGCCACCGTAATCAGGGGGCGCTTGTATCGAAACGCCATATACTCGACGAAACGGGTTTTGCCGCATCCGGTGGGGCCCTTCAACATAACCGGCAGGCGCGTTTCGAGTGCGGCTGCGAATAGCTCCACCTCGCCGCCGACCGCAAGGTAATACGGTTGTTCTTGAATGCGGTTGTCCACAAGGTCTGTCGGCAGTGACTGTGTCATCGGTTCGGCCGTATCCATTATCGGGATCCGCGCCGCGTTCGGACCGTGCAGTAGGATAAGACCGACAGAGCAGGGCCCGGAGGAAAAATCGCCGGCGGCGGATTCCGGCAGGGTCAATCAATGATTTGACTTTTCGTTGGCGAGGCCAATATAATGAAATTTCAAAGTTTCTTCAGCCGGTCACTATAATATGGAAAAGGATTAGAAACAAGCCATATGACCCAACCCCTTGAATTCGACGGCAAGAAATTCTTCCTGGTGGGAACCGCGCATGTTTCGGAAGAAAGTGCCCGTCTGGTGGCCGATGTCATCGACAGGGAAAAACCGGATACGGTTTGTGTCGAGCTGTGTGCATCGCGCTACCAAGCGATTCGCCAGAAAGACCAGTGGCAGAACATGGACATCATAAAGGTTATCAGGGAAAAGAAGTCCTTTCTGTTGCTGTCGAATCTGCTCCTGGCGTCGCTGCAGAAAAAAATTGCCAAAAAACTCAATACCCGCCCCGGGCAGGAAATGATCCAGGCCATCGAATCCGCCGAAGCCGTCGGGGCCGCCGTCTACTTGGCCGACCGGGATATTCGCATTACCCTGGCCCGCACGTGGCGTTTGATGAGATTCAGGGACAAAATCAAGCTGCTGACCGAACTGATCTTCTCTATTGGGCAGGTGGAAGAAATCAGCGCCGCGGACGTGGAAAAGATGAAGCAGCAGGATGTGCTTGAAACCATCCTCGCCGATGTCGGCAAATCTCTGCCCATCGTCAAGTCCATCCTGATCGACGAACGCGACCGGTACCTGGCCTACAAGATACGGCAGGCCCCCGGGCAAAAAATCGTGGCTGTCGTAGGCGCCGGCCATGTCCCCGGAATCAAACGGTGCTGGGATACCGAGATCGACATCGCACCGCTTGAAAAACTGCCGCCCAAGAGCAGGCTGTTCGGATTTCTCAAGTGGGTCGTACCGCTGGGAATCGTTGCCTTGATCATCACCGGCTTTTTCATCGGCGGCTCCAAAGTCGGCAAGGACATGGTGGTCTGGTGGCTGCTGGCCAACGGAATACTGGCTGGCGTCGGGGCACTGGCGGCTCTGGCGCATCCGCTCACGATCGTCTCCTCCATCCTGGCCGCACCGTTGACGTCGTTGAACCCGATGGTCGCCGCCGGCTGGGTATCGGGACTGGTTGAAGCTTTTTCCCGCAAGCCGCGGGTCATCGACTTCGAAAATCTCCAGGAAGACATTCACTCGCTGCGCGGTTTCTGGAAAAACAAGGTCACCCGCGTGCTGCTGGTAGTGGTCTTTACAAACCTGGGGAGCTCCATCGGCACTTTTGTGGCCATTCCGCTGATGGTCAAGGCACTTTGATTCGACCAGCATGTACCGGAGTAGAAAAGATCGCCATCGGCATCGTCTGCCGGCCGTTCTCGGCATTATCCTGCTGTTCGTCGGTTGCAGCGGTCTGGAATCGCCACCGCCCTCCGAAATCGACATTTCCGCGCCGGCCACACCGCTCGGCAGCGTGCGATACGCCGTTCAGCTGGGCGCTTTCGCAAACGTCGATAATGCCGTAAAACTGACCGGAATACTTCAACAAATGGGTCTGAACGCCTATCACTTCAGCGACACGTCCGGTTTTTCCAAGGTTCGCTTCGGCAACTATGCCAGCCAAGATTCGGCAATCGCGGCAGCGGAAATCTATCGGTCCCGCGGGCTCATAACGGACTATTATGTCGTCAGGCCTGCAGACGTTTCCGATGCCGGCGAACTGCGGGAACAGATCGTCCAGACCGCAATGAAATATATCGGCGTTGCGTATAAATGGGGTGGCGAATCGTCGGAACAAGGATTTGATTGCAGCGGACTGACGATGGCGGTCTATCAGCTCAACGGGCTCGATCTGCCTAGAACCTCCCGGCAGCAGTGGGCCGCCGGTACCGCGGTCGCTCAGACTGAGCTGTTGCAGGGCGATCTGGTCTTCTTCGCCACCGGCGGTGGACGCCGGGTCTCCCATGTGGGGATTTACACCGGAGGAAACCACTTCATCCATGCCCCCGGAAAGGGTCAGCGCATTCGCTTGGCTTCGCTGTCGAAAACCTACTACCGGACCCGTTTTGTGGGGGCGAGACGTTACCTATAGAGGTCTTGCGGGCACGGCCCGGCAAAAAATACATGACCATAAACAAAATGGAACCCCATGCTTAAAAATCCTATCGCGCTCGACGGCAAGAAAAGCAACCTCCTCGTTATCGGCGACGTGATGTTGGACCGCTATCTATGGGGTGATGTCAAACGAATTTCACCCGAGGCGCCGGTACCGGTATTCAACATCAAGAGCCGATCGATGGTTCCCGGCGGCGCCGGCAGCGTGGTTTTGAACGTCATCGGTCTCGGTGCCTCGGTTACCTTGCTCGGCGTCATCGGCCGGGACGAAAATGGCCGCACACTCAAAAGGCTGCTCGATGATCAGAGGATCCGGTCGATCCTGCTCGAAGATAAAAACAGGCCCACCATCACGAAAACGCGAATCCTGTCAAAAGGGCAGCAGTTGCTGAGGATCGATGACGAGAATACCGCTGTTCTCGCCGAACCCTTGAAAGCGAAAATCCTCGCGACCGCAACCAAAGAAATCCGCACATGCGCGGCCGTCATACTTTCGGATTACGGAAAGGGCATTTTCGATACCCAAGGCCTCACCGAAGCCTTAATCGAAATGGCCAGAGGGGTTGAGGTGCCCGTCATCATCGACCCCAAGGGGAAAAATTGGGAGCGCTACGCGGGGGCTGCCTGTTTGACACCGAATACGGCTGAGTTCGAATATGCCACCGGGGCGGCCCTCGATCATGACACCGCGCTCATCGACGCCATGCGGACCGCACGGTCCAAGTACAGGCTATCGAACCTGCTGGTTACGCGCGGCCCGCTGGGGATGTGCCTGATGGGCGAAGAAGAGCAACCCCGGTTCATCCCTGCAATCGCGCGGGAAGTCTACGATGTGTCAGGTGCCGGCGACACCGTCATTGCGACATTGGCGGTCGGTATTGCTTCCGGGCAGAGCTACCTGGACGCCGCCCGCATGGCCAACGACGCGGCCGGGATTGTCGTCGGCAAACTCGGTACGCAACCGATCAACGCCCTTGAGCTGAAGGCTGCAATGGGGATGAACGGTGCAAGCGTCAATCAGAAAGTCCATGCGTTTGCGGCGGCAGCGGTTCGCGTTCAAGCCTGGAAGGCCCTCGACCAGAAAATCGTGTTCACCAATGGATGCTTCGATTTGCTTCACCCCGGACACATCCATTTGCTAAACGAGGCCAAGCGGTGCGGGGGCCGGTTGATCGTCGGCTTGAATTCCGACGAGTCGGTCAGGCGGCTCAAGGGAGCCAAGCGGCCGATTTTGAACGAATCGGAACGCGCCGCCATTTTAGCGGCGTTGAATTGCGTCGATCTGGTCATCGTTTTCGAGGAAGACACGCCGATCAAACTCATTGAAGCCCTGGAACCGGATATCCTGGTCAAAGGCTCGGATTATCGGCCGGAGAGCGTGGTCGGAAAAAAATTTGTGGAGTCCTACGGCGGTAAGGTGCACCTTGTTCCCGTCGTCGAGGGCTACAGCACAACCCGTCTCGCTGAAAAAGTATCGCAAAACCGCTCAGAACAATCATCCCGATAGCATTCACGATGACGTTTTTTTTCGAACGACCGGCGGGGGACAGCACATGGTCATTCTCACTGGGGGAGCCGGTTTTATCGGCAGCAACACGCTGACGGCGTTGAACCGCATTTATGGTGACGACATCTTGGTCGTTGACAATATCGCCGGCACCGCCAAATGGAAAAACCTGGTCGGTAAACCTTTCAGGCAGTACGTGCATAAAGCCCGTCTGTGGTCGTGGCTGGAAAAAAACGACGCAAAGGCTATCGAAGCGGTCATTCATCTCGGCGCCTGCACGGACACGATGGAAAACGATTTCGATTATCTTTTCGAAAACAACGTTTCCTATTCCCGCAACATATGGGTCTTTTGCACTGAAAGACACATTCCCCTCATCTATGCAAGCAGTGCCGCCACTTACGGCGATGGAAGAAATGGATTTTCCGATGACCATGGCAAGACGGATATCTACAAGCCGATCAATGCCTACGGTTATTCAAAGCATCTCTTTGATTTATGGGCGCTGAAACAGCGGGAAGCGCCGCCGCGGTGGTACGGCATCAAGTTTTTCAATGTTTACGGCCCCTGCGAGAGTCACAAGGGGCGTATGGCCAGCGTGGCCCATTGCGCCATTCCACAGGCACTTGAAAGCGGTAAGATCCGACTTTTCAAATCATACCGCAAGGACTTTGCGGACGGTCACCAGAAAAGAGATTTCATTTACGTCCAGGATATCGTCGATCTGATCATTTATTTCCTGGACGCATCCGCACCCAACGGCCTTTACAACGCCGGCACGGGGCAAAGCAGAAGTTTCAATGATCTCGCCGGAGCGATCTTCAACGCATTGAACCTAACGGTAAGCATCGAATACGTCGATATGCCGGAATCGATAAGAGACAGCTACCAGTACCTCACCGAGGCGGACATGCGTAAGCTGATGGCGACCGGTTGCCCGTACGACCCACTGTCGTTGGAAGCCGGCATAGCGCAGTATGTAAATTGGCTACGGAAGGAACGCGGCCGGCCTCAGGGGTGCTGATCCTTACCGGCCGCGGTGCCGGGAGGCAGAATCTTCACCACCCTTCTTTCTGACGGCTGACGACTACCCGGCCGGGCATAGGTCATCAGCACGGTTTTCAAGCGACCCTGTGCGAACAGGTTGATGCACTCCGGATAGAGAACCCATTCCAGTTTCAATCCTTTTTCGCGGACCGTATCCAGCGTGTCGTTTCTTTCGATCGCAAAGGCCGTCTGACCGATGATGGCGCCCGTGTCCTGACCGTAATCGACAAAATGGACCGTGCACCCAGCCACTTTACAACCGAAGCGAAAGGCATCTCGGTAACCGTCGGTGCCAGGAAAGGCCGGCAGCAGGGCGGGGTGAATGTTCATGATCCGGGGATGTTGCGGATCTGTATTGACCCGGTCGATGAAATAGGGCGTTAGGATTCGCATGTATCCGGCCAGCACGAGCAAATCGATTTTATGGGGAGCCATGGCGTCAAGCAGCCGCGATTCGGCCATCACCCGCGATGAGAAAAAGGCGGTCACCTTGTGCGGATCAACCGACGCCGGGAAAAGGGTTTGTTTTTTCAGCAACGCGTCCATGTCGGCGTCGGGAGGCGGCGCGGTACCGGACAGGCCATCGCGGGAGGCGCGAAGGATGGCCCGGTAGTCGATCACGGCGGTGGGTATACCGTGGCGGTGGCCCAATTCAAGACCGGCCGCCTGGGGGGTGTCTGAGCCGATGAAGACCACCTCCGCAGGTAATTTGCCCGCGTTGCAGGCCGCTATGATGGCCCGCAGGTTGGTGCCGGTGCCTGAAATCAATGCGCCAATTTTGGTTTGCCCCGCCATCGACGATCGCCTCCTTTGTTTTCAAAAGGAGCGTTTTCCTCCGCAGCGCCGGAACAACGCTCTTGATTTTGGAAATAAGTTCCTGGATTGACTAATTTTGTAATGGTTGACAACCATAGTGGCCATCACTATAATTGCTGAAATTTATCCCAGAAAGGATTACACGACATGTCTGAAGGAATCAAGGAGATCGAAGACGGAAATTTTGAAAGCGAGGTACTTAAGTCCGATATGCCGGTGCTGGTGGATTTCTGGGCGCCGTGGTGTGGCCCCTGCAAGGCCATCGCACCCGTGGTCGAAGAACTTTCCAAGGATTTCGGGGACAAGATTAAGTTCATGAAATGCAATGTCGACAACAGCCCGATCACCCCGGGTAAGTATGGCATCAAAGCGATCCCGACCCTCATTTTATTCAAGGGCGGCGACGTGGTCGATCAGATTACCGGCATGGTGGCCAAGTCAAAACTCGAAGATGTGATCAAAAAAGCCCTTTAGCACCTGCTGCAGCGCTTATAAGTCGAAAAAATGACCGGACCCATTCAATCGAAAGCGGCCGTAGGCCTCTGTGCGATCTTTTTTTTCGCGCTTGCCGGGTGTTCTGCATACAATGCCGTCCATGATTTTTTCTTCAAAGCCAAGGATGTAGAACCGGTCGAGGTGCTGATTGAAAAGGGCATGGATGAATTTGAAAGCGGGAATTACAAAGCGGCCCTAGAGTATTTTCAGAAGGTCAAGGAATGGTATCCGTTCAGTAAATACGTCACCCTAGCGGAGTTGAAGATTGCCGATGCACACTATCAACTCGAGGAATACGAAGATGCCATCTTCGCATACCAGGAGTTTGCCGATCTTCATCCCAACAACGAGGCGGTTCCCTACGTCGTTTACCAAATCGGCCGCTGCTATTTCGACCAGATGGACACGATCGACCGCGACCAGAGTGTCACCCGTAAGGCCCTGGAAAATTTCCGGCAGCTTAAAAAACAGCATCCCGACTCGCTCTATGCCGAAAAGGCGACCGATCACATCAATAAGTGTTTGAAAAACCTCTCCGGCAACGAGTTTTATGTCGCGATGTTTTATTACGACAACAAGCAGTACGAAGCGGCCCTGCAGCGTTTCAAGTCGCTCGTCGCCAACTATCCGGATGTCGGTGTTCATCGCGTCGCCCTTCAATATATCGTCAAGTGCGAGACCTCGCTGGCCCAGCAAGCCCAGGGCGATTAAAAAAGACTTTACAGAACCCGACCTTTCCTGTAGAAATTCGTTTTTGGATTTTTCGGTTTTTAATTTCCGCCAGCCGTGCGCGGCCTTTTGCGGGTCGGGGTCCGGGCGGGGATTTTCGTGTCGAATTAATAGAGAGGCGCTTATGTCGAAAGCATGTGAAATATGTGGTAAAAAACCGATGGTGGGCAACAACGTCAGCCACGCCCACAATGTGAACAAACGCCGGTTCAATCCGAACCTTCAGCAAGTCAGGGCTGAGGTAAACGGCAGGGTCAAACGGATGACGGTCTGCACCAGCTGCATCAAATCCGGACGCATCGTCAAGGCGCCCTGAAGTCTCCCTGCAACCGTGTCTTAAAACTCACCCAACACCTGCAGCCGCCGGACGATGCGCAACAGGGTTCGGATCAGTTGATGCGCTTCACCTCCAGGACCTGTTTGACCTTCTTTAGCGATGACATGATCCGCTCCAGGTGTTCCGTGTCTTCCACATCGATGGTGAACACGCTGTTGACGATCTTGTTGGCCTGAGTTTCGGTTTTAGCGTTCATGATATTGGCTTCATTTTTACTGATGTTGCTCACGACGTCGGCCAACAACCCGACACGGTCGTAAGAACGGATGTATATTTTTACCGGGTACAACTCCGCCTTTTCAATGTTCCATTCCACTTCAATTTGCCGGTCGGGATTCATTTTCAGAGCGTTGACACAGCCTGTGCGGTGAACGGTCACGCCGTAGCCGCGGGTGATGTAGCCGGTAATCGAATCTCCGGGCACCGGCTGACAGCATTTTCCGAATCGAATCAGGATGTCATCAACCCCCTTGACGACCACACCCCCTTTGGGTTTTTTCTTGCGTACCCGGCCGATGATCTTGTTAAAAATTGATTCCTGCTTTTCCTCGTTATCGGCTTTTGCGGTGAAGCGTCGCACGACCTGCAGGGGTGTAATCTTGCCGTAGCCCACGCTGGCAATCAGGTCTTCGGCCGCTTTGAAACCGAAGTGCTCCACCACCTGGTTCATCTCGTCGCTTTTGAGCAATGCCGTAAAATTGAGCCGTTCCTTGCGGAAGGCCTTGTCGCACATTTCCCGGCCGAGTGAAATGCTACGGTCTTTTTCCTGGGTTTTGATCCATTGACGGATTTTTGAGCGGGCCTTGACCGTCCGGACATATTTCAGCCAATCCTTGCTCGGCTGGTGGTTTTTTTGGGTTACGATCTCAACGACATCACCGGTCTGTAATTCATACTGGAGCGGTACCATGCGGTCGTTGACCTTTGCTCCCACGCATTGGTCGCCAACCTCCGTGTGGATCATATAGGCGAAATCGACAGGCGTTGCGCCTTTGGGCAGCGTTTTTATTTCCCCGCGGGGGGTAAACACGTAAACCTCGTCCGGGAAAAGGTCGATGCGCACGTTTTCCATGAATTCACCCGGATCCCTGAAATTTTCCTGGTTTTCGATCAAGTCCTGGATCCAGGTAAACATTCGGCTTACACGCTCATCGACTCGCTTGCCTTCTTTATAGCCCCAGTGGGCGGCTATGCCCGATTTGGCCACCCGGTCCATCTCCCACGTTCGGATCTGGACCTCCATGCGCTCGCCGTAAGGGCCAAAAACCGTCGTGTGAAGCGACTGGTACATGTTGGGTTTGGGCCGGCTGATATAGTCCTTGAATTTGATATCGATTGGTTTCCAGAGCGAGTGAATCAAACCGAGCGTCTCGTAGCAATGGGGGATGGTGTCGAGAATGATCCTGAAAGCGATAATGTCGTAGACGTCTTCGAAGGCCAGGTTCTGGGCCATCATTTTATGATAGATGCTGTAATAATTCTTGTTCCGACCCAGCACCTCGCACTTCAAATCGGCCTCTTCCATTTTTTCCAGAATGTATTTCTTTACGGTATCCACATATTTTTCTCGCTCCGCCTGGTCCTTGGCGACCAGGCTGCTGACCCGTTCGTACTCGTCGGGCAGCATGTACTTAAACGAGGCGTCTTCGAGTTCTTTCTTGATCCAGTATATGCCCAGCCGGGCGGATATCGGGGCGTAGATATCCATGGTTTCCCGGGCGATTCTGATTTTTTTCTTTTCATTGCGGTGATACTGGAGGGTCCGCATGTTGTGCAGGCGATCGGCGAGTTTGATCAGTATGACACGGATGTCGTCGGCCATGGCCAGCAGCATCTTGCGTATGCTCTCGGCCTGCCGGGCCTCTGAGCTGCTCAGACGCAGTTTGCTCAGCTTGGTGATACCGGAGACGATATGCAGGACATCGGAACCGAAAATTTCCTCGATTTCTTCGGGTGTGGCCGCGGTGTCCTCGAGAACATCGTGCAGCAGACCGGAGGTCACGCTGATCTCATCCAAGTTCATGTCGGCGAGGATACCGGCCACTTCCAGCGGATGGGACAAATAGGGTTCCCCCGAAAGGCGCACCTGGCCTTCGTGGACCCGTGCGGAATAAACATACGCCCGTTCGATCAGGCTCAGATCGGCATCAGGGGAGTATTCGGCAACCTTGTCGAGGATGTCGGTAATACGGATCATAGGCGCTGACTGTCATTGAGCAGTTGGCGTGTAATTGAGTTGACCACTGCGTCCCCATGCCGACCACGGGTTAAGAACTCAATAGGCCTTGGCAAAGATGACCCTTTGCGGTGAAGGCCTGGCGCAACAGATACAGCCCCCCGGACCGCTGTCGTGCTCTGGCACGCCCGCCAGAGGAATGCAGCGGATGGTCACGCCGAGTTCCTCCTTTATGGCTGTTTCGCACGCTGCATCACCGCACCAGTAGGAGAATGCGAATCCGCCGTGAATTTCGGGTTTTTCTTTGTCTATGGGTGTAAAATAATCATAAAACGACTTTTTTTCATCGATCATCGTCGAATGGGTCTTTTGGAAGGCCAGAGCGCGTTCGAACAGCGTATTTTGAATGCTGTCAAGGATATCGGTGAGTTCGGCAACGAAGCGCGCCCGCTTGACCGAGACTTTTTCGCGGTGATCGCGGTCCCTGCGACCAACGAACACCGATTCTGCGGCGATGTCCCGGGGTCCTATCTCGACCCGCAGCGGAATGCCCTTCTTGATCCATTCCCATCCTCTGGCGCCGCCGATATCGCGCGTGTCGATTTCCACCTCGATCGGCCGCCCGCCGTAGGACTTTTTTTTCAGCAAATCGGCCAGGCTGTCGACATAGGGCATCACCAGGGCGCTTTCCTCCGCATTGCGCACGATCGGCAGCAAAACGACGTGTGCCGGTGCGATGCGAGGCGGCAGGACAATGCCGTTGTCGTCGCCGTGGGTCATGATCAAGCCGCCGATCAGTCGCGTCGACGCGCCCCAGGAAGTCGTCCAGGCGTAGCGCTCCTGCTCGTCGGCGTCCTGAAACCGGATGCTCGAAGCCCGGGCAAAATTCTGACCGAGAAAGTGGGACGTGCCGGTTTGCAACGCACGGCGATCCTGCATCATCGCTTCGACGCACAGGGTGTCCACCGCGCCCGGAAACCTTTCCGCCGGAGTCTTGCGGCCTTTGATGACCGGAATGGCCAGGTGCTTTTCAGCCAGTTCGGCGTATACCTCGAGCATCAACCGGGTTCGGGCGAGGGCTTCTTCCTCGGTTGCATGCGCCGTATGCCCCTCCTGCCACAAGAATTCACTGGTCCTTAGAAAGACTCTCGTCCGCATTTCCCAACGCACGACGTTGGCCCACTGGTTGATCAGGATCGGCAGGTCCCGGTAACTGTTGATCCACTTTGAAAAGGAATCGCCGATGATCGTTTCCGATGTCGGCCTTACGACAAGGGGTTCCGTAAGGGGACCGGCGGGAACCAGCCTCCCCTCGGGTCCCTTTTCGAGGCGGTGGTGCGTCACAACGGCACATTCCTTGGCGAACCCCTCGACGTGTTCAGCCTCTTTTTCGAGAAAACTCAGGGGGATAAAAAGCGGAAAGTAGGCATTTTTGACTCCGCTGGCCTTGAACATCGCGTCCAGAGCGTCCACGATGTTCTCCCAGAGGCTGTAGCCCCACGGTTTAATCACCATGCAACCGCGTACCGGCGATTTCTCCGCAAGATCGGAAGCTTTTATGACTTGTTGATACCACTCAGGATAATCCTCTTCCCGGGTGGGACTGATGGCCTTTTTCGGCTGCTGCTGCTTGCTCATTCTCATCCTCGCGCGTCGATAAGTTTCATACCCATTCTGTCAGCTCCTCCCCGACTTCCATTCGGTTTCGAATTTTTCCAACTCGGCCAGCAGGACCTCCGCCAGTTGTTCTTCAGGAAACTTTTTGACGATTTGCCCCTTTTTAAAAAGGATTCCCACTCCGTTGCCGCCGGCGATGCCGATGTCCGCTTCCCGAGCCTCCCCGGGACCGTTGACCACGCAGCCCATGATGGCCAGTTTCACGGGAACCGATTTGAAAAGAATCGCTTTTTCGACTTTTTCGGTGATGCCAAAGAGGTCGATGTTGCATCGTCCGCAGGTCGGGCACGAAACGATATCGGGACCATGACGGCGAATGTCGAGCCCTTTCAGGATCTCGTAGCCCACGCGCACCTCCTCGACCGGGTCGCGCGTCAGGGAGACGCGAATGGTGTCGCCGATCCCCTCGGCCAGCAACATCCCGATGCCGAGAGTCGACTTGACGATTCCGGAGTAGAGCCCACCGGCTTCGGTTACTCCGACATGCAGGGGAAAATCGGTTCGTTCGGACAGCAGGCGATAGGCAGCCACCGTCCGCTGAACATCGGAGGCCTTTATGGAAACCTTCAAGCGTTCGAACCCGAGGGCCGCAATGCTCTCGATATGGCGCAAGGCACTTTCAACCATCCCCTCGGCGGTCACTCCCTTGTATTTTTTGATGAGATCTTTTTCGAGAGAACCGGCGTTGACGCCGATCCGCACCGGTACGCCGTATTCCTCGGCACAGTCCACAACCGCTTTGACTTTTTTAGGGCCGCCGATGTTGCCGGGGTTGATCCGCAGGCCGTCGGCGCCCGCCCGAATAGCCGCGATCGCCAAACGGTGGTCGAAGTGGACGTCGGCGATCAACGGGATCGCGATCTGCGATTTGATGCGGGCGATGGCGGCGGCAGCCTCTTCGTCCGGCACCGCTGCCCGCACGATTTCACAACCGGCCGCTTCGAGTTTCTTGATCTGGGCTACCGTTGCCGTCACGTCCGGTGTCATGGTGTTGGTCATGGACTGAACGGCAATCGGCGCATCACCACCGATCGGCACGCCACCGACGGCTATCTGCCGGGTTTTCTTACGCTCGATCGTAAAACTCATGGTCACCTATCGCGGATCACCGGTCTCGGCAAGACTGACCGCCGGCAGCCGAGAAGCGGGCAGCTTGTCTATCCCTCATATCCGTGCAGAGACCAGCCCTTGTCCGTCTCCGGATATGACTATTGAACCGCGTTTTTAATTGGATTATACAAAGAATCCGACACGGCGTCCTACTTTAGGGCAAATCACTTAAAAAAAGGAGGCAGAATGAGTTTATCCGATAAACATGTCGATGACACCCCGCCGAACCCGGCCATCGCGGAGGAGATCACCGCAAACCTCCGCAAGGATACGCTGGCGTGTGCCGTTGCCTTTGACATCGCCGCAAAACTCGGTTGCCCACCGGCCGAGGTTGGCCGGACGGCCGACCTGATGAACGTCAGCCTGGTCAAATGTCAGCTGGGACTGTTCGGATATAAGCCGCAGAAAAAGATCGTCGAATCCCGCATGCCGCAGGAACCGGCTCTCGGCGACGCCATTCGAGACGGATTGGTCAACGATCGGCTGCCATGCGAGGCGGCCTGGCGCATCGCCGCCGATTTCGGTGTGCCGAAAATGAGCGTCAGTGGCGTTTGCGAAGCGTTGGGCATTAAAATCAAGCCTTGTCAACTCGGCGCCTTCTGAAAGGCGCCTACCCGGACACCCAACTCACAGAATCCCGTTTTCGCCCACAAAGGGGTTGGTGCGGCGCTCTTTACCGATGGTGGTCGGTTCCATGTGACCCGGGTAAACGACCACATCGTCGGCGAGTGCAAACAGTTTGTTCTGAATATTTTGCTTCAATGTCGCGGCATTTCCGCCCGCGAAATCGGTGCGCCCGACCGAACCGGCAAAAAGGGTGTCGCCAACGAAAACGCACGCATCGGTGAAAAGCGATATGCCGCCTTGCGTGTGACCGGGCGTGTGCAGCACTTTCAGGGTAATGGTGCCGAAGACGACCGTGTCGCCGTCTTCCAGCATCCGGTCGGGAGCCGGTGAATCCTCAGCCGACAGTCCCCAGGAGGCGGCACTGGCAGAAAGCTGGTCCAGCATCGGAGCATCGAGGCGGTGGATGAGAATCGGGGCGCCGGTGACGTCCTTGAGGCGTTTGTTCGCACCGACATGGTCGAAATGACCATGAGTGTTGATGATATACCGAAGCTTCAAACGAGAGCGGGCCAGGGTCATCAAAATCCGATCGGCCTCGCCGCCCGGATCGATCACGACGGCCTCCCTCGTTTCCTCACAGCCCAAGATGTAGCAATTGGCCTGGATTGGTCCGACTGTCAACGACTCGATAATCAAGTGGTCCTCCTTAACTGGCACCACCGCGCTTTTTCTTGCATTCGCACAAGAGGCGCGGCCGCCCCATTGCTGAACAGGTCGAGCTCAACGGCTCGAGCGGGTTAATTCTTTCTTGGGTGCCCCTTCTCAATCAGCGGGTTGCGGTTGAGGGTCGGGTGTTTTCTGAAGAGGCGGGTCTTCGCAATCGATACGGACACTGTCCAGAATTCCATTGATGAAGGCGCCCGACTCTTCGGAACCGTATTTTTTGCCGATGTCGATGGCTTCGTTGATGGACACTTTGGCCGGGATGTCGCTGCAAAAAAGCATCTCGTAAATGGCAATGCGCATGATGTTCCGATCGACGCACGACATGCGGCTGATCCGCCAGTTGCGTGAGAACCTTTCGATCAACCGGTCGATCAAGGCGCGCGACCCGTTGACACCCCGGATCAACTCCAGGAAGAACGGACGAGCCTTGGCCGGCGGGTCGTAGTGATCGCAGAAGCGCTGCAGCATCTCATCGGACACATCACCGGTCATGTCCATGCAAAATAGGGCTTGCAGCGCCAGTTCACGGGCTTTACGGCGAATTCCCATTTTCAATCCTGTGCGACGGTCCCCATCAAATTGGCCATTTCCACCGCCGACATAGCGGCTTGCCAGCCTTTGTTGCCGGACTTGGTGCCGGCTCTTTCGATCGCCTGTTCGACCGTATCGGTTGTCAGGACGCCGAAGATGACCGGGACGCCGGAATCCAAGCCGACTTGGGCCACGCCTTTGCTGACTTCGGCGCACACATAGTCAAAATGCGGCGTGGCACCGCGAATCACCGCTCCGAGGCAGATGACGGCATCGTAACGGTTGGATTGGACTGCTTTTTTTGCCGCCAGCGGGATCTCGAAAGCTCCCGGCACTTTCACTATCTGGATATCGGCTTCCTTTGCACCGGTGCGGATCAGGGCATCCAGTGCCCCGCCCAACAATTTTTCGGTGATGAAATCATTGAAGCGGCTGACCACGATCCCAAAGCGCTTGCCTTCGGCGATGAGCTGTCCTTCCAGGATTTTCACCATTTCGACTCCTCCCGGTTTGGTTCGATCAGGTTGGGGACTCATTGATGCGATATCGGATTGATGACGCCCTCGTCGTCAAAGTGCAATAAATGGCCCATTTTGAGTTTCTTGCATTCGAGGTAGCAGCGATTGTATTCGTTCGGTTTCACTTCTATGGGAATCTGCTCCACGATGGTCAGCCCGTAGCCTTCCAGCCCGATCATTTTTTTGGGATTGTTGGTCAAAAGACGCATCTTGCGGACCCCCAAGTCGACGAGCATCTGGGCCCCCAAACCATAATCGCGCATATCGGCCTTAAATCCGAGTCGGCGGTTGGCTTCGACCGTATCGAGTCCCTGCTTGCGCTGTAATTCATAAGCCTTCAGTTTATTGACCAGGCCGATCCCCCGGCCTTCCTGGCGCAGATAGAGAATGACCCCAAGACCTTCCGTTTCGATCATGGACATGGCTTTGTGCAGCTGGTCGCCGCAGTCGCAGCGCAGCGAGCCGAAAATATCTCCGGTCATGCACTCCGAGTGGACCCTGACCATGACCGGTTTTTCAGGATCGACCTGGCCTTTGACCAATGCAAGGTGGAGCTGATGATCGACATCGTTCTCGAATGCGATCATCCTGAATTCGCCGCCGTGTTGGGTAGGGATGACAGATTCGGCGGCGCGATGGACGAAAGATTCGTTTTTCATGCGATATTCGACCAGATCGGCAATGGTGCAAATGCCGATGCCGTTTTCCCGGCTGAATTTTTCCAAAGCCGGCATGCGCGCCATGGTTCCGTCATCATCCATGATTTCACAGATGACGCCGGCCGGTTTCAACCCGGCCATGCGCGCCAGGTCGACCGACCCTTCGGTCTGACCGACCCGGACCATCACACCGCCCTCCCGGGCGCGCAAGGGGAAAATGTGGCCGGGGCGGACGAGGTCGCTCGGCTTGGCGTCGTCCGCCACCGCGGTGAGAACGGTTCTGGCGCGATCGGCAGCCGATATCCCGGTGGTCACGCCGCAGCGGGCCTCTATCGAAACGGTGAACCCGGTCTGAAAGGCCGAGGTGTTGTTGTCGACCATCATCGGCAGATCGAGCTTGTCGATCATCGTGTTCGACATGGCCAGGCAGATCAGGCCGCGCCCGTATTTGGCCATGAAATTAATGGCCGCGGGCGTTACCTTCTCGGCCGCCATACACAGGTCGCCTTCATTTTCACGGTCTTCGTCATCCACCAGTATGACCATCCGACCGGCTCTGATTTCTTCGATGGCATTTTCGATTTCAAGAATTGGCATCTTGACCTCACTCCTTTTGAGGCTGACGGCACGGCAAAAGAAGCGATCCGGACTCGGCATGATCACGCAGGCTCATCAAGGCTTCCTCTGTCCGTTACAGGTATTCTTTGTTGAATGGAAATTCACCCTCGGCGGTTTCGGACCGGTTTCGAGCCGCGGTCTTTGCGACGGCCCCGCCGGAGGAAAACCGCTCGACATATTTGCCGATCATGTCGGTTTCGATGTTTACCGCGGCGCCGATTTTTTTGAGGCGCAGGGTCGTCGCCAAAGTCGTGTGCGGTATGATGCTGACCTCGAAACGGTCCACGGTGCACCGGTTGATGGTCAGGCTGATGCCGTCCACGGCCACCGACCCCTTTTCGATCATGTAACGGGAAAGCGCCGCGTCGACGCCGATGGTAAGAATGATGGCGTTCGCTTTTTTCCCGATCGCCTTCATGGTCCCGATGCCGTCGATGTGCCCCGAAACCAGGTGTCCGTCGAGGCGGTCGCAAAAACGCAGGGCCCTCTCGAGATTGACCCGCTCACCGACCCGCGCCGTAGCGAAGGTCGTGCGGACGATCGTTTCGGCAGACACATCGGCTTCGAAGCGTTTGCCGGATATCGTCACGGCCGTCAGACAGGCGCCGCTGACGGCGATGCTGTCACCGACCCGGGTCCCCTCGAGCCCATAATCGGCGGTGACCGCCAGGCGCCGGGCCTGGCCGACGGGCCGTATGGCCGAAATAGTTCCCATCCCTTCTATGATGCCGGTGAACATGAATATGAGAAATCAGTTTTGGGTTTTAGGCTTTAAGGTTTAGGTGCGAGGCTTTCGATCGAAGATGTTCTCATTTATCGCTTAAAGCCCAACACCAAAAACAATCAGATATACCCTTCGATCATCACGTCCTCGCCGATCTGGTGTGCCTGCATTTTTTTTATCGGCAGGCAGTCTTGCATCAGCTCCGGTCCCGGTCCGCGGCAGATCGGCACGCCATCGTCGCCGCCCAGAATTTTCGGCGCAAAAAAGAAGATGACCTTATCGACGATGCCGTCCCTGAATGCCGAAGCGATAACCCGGCCTCCGCCTTCCACCAGAAGGCTGGTAATCTCGGCCGCGCCGAGGGCCGCCATCAGTTGGCCGAGATCGACCCGGCCCTCCTTGAGCGGGAAGGAAAGGATGCGCACGCCGTTTTTTTCAAGCCGTAATTTCTTTTCTTCAGGGACCACGGGTCCGGTGACGACGGTGGTGCCGGTGGCGAAACCGCTTTGTACCACACGGGCATTTTCCGAGATCGACAGCCGCGTGTCCAGAATGACCCGAAGCGGGTTCTTGCCGTGAAATCCACTGATACGGGTTGTCAGGCTGGGGTCGTCGCGGTTGACCGTTTTCACCCCGACCATAATGGCATCTGCGGCGTGGCGCAAACGGTGAACGAGCTGGCGCGACGCTTCCCCCGATACCCACCTGGCATCACCGGTTCGGGTGGCGATTCGACCATCCAGCGTTGCAGCGCATTTAACGGTCACAAACGGTCGCCGGGTGCGCACAAATTTGATGAAGACCTCGTTTTGCCGTGCCGCGCGGTCTTCACAAACCCCGCTGGTAACCGTTACGCCTTTGCCTGCCAGGAACGCAAGGCCACCTCCCTTGACCTCCGGGTTCGGATCCCGCATGGCCACCACGATCCGGCGGATACCGGCTGCCAGTATCTTTTCCGTGCACGGCGGCGTTCGACCGGTGTGATTGCACGGTTCGAGCGTAACGTACAGGGTCCCTCCGCGCGCTTCCGTTCCCGCGTCTTCAATGGCGTTGACTTCGGCATGGGCATGGCCGGCTGCCGCGTGATAGCCTCTTCCGACAATCAGGTCGTCCTTGACGACGATCGCTCCGACCATCGGGTTGGGTGACGTGAACCCCACACCCTGCTGTGCCAGATCGAGCGCGAGCAGCATGTACTTTTCGTCGTCCATGATATCACGGCTCAAGACGGCTGCTGGCTGAGAAGACTTTTCAATTCGGAAACAAAGTCATTGACATCCTTGAACTCACGATAGACCGATGCAAACCGGACGTACGCCACGCCGTCGAGATCATGCAGCCGTGCCATGACCTTTTCACCCAAAATATGGGAGGGAATCTCTTTTTCACCGGTTTCCCTGAGATCCCTTTCGAGTTCGTCGATGAACTCTTCGATCGCATTCATGCTGATGTTGCGTTTTTCACACGCCTTGTGAATACCGGAACGCACTTTTTCCCGGGAGAACACCTCGCGGCGCCCATCCTTCTTTATAATCATGATTGGGATTTCTTCAATGTGTTCGTAGGTCGTGAACCGTCGGGTACAGAGCAGGCATTCGCGGCGTCTGCGAATGACATTGCCGTCCTTGCTCAACCTGGAGTCGATGACCTTGTTGTCGATTTCACCGCAAAACGGGCATTTCATGGAGGTCCTCCCTCGGTGTTGAGGTCGTCATGCTTGATCAGATCGATCCCTGCCTCGGCCAGCATTTCCTGCGCTAGAGCATCGCAATAGCCGGATTGATAGTATATCTTTTTTATCCCGGCGTTGATAATCATTTTGGCGCAGATGGCACAGGGTTGATTGGTGCAGTAGAGAACGGCATCTTTTACCGAAACACCGTGGTATGCCGCCTGAATGATAGCATTCTGTTCGGCATGAATCCCGCGGCACAGTTCATGGCGCTCACCCGAAGGAACCTTGAGGGATTCCCGCAGGCAGCCGACCTCAAGGCAGTGCTGGATACCCGTTGGGGCGCCGTTATAACCGGTGGAGAGGATGCGTTTGTCCTTGACGATGATCGCGCCAACCGCCCTTCGGATGCAAGTGGACCGCTGTGCCACAAGGGCGGTGATGTTCATGAAGTATGCATCCCACGAAGGGCGCGGAGTAACCCGGGACATGGCTTAAAAGGCCTCCGCGCCGAATTCCGGGTAGAGCGGAAAACTGTTGCACAGATCGACGGCTTTGCTGCGGATACGGCCGAGCCCGGTATCGCTGCCGCGGTTTTTAAGTGCGTCGTCAATAAGGGCCGCGATGACCGCCATCTCCGGTTCCCGCATGCCGCGCGACGTCACGGCCGGCGTGCCGATGCGGAAACCGCTGGTGACCAGCGGACTCCGGGGGTCGAAGGGGATCGCGTTTTTGTTCACAGTGATACCGGCGCGGCCCAAGACATCCTCGGCCTCTTTGCCGGTGATGCCGTGGTCGCGCAGATCCACCAGCATCATGTGATTGTCCGTCCCGTCCGACACCAACCGCAAACCGATTTCCATCAATCCCCGCGCAAGGGCCTGGGCGTTTTTGACGACGGCCATTTGATATGCCGCAAATTCGGGGCTCAGGGCTTCCTTGAACGCCACCGCCTTGGCGGCGATGACATGCATCAACGGTCCGCCCTGAATTCCCGGAAAAATCTGCTTGTTCAGGCGATCGCCATGGTCGGCCTGCGCCAGAATCAAGCCCCCGCGCGGCCCCCGCAGGGTTTTGTGGGTGGTCGACGACACGACGTCGGCAAAGGGCACCGGTGAGGGGTGCAAGCCGGCGGCAACCAGGCCGGCGATGTGTGCCATGTCGACCATCAGCATGGCGTCGACGAACGACGCAGCCTGCGCAAAGCGCTCAAAATCGATGATGCGCGGATAGGCGCTGGCACCGGCCACAATCATCTTTGGGCGGTGTTCGTCGGCCAGTCGATCCAGGGCCTCATAGTCGATGGTGCCGGTCTCTCTGCGCACGCCGTAAGAAATGAAATTGAACAGTCGGCCGGAAAAACTGACCGGACTGCCGTGTGTCAGATGACCGCCGTGGGAGAGGTTCATGCCGAGAACGGTATCACCGGGCTCAAGAAAGGCAAAATAGATGGCCATGTTGGCTTGAGAGCCCGAATGCGGTTGGACATTGGCGTAGGCCGCATTGAAGAGTTCTTTGGCGCGGTCGACGGCCAGTTTCTCGGCGATGTCGACGAATTCGCACCCGCCGTAATAGCGCTTGTCGGGATAGCCTTCGGCATATTTGTTGGTCAAAACGCTTCCCTGAACGGCCATGACAGCCGGACTGGTGAAATTCTCCGAGGCGATCAGCTCCAAGGTGGTTCTCTGGCGGGTCAGTTCTTCGGCTATGGTCCTGGCCATGTCGGGGTCGGTGTTTGCGATCAGCTTCAGGTTCAAGGAACATTCCTTTGCAGCGTGTTCATCGAGTTTAACTCAAGGCGCAGCATTTTAGCGATGCCTGTGCAGGCATCGGCCTTTCAACACGGCCGGCGTCTATCCCAATGCAGGGCCGCATGCGGGCAAACTGAAAGAGCCTCGGTTTTCAGGACGATTCCTGGCCTGACGGGTTGAACATTTCCAGCCGTTTTTGATGCCTGCCGCCCTCAAACCTGGTGTTCAGCCAGGCGTCGACTATTTCAAGAGCCATGGTTTCTCCTATCATCCGGCCACCGAGCACGAGAATGTTGGCGTCATTGTGCTGTCGACTCATTCGGGCTGAGAATGGATCCGTGCAGAGCGCCGCCCGGACATTTCGAAACCTGTTGGCCACCATCGACATGCCGATACCGGTGCCGCACAAAAGGATGCCGCGTTCATACATTCCTTTTGAAATTTGAGCGGCGACCCGCATTCCGAACTCGGGGTAGTCGACCGAGGCCTGGCTGTAGGTTCCGACATCCTCAACCGGATAGCCCGCATTCACCAGGAAAGACTTGACCATTTCCTTGAGGGGGTATGCGGCATGATCGCTTCCGATGATGATAGCGGTGTGCGGCGGTTCCGATGGCGCTTTTTCCATGATCTTCTCCAAGCACTGGCTGTTTTGCGAAGAAGGGCCGAGGGCTGCTTGAATATATTAAAATTGTTACAGATAACCAATTTGCCGCATAACCGCAAGAAAAAAATAGCCCTCCATGCGAGGGGGACACGGAAAGCTCGGCAGGCGAGACGGGGCTGGATCTGATGCGTTAAAGAAACCCGCTCCTTAGCTGTTGTCGTAAATCTTCAATAGGAGGCAGCCGTTTGTGCCGCCAAAGCCAAAGGAATTGGTCAGGGCATAGGTTATCGGTTGCCGGCGGGCGACATTGGGCACATAGTCGAGGTCGCACTCCTCATCCTGGTTTTCGTAGTTGATTGTCGGCGGAATGATCCCGTGATGAATCGCAAGAGCGCAGAAAACCGTTTCGATGCCACCGGCGCCGCCGAGCAAGTGTCCGGTCATCGACTTGGTCGAACTGATCGGAATCGATCGGGCCTTGTCTTTGAAAACCGACTTGATGGCGCGGGTCTCGTAAAGGTCGTTCAGGGGTGTCGATGTCCCATGGGCATTGATGTAATCCACTTGACCGTATGAGACTCCGGCATCGTCCAGAGCCGCCTGCATGCAGCGCACGGCACCGTCTCCATCCGGTGAGGGCGAGGTCATGTGATACCCGTCGCCGCTCATGCCGTAGCCGACGATCTCGGCGTAAATCTTCGCTCCTCTTTCCAGGGCATGGTCGAGCGATTCGATGATCAGAATGCCGCTGCCCTCGCCGACAACGAAACCGTCTCGATCCCGTTCAAAGGGACGGGAAGCTTTTTGGGGTTCATCATTGCGGGTCGAGAGGGCCTTCATCGCGTTGAAACCGGCGATGCAGCACTCTGTGACCACGGCTTCGACACCGCCGGTGATCATGGCGTCGGCCGCACCATCCTGGATAATCTTGAAAGAGTCTCCAATGGCATGCGCACCGGCGGCACAAGCGGTTGCCAGGGAGACGTTCGGCCCTCTGGCACCGAAATAAATCGATATCATTCCGGGTGCCATGTTGCCGATCATCATCGGAATGAAAAAGGGTGAAACACGTTTGGGACCACGGGTTTTCACCGTATAAATGGTTCGTTCCATGATCTGCAGGCCGCCCAAGCCACAGCCGGTGATCACCCCCACGCGGTGTCCGTTGGTAGCGTCGATTTTCAGGCCGGAGTCTTCGATGGCCATGCGGGAGGCGGCAATCGCGTAAGCGATAAAAAGTTCGGTTCGGTTGACCTCCTTTGCAAAGAGCCAGTCTTCATTGCGAAAGCCCTTCACTTCACCGGCAATCTTGGTCTGGTAGTTGGTGGTATCAAACCGCGTAATTTCGCCGATGCCGGACTTTCCGGCACACAGCGCCGGCCAGGTTTCCTCGACACCGATACCCAGAGGCGTCACCAGTCCGAGGCCGGTAATGACGACCCGTTTCTTCAAAGAGGGCCTCCTTCCGGCGACCTCAGGATTGAGCCTTGACAAAGTTAATGGCATCCTGGACGGTCTGGATTTTTTCGGCGTCTTCATCGGAAATGTCGGTGTCGAATTCTTCTTCCATCGACATGATCAGCTCGACCAAGTCGAGAGAATCAGCGCCCAGATCGTCCACAAAGGATGCCTCCGGTACGACTTCCGACAGATCCACACCCAGTTTCTCGGCAATGATTTTTTTGACTTTATCTTCGACAGACATTCAGCTTTCCTCCTTTTAAATGTACATACCACCGCTGACGTGCAGCACCTGTCCGGTGATGTATGCAGCCGCCTCCGATACCAGAAAGGCAACGGCCGCCGCCACGTCCTCAGGTCTTCCAGGCCTTGCCAGCGGCACCTGTGACAGCATGACCTCTCTAATTTTCTCCGGCAGTGAGGCCGTCATATCGGTTTCAATGAATCCAGGGGCAATCGCGTTGACCGTGATGCCGCGCGGCGCCAGTTCCTTGGCGGCGGTTTTGGTCAAGCCGATCAATCCGGCCTTTGAGGCGACATAGTTGGCCTGCCCGGCGTTGCCGGTCACCCCGACAATCGAGGCCATGTTGACGATGCGGCCCGAACGCTGCTTCATCATGGTCCGCGCCGCAATCTGCGTGCAGCGAAAAGCGGCCTTGAGATTGATGTCGAGCACGCTATCCCAGTCCGGCTCTTTCATCCGCACCAGCAAGGCGTCTTTGGTGATACCGGCGTTGTTGATCAGGACATCGATACGACCGCTGGCCTCAAGCACTTCCTCGAAGAACCTTTCGATTTCTGCGGCGGATGCCACGTTTACACTCATTCCCACCGCCTCGCCGCCGGCATCGGCAACGGTCTGGATCGTCTCGGCTGCGGCCGCCGCCTCGCCCTGCGGATCGACGGGTGAAAAATAGTTGAAGAAGATGCGGGTGTTCGCGCCGGCCAGAGCGATACAGATGGCCCGGCCGATCCCTCTTGAGCCCCCGGTGACGACCACCGTTCGTTTTTCCAGATCCGGCATGATTACCTCTCGAAAATAATGTCGGCCAGACGGTCCATCGCCGGAATGATATCGCGGCCGCTTTCGGCGATTTCAGTCATATCGACGGACGAAATGAAATCGTTGATGGCACCCTGATCGAATACGCCGGTTCCCATGAGAATCGTCATGGTGGTGCCATGCACCATCCGGGACACATCATGAGCGAATATGCGCGACATCAGGCGCAGCCTTTCGGCCGCGGCGTCCCCGGTGCGGTCGGCCGCCGCGGCTCTGCGCGCGAGGGCGACCCCGACCTCGACATGCACCATCATGTCCGCCAGTCCGAACATAATGTACTGAATCCGGTTCATCCGGTTGCGGTGAACCAGCAGAATCGCTTCGTTAAGGGCCTTCGCGGCCGCCGCGTAACAGCGGCAGCCGGCATCGCCCAAGCCCTCCGCCAGCGCATCCATTTCCCGAGCGACGGCACCGTAAAACTCGCCTTTCGACTTGATGGTGGTCCTCCAGCGGAAGGTGCTGATGATATTCTGTTGCACCTCGCTGGCACCTTCATAGATGCAGGTGATCTTGACGTCGCGCTTGATCTTCTCAACCTCGAATTCGCTGATGTATCCGTATCCGCCCAGCGCTTGCATGGCGTCTTCGGCGGCCCGGTTGCCGGTATCGGTGGCAAAATACTTGGCAATCGAGCCTTCCACCTGCAAGTCCTGCTCTCCGGCATCGAGCCGCTCGGCAATCTCTTCGATGTAGGCGTCGGCGGCTTCAAGCCGGATGGCATGGGGCAAAATCAGCTTGTGGGTGTAGCCCTGTTTCTCAGACAACAGCGATCCACTGACGAATCGTTCCTTGGCATAGGGGATGGCGATCTGCAGTGCGGCCTGACCGGCTCCCAGGCCCATGGCAGCCACCATCAGGCGCGTGTAGCCGAAGACCTGATTGGCCTGTTTGAAGCCTTTGCCCGGTATACCGCCGATCAGGTTTTCTATCGGAACAAAAACATCCGTGAAAGACAGCTGTGAGGTTTGGGAAGCACGAATGCCGTGCTTTTCTTCGCTGCGTCCCGGCACGAATCCTTCGGCTCCCTTTTCGATCACAAAAAAGGAAGGACCTTCCGGAGTTTTGGCCAGCAATGTGATAAAATCGGCGGCCCCACCGGTGGAAATGAACTGTTTGGTACCGTTGATCCTATAACCGGTCACTTTCCCGACACCGTTGAGGACCGGTTCGGCCTTGGTCTTGATGTTGGCGACATCACTGCCGGCGCCCGGTTCGGTCACGGCATAGGCCACCAGGGCTTTGCCCTCGGCAATGGCGCCGAGCCATTTTTTCTTCTGTTCATCGGTCCCGCCGACCATCAAGGGGTCGGCACCCAGTTGAATCGCAAAAAAGGCCGTAGTGATACCAAGGCAAATTTTGGACATCTCGCGGGTGAGGATGTAGCTGTCCTTGGCACCGCCGCCCATGCCGCCGAATTCCTCCGGAATCATCAGCAGCTGGAGACCGATCTCCGGTCCCAGCATTTCCCTGATCGTCTCTTCCGGAAAAATCTCCTTCTTGTCCCATTCGAGAACCTTGTCCTTGGCGAGCAGCCGCTTGCTCAGCTGAGCGACCGTATCCAGCACCATTTGGCGCATCTCAGCATCGAGACCATAACGTATCTTATCCGAAGCGGTAGCGGATTCCGACATGATGGTGTCCTTTGATAAAATGATTATTCTTCGGCTTCGACGACGGTACGACCCTTGTAGGCCCCGCAGCTCGGGCAGACATGGTGGGGTAGAGCGGCTTCACCGCAATCGGGACAGGTGGACACATTCGGTGCCGCCGCCTTTTTGTGTGTTCGGCGTTTATCGCGTCTTGACTTAGAAACTTTTCGCTTTGGCAGAGCCATTAGTAATCTCCTAATGTATTTAAATTATTATAATAAAATTTATTTTAGCGCATGCTTCAAAAGCAATTTGTTTAAGTAATTCAAAACAAACGGGATGTCAAGGTTTTTTATTGCCGGTTTTGTTTTCTTGTGATCTCTCCACCGATGTGCTACAAGCCTATCGGCAGGTGGCCAGGACCAGACACAAGTAAAAGGCCTTAAAATATTTACTTATTTTGTTCGCACGACACGATCGCAGGTCTTTTCCCGAGCGTGACATCGGAGTCCACCTTGAATCCGGATTGGAATCCCACCGCCGGAGAGCATGGGCAGGCGTGCAAATGACTCACATAGATTAAGCGCCGTATAGCCATATGATTTTTTTGTATATATATATCAGCATCTTATAAAAAATTAAACTGCAAACATGAAATAAGAACCGTTGCCCGGGGAATAACAGAATGAACCCCCAATACGCTCAGAAGATCGTGACCCGTTTCCCACCCAGCCCGACCGGTTACCTGCATGTCGGCGGCGCCCGCACGGCATTGTTCAACTGGCTTTACGCCCGCCACAGCGGCGGACGCTTCGTTCTGCGGATCGAGGACACGGATGTCAAGCGCTCGACCCAGGCCAGCACGGATGCCATTTTCGAGGCCCTGAATTGGCTGGCCATTGATTGGGACGACGGGCCCTATTTTCAGTCGCAGCGCTTTGAGATCTACCGCGAGTTTATCCAGAGACTTGTCGACTCCCGCAACGCCTACTATTGCACCTGTTCGAGCGAGAGGCTCGAGGCCATGCGCCGGGACGCCATGGCGGCCGGCGGCAAGCCAAAATACGACGGCACCTGCCGGGACAAGAACCTTCCCAAGGCGGCCGCGGCCGTGGTGCGCTTCAGGGCGCCGTTGTCCGGTACGACCGTGGTGGCGGACGTCGTCAAGGGAAACATTGTGTTCCAGAACGCCGAACTGGACGATTTCATCATCGCCCGCAGCGACGGCACCCCCACTTACAATTTCGTGGTCGTGGTGGACGACATCACGATGGGCATCAACACGATCATCCGCGGGGATGATCACGTCATGAACACGCCCAAGCAGATTCTGCTATACCGAGCCCTGGACAGTGCCCTGCCGGTTTTCGCTCACGTTCCCATGGTGCTGGGGCCGGATCGCGCGCGGCTGAGCAAGCGTCACGGCGCCATGTCGGTCACCGCCTACCGCGACATGGGCTTCCTGCCGGACGCCTTTATCAACTACCTCGCGCGGCTGGGGTGGTCTTCCGGCGACCAGGAATTTTTCTCCCGGAGGGAACTGATCGAAAAGTTTTCGCTGGAAAATATCGGCCGTTCGGCCGGCATCTTCGACATGGAAAAGCTTTTGGCGCTCAATGCCACTCACATACAGGCCGCCCGGCCGCAGGATCTCGTGGAGCCCCTGAAGCCTTTTTTCAAATCGTACGGTATCGACATCCAGGCAGGACCTTTTATCGAAAGCGCCCTTCAGACCCTGCAGCCCAGGAGCAAAACCCTTGCGGACATGTCCCGGGATGCTCTGTTTTATCTAAAGGATGCCGTGGAGTTCGAAGCGGCGGCCGCGCAGAAGTTTTTGAAACCGGAATCTCTGGCGCCTATGGAACTGCTGATAACAGAATTGAATCAACTGCCGGTGTTCGATGAACCCGGGCTCCAAAGTGCCTTCGAGACCGTCATGGAAAAAACCGGGCTCAAATTGGGTAAGATCGCCCAGCCTGTGCGGGTGGCGCTTACCGGTCGCACCGCCAGTCCGGGTATTTTCGAAATCACCGCGATTATCGGCAAAGACAGGGTGCTGTCGCGCCTTCAGGCCGCGGTGGACTACATCAGAGGATCAGAAAAACTGGTTGACTTGAAGCGCTAATTTTTGTAAATGAATTAAACTTACTTGAGGGATCGTCTAGCGGCAGGACGACGGGTTCTGGCCCCGTTAACCTAGGTTCGAATCCTAGTCCCTCAGCCAGACAGCGCAAAGGGTTATAGGGATCTCGCCTATAACCCTTTTTGCATCTTGATCCACCGGATCATTGACCAAATCAGATTCACAAGGGGTGAGGGAATGGTTCGCTTGAGACCTCATTTAATTGCCGTTTCAATCGTGATCATGGCGATTTTAACCGCTGATGCGGCGCGGACCTGCCCGTTTGAACTGCCGATAACAACCGCAACCGTCAAGGGCCGGGAGTTAACCGTCGAAATCGCGGCCACGCCGCAATCCCGTTCCTGCGGGTTGTCCCGCCGGTCTCGCCTGCCTGAAAACCGGGCCATGCTGTTCGTTTATCCAAAACCCCAAAAGCTCTCTTTCTGGATGAAAGAGACGCTCGTCCCGCTTTCCATCGCCTTCATCGACGATGCCGGGCGCATCACCGCTATTCTGAAGATGGACTTGATGCCGGCGACGAGGCTCTATTCCTCGCCCGGAAAGGCGCGGTATGCCCTGGAAGTCAACCAGGGCTGGTTCGAAGAAAATGGTGTCGGCGTCGGCGATGTCGTTGAATTCAACCTGCCGGTCATGCTGAACATCCAATAGAAATGAAACACTTTCAGCGTTCCGTTGGATCAGCCGTTTTTTTTAACCGGCGATGCACCATTATGTCTGGTCCAGTTTCAAGTCCTTCAGAACGGCGAATTTCGGATTGAAGACCTTTCTGCCGCAGCCGCAGTCGCCCTGGTTAAGGTCGGCGCCGCACCTGGTGCAGAGCCCCTTGCAGTCCGGCCGGCAGAGAGCACGCATCGGTAGGGCCATCAGCACCTCTTCCTGGACGGCTTCGCGCAGGTCGATTTCATCGCCCTGAAAAAGGATCAGGCCGATATCCTCGGCGCGGAGCTCGATTTCCGCGTGCCGTGACGGATCGACCGTCTCCGGCAGCTGCCGACTGAAGGACAGGACAAAGTCGGCCGCAAGGGGGGTTTCATAGTTTCTCAGGCAGCGGCCGCAGGTGAGGCGCACCCGGGTCGCGAAGCGACCGTCGGCCTCGAATAGTTGAGCGATAGGCCGAATGTGGAGATCGATGGCCAGGGGCATTGAAAAATGACACTCCCCGTTGCGGCTGAGTTTGAGCAGTGACGGAAACGATTCGGCCTCTTCAGCAAAGGTTAGGCTTATGCCGCCGTCGCTGATATCCTCTACGTTGACACGCATCTCAACCTCCTGTCGGACGGTTTTTATTTAATTGCGAT
>JBFYWB010000110.1:0-13908 GCA_041299015.1 Deltaproteobacteria bacterium
CAGATGAAAAGAATCAATGAAGCCTATGCCGTTCTGGCGGACACGAACAAGCGACGGGATTACGACAGCCTGCGACAGCGCTTCGGCGATGCCGCCCACAGCCGTTTCAGGCAGAGATACAGCGACCAGGATATATTTAGGGACTCGGATATCCATCATGTTTTCGAAGAGATGGCCCGCGCCTTCGGGGTTAGGGGCGGCGAGGCCATTTTCAGGGAGTTTTATGGGCCGGGGTATCGACATTTTGAGTTCAGACGGCCCGGCATGTTCGCAAGGGGGTTTGTCTTTACCGGTTCCGGACGCGGCGACAAACGGCAGGGCGCATCTTTGCCGCAAGGCGGGCTGCTCGGCAACCTCGCCCGCCGGTTTATGAAAAACATCGGGGGCGTGGTGCTGCCGCAAAAGGGTGACGACGTCCGCGATACCATTCGCATCAGCCCGCAACTCGCGCGGAGCGGCGGGCCTTACGCCTATTTCCTGCGGGAGAAATCGAAAAAACTGGTGGTGAAGATACCGCCGGGCATTCGCGAGGGACAGCGGATTCGCCTGGCCGGTTTGGGACGAGACGGCCGGGGCGGTCAGCCGCCCGGCGACCTATACCTCAACGTGCAGATCCGCAAACCGCTCCTGGATACCCTAAAAGACAGGCTGTCACGGTTGCTCGACCCGGCGGGGCGCGCAAAGTAGACCGACTCTGAAAGCCCGCCTATGTGCCTGCAGGTCAAAAACCTAACCCTCACCTACCCCGGTTCGTCTGACTATGTCTTTCAGGATCTTTCGTTTCAATTGAAAGAGCCGGGGTTCAATTCCCTCTTCGGGCCGTCGGGCGTCGGTAAAACGTCGTTGGCCAAAGTCCTTACCGGCGACATGGGAAATTTTACCGGAGAGATCGGCCCCGAGGGGCTGAGGATTTTTCTTTACTCTTACAACACAGAGCGCCTGCCCGACTGGTCGGGCATCGGTAAGCACCTCGAGAAAATAACCCCGGCCGGAAAACAGGAACGCCGGGAGGAACTGATTTGGATATTCGGACTAAAAGACTGCCTGCGACAGCGGTTCTCCCAGATGTCTCTGGGTCAGCAGAACAGAGTCAATCTTCTGCGCTATCTCTTGCAGGATT
Source organism: Deltaproteobacteria bacterium (assembly GCA_041299015.1). Classification (GTDB taxonomy): domain Bacteria; phylum Desulfobacterota; class Desulfobacteria; order Desulfobacterales; family SG8-13; genus JARFQH01. The sequence continues at coordinate 1,121 of JBFYWB010000110.1, forward strand.
TCGACCTGCTGATCATGGACGAAAGTCTTGCCAACGTCGATGAACCGACCCGCGAGAAGATCATTCTGCGGATCAAGTCGCTGTATCCGCAGCGCCATTTTCTTTACATCTCGCACAATGTCGTCGAAGTGTCGAAATTCTGTCGCGAAATCGTCGTCTTGAGAGGAGCGGAGCGACACCCGCAGTCGATCATCGTCCGCGGGCAGGACGCCCGGATCGATCGCGAAATCGATAGCGGCAGACTCAACCAGACCATGCTGGAGATCGTGAGTGCTTCTTCATAGGCGAATTTACCAGTTTCTGATCATCTATGCGATCGGTATCGCCTTCCTGCTCCTGGTCAAGTACGCTCTGGATCTGTCCGATTACGTGATTCCCGGCCCGGTCGACATCTGGCATACCGGTGCAGCGGAGTTCGGGCGCTATTTTTCCGATGTGATGAACACTCTGGCGGTGGCGGTGGCCGGGCAAATCATATCGATATTCATCGCTTTATTGGTGGGCATCACCGGCCGGCAGGCTACTTGGCTCGGGTCGTTCATCAAGGTCGCGGCCTATAACGTCCAGGCCTATCCGATCGTGGCCATTGCCCCGATTATTTTCATCCTCCTGGGGGACGGTCTGCTCACCCGCCTGTTGATTGCGGCCATGATCTGCTATTTTCCGGTGATGCTTTCCGTGATCGGCATCATGGCCGAACCGGTCGCCGACGTCGAACATTTTTACAGGGTCACCGGGCGCATGCGCTGGCAGCTGGAGGTCAAGATCCGTGCGTTTGAAAATCTGCATAAACTCACCACGGTGATTGCCGGCAGCGCCACCCTGGCAATGGCCGGCACCATCGTGGCCGAGTTCATCGCCGCCAATGCCGGCATCGGCTTCAGCATCCGTATCGCCCTCTACCAGAGCAATTTGGCCAAAATCCTGGTGGCCCTCTTTCTCATCGGCATCACCCTCTCGGTGTACCAGGGTATTTTGGAGTTGGTGGGCGTTTTGATCCGCAGGGCCTGGACCGGTAAATAGGCGGTTGCGATATACCGTGGAGAGGGCAACAATAGGTATTTTTCAACTTTTTATCGCTATGTTCGTATCGACCCATCTCAGTGGGGTGGTCAGCACAGAAGAAAGATCAATCAATGCCGGCTGTCGCAAAAGGACGATCGAAAACCTTTCAATTGACGGTTTTAATCTTGGCGGTCCTCATCGGTTTCGGTTGCAGCAGGAAGGAAGCGGCCGGGGACATCATCACCTACCGGTTGAAATGGTTGTTCAACACCAGCGCCGTGGGGGATTTGTATGCCGATAGCCAGGACCTTTTTGCCAAAGAGGGATTGACCGTCACCATCAAAGAAGGCGGACCGGAACGGGATGCCATCCGGGAACTGGAACTGGGACGGGCGCAGTTCGGGGTGGCTTCGGCCGACCAGGTGATTCGGGCCTTGTCAAATGGCGCCGAGATCATCGTGATCGCTCAGATTTTCCAGGTCAACCCGTTGCAATGGATCTACCGTTCGGACAAGATCAAGCTCACGGAGCTTGCCGATTTGAAAGGCCAGGTTCTCGGCGTTACCTTTGGCGGCAACGATGAAACCATTTTACGGACACTGCTGGCCAAGGCGGGGCTCACCGAGGCCGATGTGCGGCTTTACAGCGTGCGCTACGACTACGCACCTTTCCTTAAGAAATTGGTCAACTTCTGGCCGGTATATCGCAATACGCAGGCCGTCTTCCTCGCGGAAAAATTGCGCGGTTCCGGAGATGCCGTTGCCTTTTTCAATCCTGCCGACTACGGCGTGCGCTTTGTTGCCAATTCGCTGGTTACCAGTAAAAAGATGATTGAAAGTCGACCGCAAACGGTGCACAAGTTTACGACAGCCCTCTTGCAGGGGTGGCGGGCCGCCATGGACCCGGCCAACGCGGACCGGGCCGTTGGCATGCTGCAGCGTTACGATAAGGACTCGACGGTCGAAATCCTGCAGCAGGAACTGGCCGTGACCAGAAGCCTGGTCCAGCCCGATCGGTCCGTTCCGATCGGTTTCATCGATACCGCGGCTTGGAAACAAACCGAAGAGATCATGCTGACGCAGGGTTTACTGCCGGCGCCGGTGCAGGTCGAAAAGATCCTGCGGCAGATCCCGCGACAGTGAGGTTTTGAATCGCTCCATGACGGCAAGAGGTGCCGCCGTTGCCGCACGGTTGCCCGTCAATCGTATTCGGAGTCGGGGTATTTGACATAGTTATCCGGATCGGCCAGCAGTTTTTCCAGGCGATACTTGTAGTAACCCACCTGTCGACGCTTGTTTCTCTGGGATCCGAATTTTTCCAGCGGCGCCTCTTCCAGATCCCGGATGGCAAGCACTAGGCGCTTTTTTTCTCGACTGATCAGATGCTCACGGTCGACGCCCGGCTGGTCCAGTTGGATAGCGGCCACGATCGATTTTTCACGCCGGACGAGTTCGTCCTGAGGAATCGGGAAAACGATCAGATTGAGCCGGGTGGCTTCGATATATTCGTCATTCGGGTCCGCTTTTGTTTCAGCGGATTGAGGTTCGGCGGGGTCGCTCGTCGGTTGATTGGCGGCCTTTGCTTCCGGCGGCTGAGCCGGGCCGGTCAGATTCCGCGCCGATTGGTCTTCTGAAGTCGCCGCGGACGGCCATACCTTGTCCCGCTGAACCGCTTCGGTCGACTCTAACGCTCCGGTGTTGCTGAAATGTTTGACGCCTTTATCGTCCGTCCAGACAAATACCTCATCAGGCAGAGCCGGTACCCGCAGCAGGAAGAAAAGGGCCATCGCGACGAGAGTTATTTTGAGCATGCCATCCTCCCTGTCTCGGTCGATAGACAACCTGCCGGTCGGCCCCCTCGCCAGTTGGTTGCTCAAGGCCGTGCGGCGAACGACCGCTGGCAGCAAACGGAATCCAACAAAATCGTGCGTTTTTTTGCGGCCGCGACCGCACGCCCGACCAAACCGAAAAAATCAACGCGGCTTCATGTGCAGTCTATCACAATCACGGCAAGTTCTCAAGATGGCTGGATGTGCGGTTGCTAGGCGGAAATGATCCCGGTTGAGATAGCGGAAAGACGATTTGATCTTAACAATCGGCGTCAGCTATCCACCGATTGGGCTTGCGGCAGCACGCCTCGAAAACCAGACGACACCGAGCGTGGGGCGGGAAATGGGGCAGGGCGGAATGCTTTCAGCGGCTCCTGTTTTTACGGCTGTGGTAGTCGATGATGAAGTTTTTAACGACTTGCGTGACTTCTTCGCGCTCCCCGAGAAACTGAATGCCGGTCAAATATTTCGCGGGCCCCACCGAACGTGAATGGGCGACCTTGCCTTTGGTCTCGATCATGTTGTTGTTCAGGTCGATTGACATCAGGAGAACATATTCGGCATCGATCGGACGGCTGGTTTCGAGCAGGGTGCCGCCCTGGCTGATGTCGACCGTGGTGCCTATTCCTTCGGCGATCTGATGCCCATCCGCGTCGAGACAGATATAGGACACCACGTTGTGGGTCGTTACCCTCGGGTTTTTTCTTTTTTCCTTGTCCGACATGGTGCGATCTTCGCTCGAAGTTACAAATCCCGGTTCCGCCGCAAAAATGCCACCGGTTCATGCGTGCCGCGTTTGGCGGCAGCGTGGATCACGGCAGGAAGCCGTTGATGGGAACCGCCGTTGGCATATGATAACGGCAAGCTCGCTTCAGCGTTTCCCTCGCGTTTTCGAAGGGTAGCCACCGGGCGCAACCCTGCCGCGGCAGACTGGTCTTAAGTCCATTATGATTACAATTAATTGAATTTTTAGAACTTTATTCAGCAGTCTGTCAAGAGCAAATGTGCTCGGCGGCTAAATTTCAGGATCACGGAAAAACGATGCTCACGACGGGTGCGATCAACTGCTTTAAACCGGTCGACCGGCTCATCTACTGAGAAGACTATGAGAGCGGAGCGCGGCCAGGGCAAGTTTCATGAGGGCCGGCCGGCAACGAGCGTCGATCGTCAGCGAACCGATAACAGGTGGGTTCGCAAACTGGCCTTCTTGTTGCTCAGTCCCAGTTTTTTGCGGATATTGAGGCGATGGACCTCGATCGTCTTGCTGGAAACATTCAACAGGTCGGCGATATCCTTGGTGCTCTGTCCCTGTTTGACGAGGTTGGCTATTTCGATTTCGGAAGAGGTCAGGTTGAGGTAGCGGGAAGACAACCGGTAAGAAAACGGTGAGGTTATCGCGTTCAGGTTCTCTTCCAGAACCACCAGGTTGTCCTTTTGTTTTGGATCCCGGGCCCGCTCCTTGACCCGCTCCAAATAGGGTTTGACCATGTCGTTCAGATTGGTCAGCACGGTTTGTTCGAGTTCTATTTTGTCTTCTTCGCGTTTCTTAAGCAAGACCGTCAGCGCCGTATTGACTTCTTCGAGGTTTCTGGTTTTACCGCGTAACTTCTCTTCGCTCCTCCGCAGCAACTCTTCGGTCTCCCTTCGCTCCGTGATATCCCGGGCGATGCCCATGAAACCGATCGGATGGCCCTTCAAATCCCGTTTCAGGGAGACCGACACCTCAACGTAGCGTTTGCAGTCGTCCTTGCGGATCAGTTCCCAATCGAAGGCTTTTGTCGCCAAGCCGGTGCCGTAGACAGCGTTGAACAACGAGAACACGCGTTTGGCATTGAATGCGTCCATGATGTCGCGGTTGTTCATGCCCAACAGATCTTTGCGGTCGTAGCCGGTGATGCGTGCCAAGGCGTCGTTGAAAAATATGAAATTGCCGGCCAGATCGACTTCGTAATACCCGTCCTCGATGTTCTCGATGATCATGCGGTATTTTTCCTCGTTGTCCCGCAGCGCCTGCTCCATCATCTTGCGCCGGGTGACATCGCGTGCAATCCCCATGAAACCGACCGGTTCTCCGGTGGCTTGCTTTTTGAGGGAAATCGACACTTCCAGGATACACCGCGACCCGTCCTTGCGAATCAACTGCCAATCGAAAGCCTTGGTGGCCAAACCGGTCTGGAAAACCTGGTTGAAAACCTGGTACACCTGCTTGGTGTTGAACTTGTCCATCATATCCCGGTTGTTCATGCCCAAGAGTTCGTTGGCGCTGAAACCGGTGATGCGCGCCATGGCGCTGTTGAAGAAGGTAAAGTTTCCCTTCAGGTCGACCTCGTAATAACCGTCTTCGATATTTTCGATGACGGTGCGATACTTTTCCTCACTGACCTGAAGGGCTTCGACGGCGCGTGCAAGTTCGTTGGCCGAATTCTCTGGATATAATGCATTAGATTGATTGGCTTTTGCGAGGCTCGTTTTTTTTCCCATTCCACCCTTTTTGAGGTTGTGGCGGTGCCACTTGTTTTCAGGAAAAATCAACGTTTGGAAAACCGGTAGCCCAGATGGGGTTTTGTCATTCCGAATTGAAACGGAACATTCTCATTCTCCGGCAGCCGGTCAGCATTTAAAAGGGTAGAAGTGATAAAAGCAGTATCCCTGCGGGTCGCTGTACATGAGTTCCGTCTCGGCCATACAGGTTCCGATCATGTTCTTGGAAACTTCAGCGTAGTCGTCCCGCGTTTCTTCTCTTTTCTTGCAGTCCATGCAGATCGGCTGATGATCGTAGACCGACAGGATGCGTCGATCATCGGCCCCCAGTGTTTTGGTGCAGCGCGCGCATCCGATGGCGCAGTAAAGATCGTTTTGCCATTTGTCCGACATCCGCCCGCCTCCTCTCCGGCATTCAATCAGTCGATGAACCGATGTGTCAAAATTTGAATATTATGCCACAAATCCATTCGAAAAAAAACCCAAATAAAGCGCCGCGGCGTTCATGAAATGACAGTTCGCATGTAAACGGTGTGGCTGCGTCATAACGGGGGAAGATCGCAGCACCCCTTGGTCGGCAGCGCCGATCGGCCCATGAGATAGATATCCACGGCCCGGGCGGCTTCGCGTCCCTCGGAGATCGCCCATACGATCAAGGATTGGCCTCGACGGGCGTCTCCGGCGGCGAAAACCGCCAGCCGGCTTGTCATGTGGTTTGGATCTGTCGCGATGTTGCCCCGCGCGTCAAGGCGCAGGCCGAATTGGGTCACCACGGTATCGGTCTCGGGGCCGCTGAAGCCAAGGGCCAGTAAAACCAGGTCGGCCGGCCATTCACGTTCGGAAGCAGGCATCTCGCGCATCGTGGGGTGTCCCGTTTCGCCGCTTGAATACGCCACATCGACGGTCACCAGTTTTTCTACCCGCCCCGCTTTTCCGACGAACTTTTTGGTCGATATGCTCCAGTGACGGTGACACCCCTCCTCATGCGAACTGCTGGTGCGGAGTTTCACCGGCCAGAAAGGCCAGGGCTGATGGTCCGGCCTCTCCAACGCGGGTCGGGGCATGAGTTCAAAATTGGTGATCGATCTCGCCTGCTGGCGGCGACAGGTCCCGATACAGTCACTGCCGGTGTCTCCGCCGCCGATGACGATCACGTCTTTGCCCTCGGCACTGAGGCCGTCATGGCGGGCAATGATGTCGCCGGCGACCAGTCGGTTCTGGCGGCTCAAAAAGTCCACCGCAAAATAAATGCCGTTCAGTTCACGGCCCGGGACATTCAAGTCCCGCGACAGCGTGGCTCCGCAACACAGCACAACCGCATCAAAGTCTCGCAGGTCATCGGCGCTCAGGTCCACCCCGATGTGCACCCCCGGTCTGAAGTCGATACCTTCCTGCGTCATCAGGGCCAAGCGCCGGTCAAGAACCTTTTTTTCCAGTTTAAAATCCGGTATTCCGTAGCGCAACAGGCCACCGATACGATCGTTGCGTTCAAAAACCGTCACCGCGTGGCCGGCGCAGTTCAACTGCTGGGCGCAGGCGAGACCGGTCGGACCGGAACCGATGACGGCAATGGATTTTCCTGTGCGGCAGCGAGGCGGCCGCGCCCGCACCCAGCCCCTTGCAAACCCATGTTCGATGATCTCTTTTTCGATCTGCTCGATGGTTACGGGTTGCTCGTTGATGGACAGCACGCAGGCTTCCTCGCAGGGTGCCGGGCAGAGCCGGCCGGTGAATTCCGGAAAGTTGTTGGTCGCGTGCAGTTGATCGAGCGCGCTGCGCCAGTGGTGGTGGTAGACGCGGTCGTTCCAGTCCGGGATTCGATTTCCCAGCGGGCAGCCGGCATGGCACGTGGGCACACCGCAGTCCATGCAGCGGGCGGCCTGATATTTTAGCGTTTCTTCCGGAAAGGGGTGGTAGATTTCACTGAAATCCTTGACCCGGTCTTTCACCGGCCTTTTTTGCGGCAGCTCGCGTTCGAATTCCATGAATCCAGTCGGTTTTCCCATAAGAGATCTCCGTTGAGCCGGTTGAGCCCGTTGGCAGTTATCCTCAGGACTCGAGACTGCGGTTTCATGCCTTTTGCTGTTATCTACACCGCTTCCTTCATAGGGCGGTCGACAGCCATTTCCCTCAGGGCGCGCTTGTAGTCGACGGGGATGACCTTGATGAATCGGAGAAGGGTCTCATCCCATTTGGCGAGGACCCTTTCGGCGACCGTGCTCCGTGTGTAGCGATAGTGGCTCTCGATCAGGTTTTTCAGCTCCGGTCGGTCATCGGTCGAGACCTCTTCCAGTTCGACCATTTCCGGGTTGCAGCGGCAGCGTCCGAAATTGCCGGCTTCATCGAGAACGTAGGCGATCCCGCCGCTCATACCGGCGGCGAAGTTGCGGCCGGCGGGTCCCAGAACGACGACTCTGCCACCGGTCATGTATTCGCAACCGTGATCGCCGAGGCCTTCCACAACGGCTCGCGCACCGCTGTTGCGCACGCAGAAGCGCTCGCCGGCGACCCCGCGGATGTAAGCTTCGCCGGAGGTCGCGCCGTACAGGGCGACATTGCCGATGATGATGTTTTCCTCCGCCGCAAAGCGGCTGCCCTCCGGGGGACTGACGGTCAGCTTGGCACCCGAGAGCCCTTTGCCGAAATAGTCGTTGGCATCGCCGCGGAGATGAATCGTCAGCCCGGGCGCGCCAAAGGCGCAGAAACTCTGTCCGGCACTGCCGTCGGCGCGGATAACGATCGTGTCCTCGGTCAGGCCTTTATCGCCGTACCGCCTGGAGATTTCGTAGCTGAGCAGCGTTCCGACGGTGCGCTGAATGTTTCGGACCGACAGATTCAGTTCCACGCGCGAGCCGTTTTCAAAAGCCGGTCGGCACTTTTCGATCAGGGTGTGGTCCAGGGCGTGGGCAAGGCCGTGGTCTTGTTTGCGGGTCCGGCAGGTGTCGGGCGTCGCTTCCGCCCGGTCCGGCCGGAAGAGAATTCTGGAGAAATCGAGCCCGCGGGCTTTCCAATGATCGAGAGCCGGGGCGACGGACAGTTTGTCGACCCGGCCGACCATCTCGGTCACCCGGCGAAAACCCAGCGAGGCCATTATCCCGCGAAGATCCTCGGCGATAAACCGCATCAGGTTGATCACATGCTCGGGTCTGCCGGCAAACTTTTTACGCAGCTGCGGGTCCTGGGTGGCGATACCGACCGGGCAGGTATTCAGGTGGCAGACCCGCATCATCACACAGCCCAGGGCCATCAGAGAGATCGTGCCGAAGCCGAACTCCTCGGCACCGAGCAGGCCGGCGACCGCCACGTCGCGCGCTGTTTTCAACTGACCGTCGCACTCCAGCACCACACGGCTGCGCAGGCCGTTCAACACAAGGGTTTGTTGGGTCTCAGCCAGTCCCAGTTCCCAGGGCAGGCCGGCGTGGCGGATCGAGCCTTGGGGCGAGGCTCCGGTACCGCCCGATTCGCCGCTGATCAGGATCAGATCGGCCTTGCCCTTGGCGACGCCGGCCGCGACCGTTCCGACGCCCACTTCCGAGACCAGCTTGACGTTGATACGTGCACGGGGGTTGGCGTTCTTCAGGTCATGTATGAGCTGGGCCAAATCTTCAATCGAATAGATGTCGTGGTGGGGCGGCGGGGATATCAGACCCACGTAAGGTGTCGAGTGCCGGGTCTTGGCGATCCAGGGGTAGACCTTGAAACCGGGCAGTTGTCCGCCCTCGCCCGGTTTGGCCCCTTGAGCCATCTTGATCTGCAAGTCCGCGGCGTTGGCCAGGTAGGCGCCCGTGACGCCGAAACGGCCGGAAGCCACCTGCTTTATGGCGCTGTTGCGCCAGTCCCCGTTGTCGTCGGGCCGGTAACGGTCGGAGTCTTCACCGCCCTCGCCGCTGTTGCTCTTGCCCCCGATCCGGTTCATGGCTATTGCCAGCGCTTCGTGGGCTTCCTTGCTGATGGAACCGTAAGACATGGCGCCGGTCTTGAAGCGTTTGACGATATCGTTCCACGGCTCGACCTCTTCCAGAGGAACCGGCGGGCCGACCGTTTTGAATTCGAACAGGCCTCTGATGAGGCCCTCACGACGGTTCTGGTCGTCGACAAGGCCGGTAAATTCGTTCCAGGCCCGGCGATCTTTGCTGCGCACCGCCTGTTGCAGCTTGGCGATGGTCAGCGGCGTGTACTGGTGGGCCTCACCGTTGCGCCGCCACTTGTATTTGCCCCCGGGGTCCAGCTGTCGCTCGGGCGCCAAATTTTGGGACGATCCGGCGTGGCGGTGCCGCTGTCGGACCTCTTCGGCGATCAGGTCGATGCCGGCGCCGCTGATCCGTGACGACGTGCCGGTAAAATACCGGTCGACGACGGTTTCATTGAGGCCGATACACTCGAAGACCTGGGCGCCGCGGTAGCTCTGCAGGGTCGAGATGCCCATTTTTGACATCACCTTGAGGATGCCCTTTTCCGCGGCCTTCACGTAGTTGGCGACAGCCGTCGGAAGGTCCACCTCGGGCAGGTCGCCAGCGGTAATCATCTGCGCCAGGGTTTCGAATACCAGGTACGGATTGACGGCTCCGGCGCCGTAGCCCAACAGAGAGCAGAAGTGATGGATTTCGCGGGCCTCACCGGTTTCAATCACCAGTCCGCAGCGGGTTCTCAGGCCTTCCCGAATCAGGTGGTGGTGGAGGCCGGCCGTGGCCAGCAGGGCCGGAATCGGCGCCAACCGTTCGTCGGACCCGCGGTCGGAGAGGATCAGAAGGGTTGCACCGTTTTTCACGGCCCGTACCGCAGCTTGGCAGAGGTCGGCCAGCGCCCGCTCGAGCCCGCGGCTGCCTTCGTCTACCCGAAAAAGCATCGACTGCGATGCCGGGCGCAAATCGGCCTGGTCGATTCGGCGCAGCTGCGCCAGACGGGTGTCGGTCAGAACCGGTCCGTCCAGCATAAGCTGTCGACAGTGCCGAGGCGTTTCCTGAAAGAGGTCTTGTTCCGCACCGATGGTTGTTCTCAGAGAGGTCACCAGCTCTTCCCGAATGGCGTCCAACGGCGGATTGGTCACTTGGGCAAACAGTTGCTTGAAATAATCATACAAAAGGCGGGGCCGCTTGGACAGAATCGCCGGCGGAATGTCATCTCCCATCGAGCCGATCGGCTCTTTGGCGCTGCAGGCCATGGGGGCCAGGATAATGCGCAGGTCCTCTTCGCTGTAACCGAAGACCTGCTGGCGGATCGGCAGGGGCCGCGTTTCCGGTGCTGGTCCGGCAGCCGGCCGGGGCAGCCGGTCGAATGTCACCAGGTTCTGTGCCAGCCAGGTGCGGTAAGGTCGGCGTCGGCTGATCTCCGCTTTGATTTCGTCGTCTTCGACGATGCGCCCTTTTTCGATATCGATCAGGAACATGCGCCCCGGCTGGAGACGTCCTTTGCGGCGCACCTTTTCCGGCGCTATCGGCAGCACGCCGGTTTCCGAGGCCATAATGACCCGATCATCCGTGGTGACCGTGTAGCGCGCGGGACGTAAACCGTTGCGATCGAGTACCGCGCCGATGCACGTGCCGTCGGTGAAGGCGATGGCCGCGGGACCGTCCCAGGGCTCCATCAGGCAGGCGTGGTACTCGTAAAAAGCCTTCTTTTCGTCACCCATGGTCTGATGGTTCTGCCAGGCTTCCGGGATCATCATCATGATCGCGTGCGGCAGGGAGCGGCCGGTGTGGTAGAGCAACTCGACGGCGTTGTCGAAGACGGCCGAGTCGCTGGCACCGGGGGTTGCCACGGGAAACAGCTTGGCGATGTCCGCTCCGAAAAGGTCTGATTTGAAGAGGGCCTGGCGGGCGTTGAGCCAGTTGACATTGCCGCGCAGCGTGTTGATCTCGCCGTTGTGGCACAAAAAGCGAAAGGGATGCGCCAGGTCCCAGGTCGGAAACGTGTTGGTGCTGTAGCGCTGGTGAACCAGCGCCATGGCGGTGACCATATCCGGATGGCTCAAATCGGGGAAAAAGGCCTGAATCTGGTCGGCCAGGAGCATGCCTTTGTAAACCAGCGTGCGGCACGACAGGCTGGGGACGTGAAAAAAGGAGGCTTGGCTCATTCCCGACGCGCGCACGAATCCTTCCATGACTTTGCGGATGACCAGCAATTTACGCTCGAAATGAGCCGTATCGGTTATGCCCGGTCCGCGGCCGATGAAGATCTGTTGAATGGCCGGTTCCCGCTGCCGTGCCAACAGGCCCAGGGCGGTGCTGTCGACCGGCAGGCGGCGCCATCCCAAAACCAGTTGACCTTCCTGCCGGATCACCTCTTCAAAACGGTGCATGCACGAGCGCCGCTGATTGTCGTCGCGTGGCAGGAACACCAGGCCGCAGCCGTACCGCTTTTGGGCCGGCAGCCCGATCCCGATGCGCTCGCAGCAGTTTCGCAAGAATTCATCGGGCATCTGCATGAGGATGCCCGCCCCGTCGCCGGTGGTTTCGTCGCATCCGCAGGCTCCCCGATGACTGAGATTTACCAGGATTTTAAGCCCGTCCTGGACGATGGCATGCGACCGGCGACCTTTGATATGACATATCAGGCCGATCCCGCAGGCGTCGTGCTCAAAACGCGCGTCATAAAGTCCTATGCCGGCATGGTGGTGGCCGGATGGATCGTTCATCATAGATAAATTTCTTTCCTGATCCTGTTCTGAAAAAAACGTCACGGGTCAGTAAGCCTGCACGAGTCCGCCGTCGGCCAACACAGTCTGGCCGGTGATATAGGTGTTGGCCGCCGAACAGAGAAACACGGCCAGGCGGGCCAGCTCCTCCGGTCGACCGTAGCGTCCCAGGGGAATTTCGAGGGCGCTTTTTTTCTGAAGATCTTCCAAAACCAGGCCCTGCTTTTCAGCCCGCATGGCTTCTAGGCTGCGAAGGCGCGCCGTGTCCATCTTACCGGGACCGAGCACGTTGATCAGAATGTTGTCTCGCGCCAGCTCGCGCGCCAGGGTTTTTGTCAGCCCGACCACGCCGGTGCGGAAGGTGTTGGAGAGGATCAAGTTGTCAATCGCCTGGCGGGTGGAGGAGGACGTGAAGTTGACGATCCTACCCTCTCCGGCCGCACGCATCAGGGGCAGCACGGCGCGGATGCTGCGGATGAAGCCGAGCAGGGTCAGCTCGAATGCCTTCTGCCAGGCGTCGTCGTCGAAGGCGTCGAACCCGCCCGCGGGTGGCCCGCCGGAGTTGTTGACCAGCGCGAAGATCGAACCGAAGCGCTGGGCCGCGGCCGCGACCGCTTTTCGGATGTCTGCCGCGACGGTGATATCGCCAACCACATATTCCGGCAATCCGCCGCCGGCCTCCGAGATCTCCTTGCAGGCGCGCCGCAAGCGCTCTTCCGAGCGCGCAAAGAGCAGCACCCGGGCACCCTCGCGGGCAAACTCCATGGCGGCGGCCTTGCCGAGACCATCGCTAGCGGCCATAACCAGCACCGGTTTGCCTTTCAGGCCCAAATTCATTTT
>JBFYWB010000120.1:0-4753 GCA_041299015.1 Deltaproteobacteria bacterium
ATCGTCACGGCGCTCGACCGATCGGGCGAGATCGGAACATCGGCAGAAATGGCCTATACCGCCGTGAGGGACGAACTCGGGTTGATCGATTTTAAAACCATCCCGTTCGAAGCCGCTCCGGCGCCGACAGACGCGCAGAGCCCGGTCAGGTTGGCCTGGGAGAGCGTTCCCGGTGCCACCGCGTACAATCTTTACTGGCGCAACCAGCCGGGGGTCACGAAGCAAAACGGAGCGAAAATCCCCAACGTCGAGAATCCCTATGCGGTAACGACTTGGCAATCGGGCATGACCTATTATTTCGTGATTACGGCGGTCAATCAGGACGGAGAGAGTCAAGAATCCGCGGAAATGTCTTACACGGTCCCCTGACAACACCGGACGAATGCGAAACGGCCGTCTCGGCCCCGCCGAGACGGCCGTTTTACTGTCAACACCCGAGGTCGGGCTATTTGCTTTCCTTTATCTTCTCGGTCAGCTCGGGAATGAATTCGAGAACGTCCTCGACGATGCCGACGTCGGCCACCTGAAAAATTGGTGCCTTGGGGTTTTTGTTGACGGCCACGATGAACGGCGCGCCCTTGATGCCCCCCAGGTGCTGGAAGGATCCGCTGATACCCAGCGCAAGATAGACCTTGGGTTTGACCGTCTGGCCGGAGGTGCCCACCTGGCGGGCTTTTTCCAGCCACTTGGCGTCCACGATCGGCCGGGAGCACGAGACCACGGCCCCCATCGACTGGGCCAGTTCCTCGGCCAGCTCGATGTTCTCCTGGTCTTCGATCCCCCGGCCGACCGAGACCAGAACATCGGACTTGGTGATGTCGACGTCGCCTTTTTCAGCCGCGACGACCTCGAGGAAGCGGCGTTTCACGGTCACATCGCCCACCTCCGGCGATTTGTCCACCACCTTTCCGGCGCCAGCGGTTTGGTCCGCCGGTTGAAACGAGCCGGGCCGGCAGGTCAAGACGGCGCCTTTGGAAAGGTCGCACAGGACGTGGGTGCTGACCATGCCGCCGAACTCCTGGCGAACCACTTTCAAACGGCCGCCGTCCAGTCCCGCGAAGTCGACCGCGTCGGCGACGTAGGCGCCGTCGAGCTTGATCGAGAGTCCGGGACCGAGGTCCATTCCGAAGGTATCGTGCGGCAGCAGGACGATGGCGCCGGCCGGCAGCAAGTTGGCCAGCGCCCTGCGGATGATTTCGGCATTGGGATAGGCCAGCGCCGGGTGGTCGATTTTCCAGACCTGCGGATAGGCGGCGGCCAGCGTGGCGCATAGGCCCTCGAGTTCGGCACCCGCTCCGGTGACAACGGCCGTCACCGCCGCTGCGGCGTCGATTTTGGCGGCGGCGGCCAGCAGCTCCATGGCCGTGTCATCGGCCACCCCATTTTTGTGTACGATATAGGCAAAAACCTGTCCGGCCATCACTTCAGCCCTCCTTTGGCTTTTAAAATTTCAATCAGCTTGTCGATCTTTTCCTCCAGGCTGCCTTCCAGGATTTCGGCGCCGGCGCCGAGTGCGGGCACGAAATACTCGACCCGCTCGACCCTGGTACCCAAGGCCTCGGCGGTCAGGCCGAGCTCGGCCGCTCCGTAAACCGGGATCTCTACCGAAGCCACCTTGCGGATGCCGCGAATACCGACATAGCGCGGTTCGTTGATGCCGGTTTGGATCGAGAGCACACAGGGCAGGCCGATCGCGTTGATCTCATGGTTACCGCCCTCGATTTCCCGGCCGACCTTTAGGCTGCCGTCGCCTGTGATTTCGATCGCGTTGACGACCGACGCGTACGGCCAGTCCAGCAGGGCCGCCAGCATCCCACCAACCTGACCGGCACCGTCATCGGCCAGAGCCCCGGTGAAGACCAGGTCATATTTTCCTTTTGCAACCGCCGCCTTGAGGATCGCTGCGATGCCTCTGCCGTCGGTACCCGCGAAGGCCGCATCGGAGAGCAGAATGCCGTTGTCGGCGCCCATGGCCATCTCCCGCCTGAGCACCTCCTCGGAATCCTCATCGCCGACGGTGACCACCGTTACACGGCCACCCACTTTGTCGCGAATCCGGATCGCCTCCTCGACGGCATAGTTGTCCCACTCGTTGACCGAATAGACAAGGTCGTCCCGCTCGATGTCCGAACCGTCCCGGTTCACCTCGATCTCGTTTTCGGCCGTGTCGGGAACTCTTTTCACGCAAACCAGAATCTCCATGTTCACCCTCCCCGAGTTGATTTGGATTGAAAATTGAGTGCGCGCTGCCATTTTCGAAAGGCCTCTCGGTCCGCATCTTCGCCTGCAGCCGGCCGGCCCGGGCGCTATCCCTGCTCAGGGGCTTTGCCCGAGTTTGCCGGCAGGCCCTGCTCAAGCTGCCGGCTGGCCAGTTCACAGAGATCGAGCGCCTCCATTTGACCTTCCAACCCGGCAACCTTGATGGCGTCCTCGATGTTCACCAGGCAGAAGGGGCAGGCGGTGACGATGACGTCGGCGCCGGCCTCCTTGGCCATTTGAACCCGAATCACGCCCATGCGCTGCTCTTCCTGCTCCGGTTCATAGAAGAGCATCAGACCCCCGCCGCCGCAACAAAAGGAGCCATCGCGGCTGCGCTGCATCTCGACGCGACGCAGGCCCGGAACGGCATCCAATATGGCGCGCGGCTCCTCGTACAAGCCGTTATGGCGGCCGAGATAGCATGGATCGTGATAGGTGTAGGTTTTACGGCCGTTATCGAGCGGCTTGAACCTGAGCGCGCCGGCGGCAACCTGCCGGAACAGCACCTGACTGATGTGCTCGACCGGCGGAATTGACCGGTAATCTTTTTTCAGGGCATTGAACGCATGCGGGTCGGCGGTCACGATGCGCGCAACGCCGCTGGTGAGGATCTTTTCGGTGTTGTGGGCCTTCAAATCCTGAAAGAGCATTTCCTCGCCGAATCGGCGGGCTTCGTGACCGGTGTCTTTTTCGTCCTTTCCCAGGATGCCGAAATCTATCCCGGCCGCTGTCAGCAGCCGCGCCGTGGCGCGGGCGATGGCCTGCATGCGGTCATCGTATGAGCTGATGCTGTCGACGAAATAGAGCGTGTCGGCACCCTGCTTCTGACCGAGTATCTTCACGGGACAGCTGTCTTTGAAGTCTTCCGTCCCAACCCAGTCGGCGCGTTTCTTCTCCAGTTTGGCCCACGGGTTGCCGCGTTTCTCAAGCGCCTGCAGGGGCTTCTGCAGCGACTGCGGCACGTTGCCTTCATCCACCATGGCCCGTCGGACATCGACGATCTTGTCGATGTATTCGATCATCACCGGGCATTCCTCTTCACAGGCACCACAGGTGGTGCAGGACCAAATTTCGTCCGCCTCCAGTACAGTGCCCATCAACTGGGGGTTCTCTGTCGGCGGCTGCCCCACCAGCGGGTATTTTCGGTACCCGTGGTCACGGCACTTTATTGAGATGAACCGGGGCGACAGCGGTCGACCGGCGGCGTTGGCCGGGCAGTTGTCGGAACACCGTCCGCAATCGACACACGAATAAAAATCGAGGATGTGCTTCCAGGTAAAGTCTTCATAGGTTTTGACGCCGAAGGTTTCCAGCTCGTCGAGCCGCTCGTCGCCGATGCCCCAGCGCACCGGTTTGACCGTTCCCTTTTCCAGTTTCATGAAGTAGACGTTGAAGAGCGATGTGATCACATGAAAATGTTTGCCCAGCGGCAGGAAGCAGAGGAAGAAGAAGAAGATCAGCTCATGGATCATGAAGGACCACTGGTTGAGCTGCTGCAGGGTTGCCGCCGGCAGCGGCCGGAACACGTTTGCCGCCAGCCAGTGGCCGGTACCGGGCAGCAGTGTCTCGGTCGCCAAACCGCTTTGGATCCGCGCGGCCGAAAGGCTGCCGTCGTAAATCATGTCGCCGATGACCAGGCCGGAGATCAGGCACAGCACCAGGACCGCCTCGGCCGTGTGATCTTTGCCGTAGCGCGCGGGAACGGCATAGCGGGCCGGCTTGAACAGGCCGCGCCGAACCATCAGTACCACCGCGGCCACGAGCACAAAGGTCGTCGCCAGGTCTTTCACGAGTCCGTATGCGTGCCCGAAACCGCCGCCGAAGCCGGGCAGCACGAAACCGTCGACGAAGCCGGTAATCACCAGGGTCAAGGAGCGCACCGACAGGATCAGAAAGCCGGAGAAAAGCAGGATGTGCATGCTTCCGGCGAAGAGGTAGCGTGGATGCTTGGACTGCCCCAGCCAGAACTTGAGAACCCCGCGCATACGCTCGCCCGCGCGGTCGAAACGCGGGTCCGCCGAAGCTTTCAACAAGGGGACGATCCGTCGAATCATGATGTAGGCGAAAACGCCGATACCGATCAAGGGGATCAGGATGAACAGCATTCGGCCGGCCAGGCCGAGATAGAGCGCTTGCGACGGTGAGATCAGGACCGATTCCATGTTTGGGTGCGATTCTCCCTTCTGCCGCTGACGGCGGGTGAGGTTTCAGAGAAACCCTTAAATGAATGAACACTCATTCATTTTTTAACGCCAGCGGGGGGTTGTGTCAAGTGAAAAGGCGTGCTTCTTTCACGCCGCATGCGCTGTCGGTCGGCGCCGCCGCAAGGCGGGCGACGGAATCGCCAATGACCGATTTTCCAAACGGCATTTTAGCGCAATGAGGACCGAACCGGTACGTCAATGAAAAGCGCCCGGCACTTTAACCGGTTGAAAATTGTTTATTTTCGTTATATGAAATGTCTGCATCGGTATGACCGTCGGACTGCGACACA
>JBFYWB010000129.1:0-13856 GCA_041299015.1 Deltaproteobacteria bacterium
GGCTTGTCGGTGAAAACGCCGGTGGGGCAAATGTCGGTGAGATTGCCGGCGAAAGGGCTCTCCAGCGTTCCGTCCTTTTGACGGCCGAAGTAGACGCGATGCCCGAGCCGCATCACACCCAGGTCGCGGTAGCCGCAGTACTCCTGGTAGAAGCGGGAGCAGCGGTAGCACTGGATGCAGCGGTTCATCTCGTGCTGGACCAGGGGCCCGAGATATTGATCGGTGTGGGTGCGTTTTCTCCCCAGGTAGCGCCGCAGTCCGTGACCGCCGGAGACCGTCATGTCCTGCAGCAGGCAGTGGCCGCCTTCGTCGCAGACCGGGCAATCGTGGGGATGGTGCAGCATCAGCCACTCGATGACATGGCGACGAAAATCGATCGCCTCCTCATCGGTGGTCGACACCACCATGCCGTCGCCGGCATCGATCATGCAGCTCATCTGCACGCCTTTGACCGGTCCCTGTAAAACCTTGACCGCGCAGACGCGACAGGCCCCCACCGATCCCAGGGCCGGGTGATAGCAAAACCGCGGAATCATGATGCCCAGTCTTTCGGCAGCTTCGATTACCTTGGTTCCCGAGGGCACCTCGATTTCCCGATTGTCGATGATGAGTTTGGGCATGTTTTTACGAGTCGCCGATTGTCAGTTGATTGCAGCTTTCAGCCGGCCATAGGGAGCGTTAACCCCAGGCCACCGGCGTCCACCTGTCTTTCTACTTAAACGGACATTTCTTATGCGCAATGTGTTCCCGCACCTCGTCTCCGAAATAGGTCAAAAGGCTCTCCAGCGGTGACGCGGCCCCCGGTGCGAAAGCGCAGTAAGCATTCCACAGGTGGCGGCTCATAGCCTCCAACATGGATATGAACGCTTCTTCGCCCTCCCCGGCTTCGATGCGAGCCAGCAGGTCGCGGATATACGGCAGGCCCTCCCGGCAGGGCGTGCACCAACCGCAGGACTCGCGAGCAAAAAAGTCGATCAGGTTCATAGTGGCAGCCACCATGCAGGTGGTGTGGTCGAAGACCATGATGGCCCCGGTTCCCAGACGGTGACCCTCTTTTTTCAATGACCCGAAATCCATTTCGATGTCGTAGAACGGCTTCGGCATGAAGCGGGTCGATGCCCCGCCCGGCAGGCAAGCCTTGAACTCGGCCCCATTGCGCATGCCGCCGGCGTGTTCTTCGATGATTTCGCTCAGGGGCACCCCCAAGGGAAGCTCGTAACAACCCGGTCGGTTGACGTGGCCGCTGACGCAGAAAATCTTCGTCCCGGCGGCCCCGGCCGTCAAGGCCAGGCCCTTGAACCAGTCCGCACCATGGCGGATGATGTGCGGCACGCAAGCGAGGGTTTCGACGTTGTTGACCAGGGTCGGCCGATCCCAGAGACCCTTTTCGGTGGGATACGGAGGCGCTTGCTTGGGAATCGGCCGCTTGCCCATCAAGGCGTTCAACTGCGCCGTTACTTCGCCGCAGATGTAGCGCCCGCCGCTGCGGTGAACCAGGATGTCCAGCGCGTATCCGCTGCCGAGGATATTTTTCCCCAGGTAGCCCGACGCCCTGGCGATCCGAATCTCCCTTTCCAGGATCTTCGCCGCGCTTTCATACTCGGGTCGGATGAAAATAACGCCTTCATCTGCCAGGATCCCGTAAGCGGTGATGATCATTCCCTCGATCAGCATGTGCGGATCGGCGTGGATCAGTACCCGGTCCTTGAAGGTGCCCGGCTCCATTTCGTCGGCATTGCAGACCATGTAGCGCGGAAACGGCGCGTCATCGGCGATGGTCTCCATCTTCTTGCCGGCCGGAAAGGCGGCCCCGCCGCGTCCCAGCAGCACGGCGTCGAGGATCTGCTGCCGGACAGCCGCGTGCGACCCCGCCGTCAGGACACGCGCCAGCGCCGAATAGCCGCCGCTTTGGCGGTACTCGTCGAGCGTGGCGATCCGGTCCGGCTTGCGATTCTGAAACAAAACTTGTGGGTAGTCTTTCGGCATCGCTTAATTTGTTTTTTATATCACCGCCCGTCGCGTCTTGAGCGCAGCGGGCGGTGATATAAAAATTACCCCTCGGATTTCAGTTTCTCCAGGATCGCGTCGATCTTCTCGGGCGTCAAGGGGCCGTAAGCCTTGCGGTTGATCAGCATGGCCGGAGACCGGTCGCAGTAGCCGATGCAGCACACCGGCAAAAGCGTGAACAGCCCGTCGGGCGTGGTGCCGCCCAACTCGACCTCCAGTTTGCGGCACAGATAGTCGCGGATGGACTCATAACCGTCCATCCAGCAGATCACGCTGTCGCAGAGGTGAATGACGTATTTCCCCACCGGCTCACGGTAGATAAAGGTGTAGAACGTGGCCAGTTCTTCCACTTCCAGGGTCGTCATCCCCAACAGCGCTGCCGCTTCTTCCAGGGCCGCATCGCTCAGGTAACCGTAATGGTCCTGGAGCGCGAACATCACGTCCACCGCCAGCTCGCGCGGATGCTCGACCGCGGCAACCTGCCGCCGCAGGCCTTCTCGAATCTCTTCCGGTAGCATAAAAGGAAAAATTATCTTAAGAATTTTCGTTGTATCGAAAGTCGTTTAACGGTCGATATCCGGTAATATATAGTCCACCGACCCGATGATCGCGACCAAGTCGGCAATCGTCTCTCCCACGGCCATCAGCGGCATGGCCTGCACGTTGGCGAAACCGGGCGACCGGATGCGCATGCGATAGGCATACCCGAGTCCGTCGCTGACCACATAGTAGCCCTGCTCTCCCCGCGGAATTTCGCAGGCGGCATAGGCCTCGCCGCGGGGAATCTTGGGTCCGCGGGTCACGTTGATAAAATGGTGAATGAGGCTCTCGATGTCGGTGAGCATGTCCGCCCGCTTTGGTATCACGTAGCGGTAGTCGTCGGTGACATAGCGACCGGCCGGCATCCGTTCGGCGGCTTGCGCAATGATATTCAAGCTCTGCCGCATTTCCTCGACCCGCACCAGGTAGCGTGCGTAGCAGTCGCCGGCGGCGGCGGTGGGCACCTCGAAATCGAAATCATCGTAACTCGAGTAGGGAAATTTTTTACGCAGATCCCACTCCAGGCCGCAGGCTCTCAAGTTGGGTCCGCTGACACCCCAGTCGATCGCCTCGTCCAGCGAAATCCGACCGATCCCCTCGGTGCGGGCTTTGAATATGGGGTTCTTGCGGATCAGCGTCTCGTATTCCCGCAGGCGCTCGGGAAAAATCCGGACGAACGCATCGACCGCCTCCTTCCAGCCATCTGGCATATCGGCCGCCACGCCGCCCAACCGGAACCATGACGGGTGCAGCCGCCCGCCGGTAATAAGTTCCACGATGTCGAGAATCATTTCCCGTTCGCGAAACGTGTAAAAATTCGGCGTCATGGCACCGACATCGTGGGCATAGGTCGCAAACCAGACCAGGTGGTTGCTCAGGCGGAACAGCTCGCTCAGCATCACGCGGATGTACTGGGCTCTCTTCGGAACCTGGATGTCCGCCAGGGTTTCAACGGCCATGACATAGGGCAGGTTGTTGGCGGCACCGGCCAGGTAATCGACCCGGTCTGTGTAGGGAATGAATTGATTCCAGGTCTGACGTTCGCCGATTTTTTCCACTGAACGGTGGTGGTAACCGATATCCATGTCGAGATCGGTGATCTCTTCGCCGTCCAGGGCGACAATGAAACGCATCAGTCCGTGCGTGCTGACATGATGCGGACCGATATTGAGAATCAGCCGGTGTCTGTCGCCCTCCTTTGCGACATATTCACTGCCGTCCAAGGGCTGATGATTGCGCGCATCCTCGAGCGTGTAGGGGGGCATTTCGGTTGCCCGGCCGGGATGGCTTTTTCTCAGGGGGTGGCCTTCCCAATCGTGGGGCATGAGCAGTCGCCGCAGGTTCGGGTGGCCGTCAAATCTGATCCCGAACATGTCGAACACTTCACGCTCGTACCAGCCGGCCGAAGGCCAGATGTCGGTCACTGTGGCCGCAACCGGTTCCACGCCGTTTAGTCCGACCTTCAGCCGGATCCGGCAGGGGGAATCGAAAGCGAGCAGATTGTAAACCAGAGTGTAGTCGGGAAAGTTCCGGCGGTGGCGGCGGGCGGATTCGTCGATCGCGGTCAAATCCTCCAACCGCCGGAAGCGGGGCTTCGCCGCGGTTTTCAGGTAACGCAGAACCTCCTTGAAGCGGCCACCGTTCACCTGAAAAGTGGGCATATCGGCAGTTTCCGGTACCTGTTCGACGGCATCCCCGAATCTTTCACGCAACTGGTCGGCCAGGCCTCTGTCAGTCGGGCCGGGTTCGATGCGCCGCGGCGGCGGTGTCCACATCAGATCGGACCGGCTGCCCTTAAAGTGCGGTGGAACGACCGACGTCCCGCGAATGGCTGTTCCGTCCATCCCGGGACCGCGGGAGTCACGCGATTTGGTTTGTCCATCGACCAGGATCGGTGTGCTGCTGCCCTGGCTGCCCCCGGGAAGGTTCAAAATGGGGCGGATCGGCCTTTCCTCGGCCATGATTTTCTGCTGCAGCATCACGAGTCCCATTTCGACGGCCTCGGGCCGCGGCGGGCATCCGGGGATATAAACATCCACCGGCAGGATCTGGTCGATGCCCTGCACCACACTATAGCCGTCGTACATGCCGCCGCAGTTGGAGCAAGACCCCATGGAGATGACCCATTTCGGCTCGGCCATTTGTTCGTAGAGCCGCAGCACAACCGGGGCGATTTTCTTGAAGATCGTACCGGAGGTGATCAACAGATCCGCTTGGCGCGGGGAGGGTCTTAACACCTCGGCGCCGAAGCGCGCCAAGTCGTAACGTGCCGTTAAAACGGTCGCTTCCTCGACAAAACAGCAGGATAATCCGAAAAACATGGGCCACAGACTGTATTGCCGCGACCAGTTGACCAGGTAGTCGACGGTGCTCACCAGACGTCCGTTCATCTGTTTTTGGCTTCCGGCCCCCAAGCCAGTCCCCCTTTCCGCCAGATGTAGAGCAGACCCAGTAAGAGCACGATGATGAAAAACGATATCTGCAGCCAGCCCGTCCAGCCCAAGTCTTCCCAGGCCACGGCCCAGGCAAAGATGTAAGCGCCCTCCACGTCGAATATCAGAAAAAAGATCGCCACGAGATAAAAGGGAACCGGATACCGCAACCGGGCGGTGCCGGTCGGGATAATACCGCTTTCGTAGGCGCGCGATTTTTCGACGCTGGGCTTCTTCTCGCCGAGACAGGACGACAGAAACAACAGTGCGCCGATCACTACCGACACCGCAAGAAAGTAGACAATCAGGCTGAATACACCCGGTACCCAGGGAGAGAGGCCCGCTGTTGTGATTGGTTGCATGACGATTACCCGACTGAAGAAAGTCTGGTCATTTGACGACACTTCCGTACAAGCTCAAACTATTTTTTGCAACACCAAATTTCATTTACCAACCCAATCAAACCGTCAGCTCGTGTATGCCCTCTTACCGGCAGAGCCGGAAATCAGCGCCAAAGACTATGAACATGAGAACGTGTGGCAGCCGAAAATCTATCCGGCCGACGGATGACCTTCCGAGTGCCATGCGCAGGTTCGGAAGGCGTCACCCGGAGCTGGCCTGTAAAAGCGCCCGCGAAAAATCCTTGACCTTTGGCCGCTCTTAAGGCTAAAAGACGTTATAAACGAATGCTTCAGAGGGTTATGTCAGGCTAAGCCATCCCGACCCAGAGGGATGGCTTTTTTTGTTAGGGAGGGATGACATGCTGGCTAAAATCGCCGTCATTGCGGCTTACTTCCTCGTGGTTCTCGTGATCGGCATCCTCGCGCGCACGCGCTGGAAATCGACCCCTGAAAGCTATTTCCTGGCCGATCGCAGGCTCGGCACGCTGGTGTTGCTGGGCACCATGGTGGCCACCAACTTTTCGGCCTTCACCGTCTTCGGCACCTCGGGCGCCGGTTACCGCGACGGCTATGCCTTTTTCCCGATCATGGGCTTCGGCACCGGTTTCATGGCAATCACCTTCTGGATCATCGGCCGCCGGATCTGGCACGTCGGTCGCAGCAGCGGTGTGGTCACGCCTCCGGAGCTGATTCGCCACCTGTACGGCAGCCGGGTGCTTTCCGCTCTGTTTGCCGTGGTCATGGTGATCTTCACCATTCCCTACTTAGCCCTGCAGCCGATGGCGGCCGGATACGCCCTCGAAGAACTGCTCGGCCTGCCGTATTTCGCCGGCTGCGTTCTGGTCACCGCCATCATCCTGCTCTACACCCTGCGGGGCGGCATGCGGGCAGTGGCGTGGACCGACCTGTTCCAGGGGGCCGTGATGTTCGGCATGCTCTTTGCCTCCCTGGTGATCGTCCTGCGATACCACGGCGGCTTTGCGGCCGCCAACCAGAAAATCCTGTCCCTGTCACCCGAACTCTTCTCACGCCCCGGCGGCCTTGGGAAATACTCACCGGGTATCTGGCTGAGTTTCATGATGCTCTGGTTTTTCTGCGATCCGATGTTCCCTCAGCTGTTTCAGCGCTTCTTTGCCGCCCGGAGCCGGCGGACCATCGATCACATCATGCTCCTCTATCCTCTGGTCTGCACGGTGGTCTTCATCATGCCGATCGCCATCGGCGTGATCGCGCGGTTGTCGATACCCGATTTGACCGACAAACAAGCCGACCGCATTCTGCCGATGCTGATGACCACGATATCGGGCGACGTCATGGCCACACTGGTCATCGCCGGCGGTATGGCCGCTTTGATGTCGACCATGGATTCCCAGTTGTTGACCCTGAGCTCCATTTTTACGCATGACGTCCTGCCGATGATACGCCGGGAAAAGAGCAAGGAGAGTGCGACCGGGCGGCTCTTCGTGGTCTTTCTGGGACTGATCGGCCTGGCCCTGGCATACCGTCCGCCGGCCACGATCCTGCAAATCGCGACCCAAACCTTCACGGGCCTGGCGGTCCTTTTTCCCACCGTGATTTTCGGACTCTATTTCCGCCGCCGCTATGCACTGCCGGCCATCCTGTCCATTGTTTGCGGAGAGGCCGTTCTGGTCGCCTTTTATCTGAAATGGCTTCCGGAAGGTGGTTTTCTGCCCGTCGTTTGGGTCATGCTGACGGCATTCGCGGCCTACCTTCTGTCTCACCTTTTTATGGCATGGCGCGCACACGCCTTGGTCTTCTTCTGGCCGGACTGGATCCGCAATCCCTACACCTTTCTGCTCGGATTAATTTTTATCTTGTCGATCGATGTCTGGTCGTGGGGCAAAACCCACCCTCTGTTGGGGGGCATCCCGGCCTGGATCTGGTATTTCGTGGGGCTCTCGGCACTACAGACCGCGGTAATGGCCGTGATGGTCTATCGCGAAAAACGGCGGAGGAGCGCTGAGCCGGTTTAGCCGGTTGAGCCGGTATGCCGGCTGCGTCGCTAAAAAGAGTAAGCGGTGCATGGCTTGATTTGAAGAGCAGACAGCTCACCGACTATCGGCTTGAATACCGAGGACGCCTTTCGGGCTTAACCGACCAAACCGCTCTCCCCTTTCATTGTGACCCGACCTTGCTTATGTTAGCCAATGAGAGAACCGCAAATCGGCGCAAGACCCGGCTGTGCCGGATACCGCAATCAGCAGGGATTCCATCGTGAGCGACCGTTTGACAAGGCTGCGTCATGACCACTTAACCGGTAAAGTCGGAGGAATTACCGCCATTTGTTCGGCGCACCGAACCGTTCTGGAAGCCGCCATCGCGCAGGCGGCGATAGACGATGATGTTCTCCTGGTAGAAGCCACCGCCAACCAGGTCAACCAGTTCGGCGGTTACACCGGCCTGCGGCCCGCTCAATTCGCCGCCTTCGTCCGATCCCTGGCGGCTGCCGCAGAGTATCCCTTGGAGAGGGTGTTGATCGGCGCCGACCACCTCGGTCCCCATCCCTGGATAAGAGAAACCGCCGCAGAAGCCTTATCAAAAGCCGCAGAGTTGGCCCGGGAGTGCGTCGCGGCGGGATTCTGCAAGATTCACCTCGATACCGGCCTGGCCTGTACCGATGATTCCCGAGCGGCCCTGCCGGTTGAAATCACGGCCGAGCGGGCCGCCGTGCTGTGCAAGGCAGCCGAAGAGGCGGCCAACCGGCAACCGCCGGGCCGGTCCCGACCGCTGTATGTCATCGGTGTCGAAGTACCGCTTCCCGGCGGCGCGTTGACGGCAACGGCGCAGTTAAAGGTAACCCCTGCCGAAGAAGTGGCCCGTACCCTCGCGGTCACCGCAGACCGGTTTCGGGCAGCCGGTCTCGAGGCGGCCTGGGAGCGGGTGATGGCGGTCGTGGTTCAGCCCGGTGTCGACTTTGGCGATACCGGGTTCGCCGGCTACCGCCCGGAAAAGGCAGCCGCGCTGTCGGCCGGGTATACCGCGCTCCCCGGGATCATGACCTATGAGGTTCACGCCACCGATTACCAACCCCCGGATGCCTTGGCGCAGATGGTCCGAGACCACTTCACGCTTTTAAAGGTCGGCCCCTGCCTGACCTATGCCTACCGCGAGGCGCTGTTCGCCCTCGCCCATATCGAAACCGATTGGCTCGCCGGCAGACGCGGCGTCCGGCTCTCCGGTCTCCGCAAAGTTCTGGAAACCGCCATGCTGAGCCGCCCCGAGCACTGGCAGTCCCACTACCGCGGCTCGGCGGCCGACCTCAAATTCCTGCGCCGGTATAGCTACCGGGACCGCATCCGCTACTACTGGGATTTCTCAATTGTCAAAGAGGCCGCCGAGCAGCTGCTCTCCAATTTGAACCGTCCCATTCCCCGCATGCTTCTCCGCCAGTATTTTCCCGACCTCTACCCGGCCATCCAGAGCGGGGAACTCCGTCCCGTCCCCCTGCCGTTGATCCGGCAGCGGATCCGTTCCGCTTTGGCGCCCTATAGGTTTGCCTGCCGTTTGGTTCCGGCCCATCCGTAACCGTGACTCTCCGGGTTCCCAGGGTTGAGGTTGGGTTTCTATTTTTTTGGGGCGTTGATTGATTTTTTTCTTGACAGAATCGTTGGGGTTACCGTAAAAAATACGAAACTGACTGACTGGTCAGTTAATAAGGAGCGGCCATTCGCGAATGACCAAGAAAAAACAAATCATGAGGGTGGCCACCAAACTGCTCTCACTCAAAGGCTACAAGGACACGTCCATGGCCGAGCTGGCCAAAATAACCGGTGTCGCCCAAGGAACGATCTTTTACCATTATAACAGCAAGGAGGAGCTCTTTCTGGCCATTCTGGAAGACTTCAAAACAGAGATCCTTAAGGAATTCGAAGGGTATCTTACACAGAGGAGGTTTAACTCCGGCCTGGAAATGATGAATGAGGTCGTCGGGTTCTACCTCTTTTTGGCCGGCAAGATGGAAGACCGCTTCCTCCTCCTGCACCGCCACGATGCCTACGAGCTGGCCCGTGTCAACCCGGTGGGCCGTGACTATCTGGAATCGATCTACAACTGCTTCGTCGATATTTTCGAAAAGGCGATCGTGACCGGGCAAAAAGACGGTTCGGTCGCGCAGCTTCCGGCCCGCAGAACCGCATTGATCATCTTCACGATGGTCGACGGCCTGGTGCGATTCAACACCTACAATCTTTACGATGCGGGTGCGCTTTACGACGACCTGATCACATCGATTAGTCGAATTCTCATGAACTTTAACCCTTCAGGATAGGAGCGGCACATGTTGGCAAAGGTATTTCCTTTTTTACACTGGTTCAGAAACTACGATAAGGCGTCACTGCGGCTTGACGCACTCTCGGGTCTGACCGTGGCCCTGGTTCTGATCCCTCAATCGATGGCGTACGCCCAGCTGGCGGGACTGCCGGCCTATTACGGCCTGTATGCCTCTTTTCTGCCGCCGATGATTGCGGCGCTTTTTGGATCGAGTCGCCAACTCGCCACCGGACCGGTTGCGGTGGTCTCCTTGATGACGGCCGCCTCCCTCGCCCCCCTGGCCACCGCCGGCAGCCCGGGGTACATCTCGTATGCCATCCTTTTGGCCCTTATGGTCGGTATCTTCCAGCTGGCCCTGGGAGTGCTGCGGCTGGGATTGGTGGTCAATTTTCTGTCTCACCCGGTTGTCAACGGTTTCACGAATGCCGCTGCTTTGATCATCGCTTCCTCCCAGCTGTCCAAGATGTTCGGCGTCAACGTCGACACGGCTGCGCACCACTATGAAACCATCGTACAGGTCATCAAGGCGGCGCTCCACTACACCCACTGGCCGACCTTGCTGATGGGCGTCTTCGCTTTCGCCGTCATGTACGGTCTTAAATGGCTCTCACCGCGGATTCCCAATGTTCTCGTGGCCGTCGTCATCACCACTTTTATCTCCTGGGCCACCGGGTTCCAGCACGACCAGGCCGTGTCCGTCGCGGCCATCGAATCTCCTACCGCCCGCAAGCTGATCGACAGTTTCAACAAGGCGGCCTCGTCGCTGCCGTCGCTCTCGGAAGAGCGGACCCGCCTGAGCGAAGCGCTGAACACGGCCAAGCAGAACCACGACCAGATCGGCGTCCTTGATGCCGAGCACGATGTCAGCGTCGTAAACGTGAAAATCGCGCGCTTGAAGGAAGAAGCCCGCATGAGCCGGCAGCAGCTCAGATATTTGCTCTTCGCCGGGGTCCCTCAAGCCGACGGGTCGCCGAAATTCTTTCCCAAAGACCAAACTCCCGCCGGAATGAAAACCGACGGCCGGACCTGGCGCATCAAGGTCGGTAATGAACCCCTTGACGCGCACCACCTCACGATGATGGGCGGCGGTGCCGTAGTGGGCAAAATCCCGCAGGGCCTGCCGGCGCTGACCGTGCCACCCATCAACCTGGGAATCATGTTGCAGCTTCTACCGTTTGCAGCGATTATTTCACTCCTGGGGTTCATGGAAGCGATCTCCATCGCCAAGGCCATGGCCGGTAAAACCGGACAACGCCTCGACCCCAACCAGGAACTCATCGGTCAGGGACTGGCCAATATCTGCGGCGCCATCGGCAAGAGTTATCCGACATCCGGATCTTTTTCGCGCTCGGCGGTCAATCTTCAGGCCGGGGCCGTTACCGGATTGTCGAGCGTATTCACCAGCCTTGCGGTTGTGATTGCCCTGTTATTTTTCACTCCGTTGCTCTATCATCTGCCTCAGGCCGTTTTGGCAGCCGTCATCATGATGGCCGTCATCGGGCTGATAAACATTTCCGGTTTCATTCACGCCTGGGAGGCCAAATGGTACGACGGTGCCATTTCCATCATCTCGTTCATCAGCACCCTGGCGTTTGCGCCCCACCTGGACAAGGGCATCATGATCGGGGTCGTGCTCTCCCTGATGGTCTTTCTTTACAAGAGCATGCGGCCCAGCGTGGTTTCCCTGGCCAGGGCCGAGGACGAGGCCCTGCGCTGCGTGACTACCCATGGCCTGCGGGAATGCGAGTACGTGGCCATGGTGCGCTTCGACGGCCCATTGTTTTTCGCCAACGCAAGCTATCTGGAAGACAAGATAACC
Source organism: Deltaproteobacteria bacterium (assembly GCA_041299015.1). GTDB lineage: Bacteria > Desulfobacterota > Desulfobacteria > Desulfobacterales > SG8-13 > JARFQH01. The sequence goes on from JBFYWB010000129.1 coordinate 11,490, forward strand.
GAAATCATGCGCATCAAGAAAAAACTCAACCACATTATCATCGTTGCCAATGGAATCAACGACATCGATGCCTCCGGTGAGGAAACCCTGTCGCTGCTGGTGGACCAGGTCAGAAGCGCCGGTGTCGACATATCGATGAGCGGCGTCAACGAGTCGGTGATGAAAGTGTTCGGCCGGACCCACTTTCCGGCCAAACTCGGGGAGGATCATCTTTTCCCGACAATGGAAAAGGCCATCAACATAGTCCATCAAACCGCTCACGTGAACGGCGAAGAGGAGGCCTGTCCTCTGTTGACCGTTTGCCGACTCGTCGAAGCCTAAACAAGGAGGGGTGAAGATGCCAGTCATTACAATATTCAGCGGCAGTTTTTGCAACGAGAAGAAGGCGGTCCATGAAGTCCTCTCTCAAACCGGCTATGGCCTGGTCACCGACAAGGAAGTCGTTGCCGATGCCAGCCGCATCTCCAAAATTCCGACAAACAAGATCGAGCGGGCGTTTTCAGCGAAAACCTCGGTCTTCAACAAATTCACCCATGAGCGGGAGCGGTCGCTGGCCCATCTGCGGGTGGCCCTAGCCGGGCGTCTCGCCCAAGACGGCCTGATCTTCACCGGCTTTGCCGGCCAGCTCATCCCGCGCGACATCAGCCACGTGCTGCGGGTTTGCCTGATCGCGGATATGAAGGCAAGGGTTGCGGCTGCCGTCCGTGAGCACAAGATGCCCGAACTGGAGGCACTCAAAATCATCCGCCGCGAAGACGAGGACCGCGCTGCATGGACGCAGATGCTTTTCGACGCCAAGGATCCATGGGACGCCTCCCTTTATGATATCGTGGCTCCGACCGACAAGACACCGCCGCCCGAAATTGCCGCCACGATCGCGGAAAACATTGGCAAGGCCGTTGTGACGCCCACCAACCGATCCCAAAAAGCCGTCGAGGATTTTAATCTCGCCGCCCGCGTGGAAACGGCCCTGATCACGGAAGGCCACAACGTCGGCGTTAAAGCCCGCTCCGGTGCCGTCACCTTGACCATCGACAAGCACGTTCTGATGCTCAGCCGCCTCGAGGAGGAACTCAAATCGATTGCCGGCCGGGTTCCAGGAGTCACCGCAGTGGAAACCAAGGTCGGGCCGGGGTATTACCAAGCCGACATCTACCGCCGCCAGGATTTCGAAATCCCCTCCAAGATCTTGCTGGTGGACGATGAGAGGGAGTTCGTCCAAACCCTCTCCGAGCGCCTGATGATGCGTGATTTGGGATCGGCCGTGGCCTATGACGGCGAATCGGCCCTGGAAGTGGCCCGGGAAGACGAACCGGATGTCATGATCCTGGACCTCAAAATGCCCGGCATCGACGGCATCGAGGTGCTGCGCCGCGTGAAAAAGACCCAACCGGCGATCGAGGTGATCATTTTGACCGGTCACGGATCGGAAGCCGACAAAAAAATGTGTATGGAACTGGGCGCGTTCGCCTACCTGCAAAAGCCGGTCGATATCGACGAGCTGAGCCAGACCATCAAAACCGCCCACGATAAAATCCGCCGCGCGCGCGATGACAGGAAGCCGATCATAGTCGGTCGTTAATGCGGTGACCGCCGGCGTTGAAAAAATGACAGGAGCCCATATGTTCCAACTGGCAAACCTGAAACCCGCCTTCTGGGATAAACAGATGCGTGTGCCCGCCCCGGGGGCATCCGAGTACCTCTTTAACTATCGACGCATCTGGTGGCTCTCGATCCTGCTCACGGGCATGGTGGCAGTGGTGCCGCTTATTTCCATCACTCTGGTCGACTATAAATTTACCGGGCAAACCATGGCATCCGAATGGCTGTTGAGGGCCTCCCGCACGGTCTCCAACACGCAGCGGACGATCGCCTTCTTTCTCACCGAACGCCGCTCGGCGCTCGATTTCATCGTGCATGACAATGGAAGCGAGGTGCTCCGCAACCCGAACCGATTATCGGCCATCCTGGAAAACCTCCAGCGCAGCTTCGGGGGCGGCTTTGTGGATCTGGGGTCGATCGATTCGGACGGCAAGCAGAAAGCCTACGTCGGACCTTATGGTCTCAAGGACAAGGATTACAGCGGTCAGCCCTGGTTCGAACAGGTCGTCAGTCAGGGGGTCTACACCAGCGACGTGTTTCTGGGGTACCGCAATGTTCCGCATGTGATCATCGCGGTCAAACAGATCCTGCCGGACGGTTCCTTCGGTGTCCTGCGCGCCTCCCTGGACATCGAACTTTTCCAGGACCTGTTGTCAAACCTTGAACTGGGCGGTCTGGGAGACGCCTTCATCATCAACCAGGAGGGAACTCTCCAGACCGATTCCCATTATCACGGACGGCTGCTCGAAAAAATCCCCTTACCCG
>JBFYWB010000014.1:0-21334 GCA_041299015.1 Deltaproteobacteria bacterium
AATCGATTCGAAAAAGCCTTATCTCATCCGCCAACCGCCCGAGCCGCACAGTGCTCGAAAAAAGCGGCGCCAGCCGCGTTTCATAAAATCGGACACCGATTTTATTCGAAGTGCGGCTTCAGCATTTTCGTAATATCCTCCGGAAAGGCCATGCAGAGCGTTTCGTTGAACAGGTTGCGCAGGGCCCCGATGTCCGGTGTTCCCAACGACTGGTTGAAGAAGGTCCGCGGGGAAAAGAGCAGGTGGAAGCGCGAGAAATCGTCGGACAACCGCCCGGTGAAAAAGTTCATGTTGAAGCTGTAGATCCCCATCTTGTCATAGGCGGCCATCAGGCGGCTCAGACCGGCGGCGATATCCGCGAGGTCCTGGTCGGTCAGCCCCAGCGTGCCGTTAACGCCGTCGACGACGGCCAAAACGTCGCCGGCGACCCCGAGCGGCGCATAGCTGAGCAGCCAGTCGGTGCGGCCGATGCGCCCCAGGTACCGTTCTCCCGCCGCCTTTTCATGGGCTACGAGATCACCCCAGTAGTTGGTCCGGCTTTTCTCCATGTACGCCTTTGCGGCGGCCAGTTCCTCACGCATCAGGTTGGGGGCCGATGAAGTGGAGAAGACCTGCAGGTGCGCGTGGATCAGGGAACTGCCCGCGGGCGGCATGTAGTTCCAGTTGATCAGGTGGTAGACCGATTCGGGGTGGCCCAAGGCCTCTATGCGCCTGAAAAAGGCCATTGCCAGCTGAAACGCCTTGGTGATCCGTTGCGGCTCGATTTCTGTCATCGGTAAATAGTGCCGGGACCCCATCGTGGCCACGGCGCCCAGGCTGTCGTAGGGCGCGATGTTGGGGAACAGCACCATGTCCTCGGCGGTCATACGCCCCTCGGCGATGATGTCGGGCGGAAAACAGGGCGTTACCTGCATGACCCGTTCGGCGCAGAAGGGGCAGGTCTTCTCCGTGCCGGCGACGATTTTCTGAAAGTCGGGCTTTTCCCAGTGCAATTTCATGAAGTGGCAGATCCGCGCGGTCCTGCCGGTCAGAGGGTCTTCACGGATTTCGCTGGGAATCGATCTGGGGGCCATCTCCTTGGCGGGGTTGAGCACAACCGTTTCTTTTCTTTGGGCCTTGAATTCCATAATTCCTCCCCGGGTGTGACGGTTCAGGGTGAAACGTTCACTTGGCGTTTTCAATCAAGCGTTTCGAGCGAGTTTCTCATTCTGAACACCGGCAGCCGCCCTCCGGATAGGGGCCGCGAGTCGGCAAGGCGCCGGGGCTGAGTCGAAACGATCAACCGCGGCGTTAAAAGTTCAGTTCGAATTTCTGTTCGGTGATCGGTTGCCCCCATTGCTGCACCGCTTGCTCCGCGACGAGGCGAAAACCGATCTCTTCATACAGCCGGCGGGCGCGTCTCAGCCCCGCGAAGGTCCACAGGAAGACCGAACGATAGCCCTTGCTGCGGCAGAAGGCAATCGCTTCTTTAATCAGGGCCCTGCCGATGCCGCCGCCTTGATGGGCCGCAACGACGATGAACCAGCGCAGGCGCGCCCCCTCTGCGCCGGCCCGCTTGCCGTCGATGGCGATTGAGCCGGCAAAGCGGCCGTCCGCCAAAACCTCCCACAATCCGTCGCGGTCGACCTGAAATGCGGTTACGAACTCGGCGAGTTCGCGGGCGACTTGGGTTTCGAAACTCGCATCGAACCCCCAGTAATCATGATAGTAGACCGCATGGGCTTCCGTAATTCTTCCGATGGTGCCCGGGGTGTAGCCCCGAAAACCGAGGCGGCCGGATGAGGTTGCTGACATAAGATGTCTTCATCTCTTTCTCGACGGATTCGGGTCAATAAAAAATCTCGGTGTAGACCAGCGAGCCCGGAAAACGATCGTCCACGAGCCAGATGGCATCCCGGATCATTTCCCCGCGGCCGCTCAGGTAGAAGTCGTAGCGGCCGGCCTCCAGGCCTGATGCGAGGAAATCGGTCACACGACCGTGAAAGTAACCCGCCGCAGGACGGTCTTCTGCGGACAGGCAGGCGATATATCGCCGCGCATGGGACCGAAAAAGCGACGCATAGCAGGATTCCTCTAACCGGCGGACGCCGTGAAGCAGAGTGAAGCCGCTGACCCCCGAACGGGCCATGGCGGCAAAAGGAGCGACACCGGTGCCGGTGGCGACAAAAACCGGCGGCTGAGCGGATCTACGAAAAACGAAATAACCGTGGGGTCCGCTGAATGTGAAAACGGTGCCGATGGGGGTCGTAGAGAGCAGCGGCGACAAGCGTCCCGCGGCAACCTGACGGATTAAGAGCACCAGCGCGGTTTCAGCGGGTGCATTGGTCAGCGAATAATCGCGGGCGAGGCCGGCATGGGTGAGCCGAATCCTCTGACCGGCGGTGAAGTCGAAACCAGAGGGCCGGGAGAGAACCATCTCGAAAGTATCGGCCGAGATGAGACGCCTCTCCAAGAGTTCGGTATCGTAGGTGATGTCTACCATGCGGTTTCAGCGACGCTTCAACACGACGGCGCCGTCCCTTCGCACCCAGGCGCGCAGGTCTAATTCCACCGCCGGCACGCGATTTTTCAGGGCAGCGGACCCCTATTTCCAGTGGAGATCCGCTTCGCCGGCCAGGTGATTGCAATAGCGGGCGAACACAAAAAGATAGTCGGAGAGCCGGTTGAGATAGACGAGCACCGCCCGGTAGACCTCCGGCGCCCGGTCTTCCGGTTGGCTCTCGGCCAGACCCACCACATGCCTTTCCGCCCGCCGGCAGACGGTTCTGGCCACGTGGGCCAGGGCGGCCGGCATGCGGCCGCCGGGAAGGATAAAGCCGCTCAGCGGCGGCAGGTGCTGCTCCATGTGGTCGATGGCCGTTTCGAGATAGCGGCACCTGGTTTGATCGAAGGGTTCAAGGGCCGCGGTTGCGGGAGACCCGGGCGTGGTGGCCAGGCAGGCGCCGATATGGAACAGGTCGGATTGGATCTGGCGAATTTCGGCAATGCCTTCGTGGCGTTCACTCAAAACCGCGGTCAGCGCGCCGAGACATGAATTCAGTTCGTCGACGCCGCCGTAGGCCTCGATGCGGGCATTGTTTTTGGCGATTCTTTCACCGCTGAACAGGCTCGTTCTTCCCCGATCACCGCTGCCGGTGTAAATTTTCATCCCAGCCTATCTTCCGTTTGCCAGCGACCTCATCGGGCACCCGCCGGCGGCATCGGCGCCTGTTCGATGGTCTAATTGACCGTTTTTTGGGCCGTCGTTTCTCAGACGCCGCTGACCGGGGGTGCCGGCGCTTACGGCAGCCGCCTGACCGCCAACATGGTGATGTCGTCGAACTGTTCCGCGCTGCCGATATGGCCTGCGAGGGCTGCGGAGACATTTTGCAGCAATCCTTCCGCTGAATCGGCCCCGGCCTTGAGCAGTCGCAGGAGTCTTTTTTCACCGAAGAATGCGCCTCCGGCCATCCGGGCTTCGGTGACGCCGTCGGTGTAGCCGAAAAGAATGTCACCCGGCGCGAGCGACGTCTGGCGTATGCCCAGATTCGCCTCGGCCTGTACGCCGACCGCCGGACCGGTCGGCCCGAGATGAGCCTTTACGCTGCCGTCCGCGTCCAGGATGTAGAGTGGATCGTGTCCGCCGTTGATGAAGCTCAGCGCCCCGGTCGCCGGGTCGAGGACCCCGAAGAATAGGGTCGTAAACATGGCCAGGTCTTCGTGGTTATTGGCGATGTAGGCGTTGGTCAGCCGCACGGCCTCGAGTGCCGTGCGGTGCGAGCGACGAACCTCGGCGGGCGCTTCCGGCGATGAGTCGTTTTCCGGTGCTGCGGTTATCTGACAGTCGAGCCCCTGCAGAGCGGTTTGGCCCGAGAAGATCCGGATGAGGCTGCGAAAGAGCGCCATGAAAAGCGCCGCGCCGACCCCCTTGTCGCAGACATCGGCGATGACCAGTCCCACGGCGCCGTTGGGCAGTTCGAAGAGATCATAAAAATCGCCCGACACCTGGCGGGCCGGTTTGATAACGGCCGCAAACTCCCAGCCCGTCCGCCGCGGCAGTGTTGCCGGCAGAAAATTTTTCTGAATGTCGCGGCCGCGTTCCATTTCGGTGTTCAAGGCCCGCGTCGAGGCCCTGAGCTGCTCCAGGCTGAGCTGCAGGGCGGCTTCGGCTTTCCGGCGTTCGCTGACGGCTTCCGATATCCGTCGGTACATTTGGTTGAAAGCCGCAATCACATCGCCCAGTTCATCCCGCCGGGTTACCGTCGCGGCGTAGAAATCCGGGGTCGAGCGGTTGTTGCTGATGGCTTCACCGGCCAGCACCAGGTCCTTTCTCAGTCGCAGGATCGGTGTGACGACAATCGGGTGCAAGGCGCTCCAGGCGCCGACGGTGACGAAAATGGAGATGATCAGAACCAGTCCGGCGATGCGCAGAATGAAGGCCATCACTTCGCGCTTGACGGCGGTGGTGTCCAGCCGCAGGACGAGCACGTTGGCCCATTTCAACTGCGGCTGCCGCCAGGCCATGTCGATGCGGCGACCGTCCGGGCTTTTCGCCTGGCGCATTCCCGAAGCGGTGATATCGACAAATGAAAGTGCCGGTGGTTCTCCGAAACTGCCGACCCGGCTGCCGTCGCGGTCATAAAGGGTGCCCCCGACGATCTCGGAGCAGCCCTGCAGGTGTCTGAAGTGGTCGAAGACCTGCGCTGCGCCGGCCGCGGGCGGCAACAGGGTCAGCAGGGTTTCGATCTTGGCCCACGCCCGTGCGTGCATCTGATCGAGAAGCTCCTTTTCCCGGTTCATGGTCGAGGGGATCAGGATAATCGTCTCTATCACCACGACGCTCACAAACACGTAGAAAACGATCCGCAGCGACAGACGCGATCGGGTCGGCTTCGGCCACCGTTTTAAGGAAACTGGCATAGTATAATCCTTCGGCAACCGAGGTCGGTCCGTTGCCGTGCTTGCGCGATCCTCACCTGAGTATACAAAACCATTTGGTGAGTCAAATCAAAAACCGCCGCCGGCCGCGCGGTTTGCGTCAACCCCCGGGCCATTGCCGCGGTGCCTTGACTTGCAGCCGCCCAGCTTTTAGAGTGACCCTTCACCGCCAAACCGTCGCGAGAGGCAAGCGGCGCGGCAATAAACCTTTTCACGAGAACCCCTTGAAGAGAAAGCTCACCATCGCCGTTCGCGAACTGGTCGAGTTCGTCTGTCGTTCCGGCGACCTGACGATCGAGTTTTCCGGAGCCCGGCGCTCGGTCGAAGCGATCCGCGCCCATCAGAAGATACAGAAGCTGCGGCCGCACCCCTATCGAGCCGAAGTGGCGATCGCCCTGCAGCACGAATCCGAGACGTTTTCGTTGACCATCGGCGGCCGCATCGACGGGGTTTTCAGCGAAACCGACGCCGGCGGCGCGACCCGAACGGTCATCGACGAGATCAAGACCACCGACCGCGATCTCGATCAGCTGGCGGCCGACCGGAACCCGCTGCACTGGGGACAGGTCAAGTGCTACGCTTACATGTACGCGATCGAGCAGCGGCTGATGACCATCGATGCGCAGATGACCTATTACCACCTCGATTCCGCTCAGACGCGCGAGCTGCGGCAGACTTTCGGCGTTGACGAGCTGGCCGAATTTTTTCGCGGGCTGATCGACCGCTACCTCGGTTGGGCGCGGACCCTCATCGACTGGCAGCGAGAGCGTGATGCCGCCATCCGGCCGCTGGTCTTTCCGTTCGCCGGTTATCGCCCGGGACAACGCCCCATGGCGGCGGACGTCTATCGGACGATCCGTTCCGGCGGGCAGCTCATCGTCGAGGCTGCCACCGGGATCGGCAAGACCATGGCGGCGGTCTTTCCGGCCGTAAAGGCCCTGGCGGACGGACTGACCGCCAAGATATTCTACCTGACGGCCCGGACAACGGCCCGCACGGCCGCAGAGAAAGCGCTCGGGTATCTGGGCCGCGGCGGCCTGCGCCTCAAATATCTGACGCTGACCGCCAAGGACAAGATCTGTTTCAATCCCGAAAATGAGTGCAGCGGCGAGGGCTGCGTGTTCGCGGCCGGCTACTATGACCGCCTGCGGGAGGCCTTGCCGGTGATTTTCAGCCGCGACGCCATGGACCGCCCGTTCATCGAGGAGTGTGCCCGCGTCCATCGCCTGTGTCCCTTCGAGCTGTCCCTCACCCTGGCGGTTTACGCCGACTGCATCATCTGCGACTACAACTACGCGTTCGATCCGCGGGTCTACCTGCGGCGGTTTTTTCTCGAGGGTAACGGCGATTATACCTTTCTGATCGACGAGGCCCACAATCTCGTCGACCGTTCGCGAGACATGTTCTCGGCCGAGATCTTCAAACAGCCTTTCGTGAAGCTGCGGCGCGAGGTGCGCGAAACCCTGCCGCGCCTATACGCAAACCTGGGTCAGGTGACCGCGCAAATGGGACGGCTCCAGAAGACGTTGGTTGCCCAGCGGCCGCAATGGTCCGACAAGAACCCGCCGGATGAACTTTATCCCGCCCTGAGGCGATTTGCGCAACTGGCCGAGGAGTGGCTCGGTCGCAACGAAAAGACCCCATTCCGTGAGGCGCTGCTCGAGCTCTATTTTGCGGTGACCGCCTTCAGCCGTGTCTTCGAGACCTATGACGCGAGCTTCGTGACCTGCTACGAAAAGCGCTCTGCGGACCTGAAGATCAAGCTATTCTGCATCGATCCCTCCGGCCGGCTCGGTGACGCCCTTAACCGCTGCCGCGCGGCGGTCTTTTTCTCCGCCACCATGACGCCGGCGGCCTACTTCAAAAAAATGTTCGGCTGCCGGCCGGCGGCCCTGCAGCGCCACTTTCCGTCGCCGTTTGCCGCCGAAAACCTCGGCCTGTTCATCGTCGACCGCGTGTCGACCTATTTCAAACAACGCCGGCGCACGGCGCCGGATGTGGTCCGGGCCGCCGCGGCCGTGGTCCGCGGAAAAAAGGGCAATTACCTCCTGTTTTTCCCGTCCTACGACTACCTGCGCCTGGTTTACGAGGGGTTCACGGAAGTCTGTCCCGAAGTGGCCACGATTCTTCAGACACCCGAGATGTCCGAAACCGATCGCAGCGCCTTTCTGAAACGTTTCTCACGCGACAACCCGGAGACGCTGGTCGGATTCGCCGTCATGGGCGGCATCTTCGGTGAGGGCATCGACCTCGTCGGGGAGCGCTTGAGCGGGGCGGTGATCGTGGGCGTGGGGCTGCCCGGCATATCGCAGGAAAACGAGCTGATCCGCGACTATTTCGACGCGACGATCGGGGCGGGGTTCGAATTTGCCTACCTCTACCCGGGCATCAACCGGGTCTTGCAGGCCGCCGGCCGGGTCATCCGTTCCGAGACCGACCGGGGGGTCGTTTTGCTGATCGATCAACGCTTCGGCACGCCGCGCTACCACGCTCTTTTCCCATCCGAGTGGCGTCCCGTGATGCTGAACGACGAAAAGGACCTGAAAAACCGCCTGGATCGGTTTTGGATCGAAACCGGACCCGCATAGGGAGAAAAAGTTGTTCATTTACCCCATGCGGTGTTTATCCAACTGTTTTTTGAGCTCGGGAAGAATTTGGAAAAGATCGCCTACGGCATAGTAGTCGCAGTTGGCCATGATGGCGGCGTTTGCATCGGTGTTGATGGCGATGATCATCTTGGCGGTTTTCATTCCGGCAAAGTGCTGAACGGAACCGGAAATACCGACGGCGATGTAGACCTTGGGGTTCACCTTCACGCCGGTCTGGCCCACCTGCATGGCGTAGGGCACCCAGCCGTTGTCAACGGCTACCCGTGAGGCGCCCACGGAAGCGTTCATTTGGCTGGCGCAGTCGAAGAGCAGTTTGAAGTTTTCACCGTTCTTCAGTCCGCGTCCGCCGGAGATGATGATGTCCGACTCGGCCAGATACGGGGCGCCGCTCCCGTCGCTGCGGGTTTCGATCATTTGGTAGCCGGTGCCTCGATTCTCCCCGAAGGCGAAATCTATGACCTCCGCCACCGCCGGCGTTTCCCGTGGGGCGACGACGTTGGCGCGGATGCCGTAGATGAAATGGCGCCCGGTCAGGGCGATGGTGGCGATGGTTTTCCCCGAATACTGGGAGGTCTTCACCCGGCGAGCTTCCAGATCGATCTCGATGCAGTCCATTACCAGCGGTGCATCCAAACAGGCGGCGATGCGTGGCAGCATTTCCCGACCGGCGGGGCTGGTGAGGCCGACCAGGTCGGTGATCTCGAATCGCTCGACGGCCGCTGCCACCGCGGCGGCTTGGAGAGCGGGATTCCAGTTTCGGCCGCCGGTGCGGATGTTGATGATACGGGTCAACCCGTAGGCTTCCAGCGACGCTTTGGCATCGTCGGCCGGTGCGTCCACTACCAAGGCGATGAGTTGCCGGTTTTCTCCGTGGGCGGCAGTCGCCATGCCGAAATTGGCTTTCTTGACGCGACCGTCCTTGAATTCAATGAGCAGTCCAATCGCTTGCATGATCAAATTACCTTGGCTTCGTTTTTCAGGATGTGGAGTATTTGGGCCGCGATCTCCGCAGCACTGCCGCTGAGCGCTTTGGGGACGCGCCGTTCTACCGCTGGGATCAGTTCTTCGATCTCCATGCCGGCCGCCGACTCCTCGATGGCCAGTTCGGCCAGGCCGATCTTACTGACCGCTTTTTTACGGGATTTCACGATGTCCGGAAAGGTCGGGTAATTGGGCGTGTTCAACCCTTTGCCGGCACCGATGACGCAAGGGGTGGTCATCCGGACGACGTCGATGACTCCCGCCTCTCGTTCGCTGGCGACCCGCACGCCGCCGTTGTCCACATCCACCTTGACCACGTTGGTGGCAACCGGCAGTCCCAGGTTGGCGGCCAACCGGAAATGGGTCTGCATGCCTTCGTTGTCGATGGATTCCTTGCCGGTGAAGATGAGCCACGGTTGGCCGTCGGACCTGATGGCGGCGGCCAAGGCGCGGGCGGTAAAAATGCTGTCATGAGAGCGGTCGGTTTCGATCAATAGGCCGCGGTCCGCTCCCATGGCCATGGCCGAACGCAGGGTGTTCTCCGCGGCCGGTTTTCCCAGGCACACGGCGATCACTTCGACATCGGCCCACGCGGCCCTGATTTTAGCCGCTTCGGTGACGGCGTGTTCGTCGTAGGGGTTCACCAGGAAAGTGATTTTTTCGTTGATCGCGCTTTTCCCCGCGATGGTGATGGTGGCCGCCGAATCCGGTACATGCTTGACGCAGACGTATATTTTCATGCGAATAGTTCCTACGACGTTATGCCTTTGTCGGAAAACACCTGCACATCCGTCGTCACGACACTCTCATTTCAGAACCAAAAACGGGCCTGCCCGCGGCAGACCCGTTTACCTCACCACGACTTCTCGGTTTTTCAACGCCGGTTGTCAATGGCATTTATCCATTGACGGAAAAACTAGAATTGTAGTTGATCTGGCGTTTGCGTGAGAAGAAGCCCACATCCAGGGTGCGGCCGGTGTATTTCATCTTGAATTGGAAGGGCTCCTTGTCGTGGTCCAGACCCTTTTCGCAGGCATCGATCAATTCGGCCATCATGGCGCCGACCACCGGGGCGTTCTTGTACTGGTTGCCGCTGGTGCCCACGGCCATATAGAAGCCGCCCAGGTCGGACTTGTCGTAGATCGGGATCCAGTCGTCGGAGCAGTCGTACAGGTCGCAGACACCCTTGGGCTGGTTGGGTACCTTCAGTGTGGGGATACGGCGTCCCAGGCGATAGCATTGGGCTTTCCACTGTTCTTCGGACAGCTGGTTGTCGCGGCCGTGACCGCCTCTGCCGGCGTAAAAATCATCTGGATCCACCCACTCCTGGGGATCGCATTCCGGGTCTTCGGAACCGATCAGGAACAGGTTGCCAACTTCCGGTCGGTAGTAGCAGCCGATGTCGCCATCGCTCTGGTGATAGCCGTCGCGATGGTAATCATAGCCCTCGGGTGAGGGACAGTACATGACTTCGTGACGCAGGGCCTTGGTTTTGATGTTGCACCCCTCCCAGACGCCCGGGGCCATCTGGTTGATCTTGAAGGAATGGGGACCGGCACAGTTGACGACGAGACGGGCATCGATCTCGGTGCCGTCGGAAAGGGTAATGCCCTGAACCCTGCCGTCGTCGGCACGGATCTTGACCACCTCGGCGTTGAAGATGAACTCGGCGCCCTTGGCTTCGGCGGCGCGCATGATGTTGTGGGCCGACAGGGCCGGGTCATTGACGTAGCCGCCCTCGGGGCAGAACAACCCGCCTTCGAGCATGTTGTTGGGATCTTCCCAGAAGGCCGGATCCTCGGGACGTTTCACCGGCCAGAACTCATGCAGGTCAAGAACGGGAACCATCTTCAGGATTTCTTCATTGGTGAGTTCCTTGTACTTGACCCCTACCGCATCGTAATGCTTTTTAACGTTTTGCCACTTATGCCCCTTGGATTTGAGCAGGAGAGAGCCGGTGTTCATGAATTTGGCCAGGCCCTTTTCATCTTCGACGTGTTCCAGGTAGTTTTCCCAGTCCAACCAGTATTTGAAGCCCTCATAGGCGAAGGCCACTCCGTCTTCGGTGGAGTAGTGGGCGCGGACGATGGCACAGGAGCCGGACGTGGACCCTTCGCCGGCATCGGCGCGCTTGTCGACGTTCAAGGTCTTGTAGCCCATCTTGGACAGTTCGTAGGCGATGGGGGTGCCGATGACACCGGCCCCGATGATAATGGCGTCATACTTTTTGGTCATGATGTCCTCCGTCAAGTCTAATGCGTGAAGGGTTTATTTTAATACCTGATTTTAATGGTTATAACACCCTACCGCGCGTTTTTTGATCTGGTGCGCGATCGGATGGGTAGAAAGATGGAAAAAAATGTTTCGCTTGGCAGACAACAAATTTGCATCATATAGAAAGGATCTTTTCACTTCAAGCAGAACCGATCAGCCCTTCAAACCCGTATACCCCGTTCGATACCCCTTCAGGCTGCGGCGGTAGCGTGCCCTTCGGCCACACCGTCAAACCGGGTCGCGTCTCTTCGCCGCGGGATGGTTATCCCGACAGCCCCTGAATCCAGCCGGTAAAGCGATTTTCGCCGGCCGGCCGAAGACCGAATTCGGCGCCGGCTTCCAGCATGGCGTGGATCATGCTGTCGGCATAACCCCGGCTGCAGGTCAACAGGAACCCGCCGTTACCGCCAACAGATTTGTCCAGGGTGACGATCTGGCAGGGAACGTGGCAAAAGGGGCCCTGCAGTAAGAAAGGCGCCTTTTTGGCCGGATCCATGAAGTCCAGGCTGGTTAACTTTTCGGCGATAAGAAACACCCCGGGACCGAAGAGGGCCACAAAGACACTCGCTTCGGTGACGTCGGTGTAGCCCGGAAAATCGGGCACGGACGGTGCCGCCCCGCCCAGGTGATAAATGGAGGCCTGAGTGCGGTTCATGCGGTTGACCAGTGTGCTGTCGGCAAAAGTGCATGCGCCCGGCACTGCCGGCACGGCCAAGTCGCAGGGCGTCAGTTCGCCGACCGCGTTGTTCTGCAGGTCCCAGCGGGTCTTGTGGGCCAAGTCCACCAGCCAGGGGCCCTGGCCCTCGTCTTCGTACTCCAGGGCCACGGTCCAGTTGTCGCGCACCTCTGTCTTGATAGGGTTGACCGTGAACCGCACCGGGGATTGTCTTTTTATGTCAGCCATGATGGATACCTCATTCAAATTTTCAGGCCATGATTTCGGGAAGGGTGAAAGAGGCCGGCGCATGCGGTTAACCATCGACGGCCAACACCGCCTCCCCAATTTTTTCTGAAAAAACTACATTTTCATCCGTTTACCCTCGGGATCGTAGAAGGGCATGGAAACGACCTTGGCATGCAGCCGCACGCCATTGCACTCATCTTCAAAAATATCCAGCCGGGCGCCGGTGTCCGCGAGTTGGGATTCCACCAGGGCCATGCCCACGGCCTGGCCGGTGGTGACGCTTTTGCGCATGGTGGCCACGTAGCCGCGCACCTTGTCGTCGACGATCAGGGCTCCGTCGCGCGCGGGCCGGGAGTCGTCTTCCATGCGGATGCCGACCAATTTGAGCCGGCCGGCATCTTTTTCGGCCTGACGCAGGGCCACGGCGCCAACGGTCTTGGCAGCGGCCTTCTTGCGGTCCCACAGAAAGCCCAATCCCAGATCGATCAGGTTGGTGCGCTGTTCGGATTCGGAACCGAGAATCACGTGGCCCTTTTCCATGCGCAGCACGTTCTGTGCTTCCACGCCGAAGTTTTGGATATCGAATTCGGCGCCGGCCTCTTTCAGCATGTCCCAGACCGTCTGGGTATAGGAGGAGGGCACGTGCAGTTCGTAGGAAAGTTCGCCCACGAAACCCGGGCGCATGGCGCGCGCGAAGATGGTGTCTTTGATGAAAAGCTCGCGGTACCCGGAGAAGGGAAAGGCCTCATTGGAAAGGTCGCTATCCACGACTTTGGCCAAAACCTTGCGGGCATTGGGGCCGGAGAGGTTGATCACGCCCATGGCGTCGGTCAGATTGACCAAGGCGAAATCCCAGCCGTCGAAACGGGTGTGATAGCGGATCCACTCCGCAGTTTGCCCGGCCCGGGCCGAGGAGGTGGTGAAATAGTAGTCGTTGTCACCCAGCTTGACCACCACGCCGTCGTCGATGACGCACCCGTCGTCGTTGCACATGGCCGAGTATTTGATGCGGCCCTCTTTGACCTTGCGCATGTCCGATACGTAGACCCGCTGCAGGGCTTTGAGGGCGTCGGGTCCGTGGATACGGAACTTGCCCAGGGTCGAGCCGTCCAGGATTCCCACGTTGTTGCGCACATTGAGGATTTCTTGCTTACAGTCGAAGTCTCGGGAAAAGTAGCGCGCCCGCTGCCACACGCCGATGTTGCGGAAGATACCACCCGCCGCGATCTGGGAGTCGTGCAAGGGGGTGTGCTTGAACATGTGGTGATTGTAACCGGCATAGGTGGCAATGAAGGTGGGCACCAGCGGCGGACGCACCGTGGTGGGCACCGGCGTATCGCTGGAGGCCGTGTACTTGGCCACGAACAGCGGCAGGTTGTGGCCCGGAATGCCGCCCTGGCCCGGGCCGGTGCCGGCCGAGGTAAAGCGTTTGATCAGCTCGGGGACATCGAAGCCCATGTCGATGGCCTGCTTGATATTTTTAATCGTGGTGTCTTCATCAAAGCAGATAAAGCTCTTGCGTCCCTTGACCGGGGCGGTGACCAGCTTGCAGCCGCGCTCCGGACCGGGGAGTGCCGCTACGGCCTTTTCGGCCTCGGCGAGCGTCTTGGCCATGTTCGCACCGGCGGCGGCTGCGGCCCGGAGTCCGGCCAGACGCCCGGAAGCTTCGATGGCCGCGGGGGTGTTGAGGCCGGTGACACGGCCGGCGGGAAACATCTTCTCAGGCAGTTCCGTCGGCAGGAAGTAGCCGGTGTGGCTGTCGTAGCCCATTTTGGCCCCGGATAGAATAAACGGACCGGTCAGCGGCGTAAGACCGGCGGATGCCACCAGCAGGTCGCAGGGAAGCAGGCGTTTGACGGTTCCTTCCACGGTGGCGAGAGTGACCTTTTCCACCTGCTGGGCGCCGTGGGCCGCCGATGCCACCCAGCCTCTGAGGACCGGTATTTTGCGCTCGGCCAAGGCCAGGATCAGCTCGGGATTCTGGCCGTCTTCGCGGATGTCGGCCACACAGTTGATTTTCAGTCCCAGGTCGCACAGGTCGACGGCGGCTTCAAGACCCAGATCATGGCCCACGGAGAAGACCGCCTCACCTCCCGGCAGCAGGCCATAGGTGCGGGCCAGGCGATGAGCACAGCCCACCTGCATGACGCCGGGGCGCTCGTTGTGGTCGAAAATCAGCGGGCGCTCGATGCAGCCGGTGGCCACGACAACGCTCCCGGCGCGGATCTCGATGTAGCGCTCGGTGAAGGCAGCGTCGGCTTCGCCCACCTGGAAGGCGGTGACAAGGTTGTTGTTGTAAGCCCCCACCATCGACGTGTGTTTGAACACCCGGATGTTGTCGGTCTGTTCCACCTTCCCGGCCAGTTCACGGGCGCGTTCGTACAGGGGCGTGCCGTCGCCGGTGCGGCCGGTGCGGTAGTCGAAGCAGCCACCCAGATGAGGACGGGCTTCCAGGAGCACCACCCGCAGGCCCGAATCGGCTGCGGCCAAGGCGGCGGTCATGCCGGCGGCACCGCCGCCGATGACGGTGACCTCGGCATTGATATACATTTCGTCGTACCGGCCCTTCATCTGGTAATCGGCGGAAATGACACCCAGGCCGGCGGCCTTGCGGATCTGCTTCATGGCCACGGGCCACATCGCGGCGGGCTTGTGCATGGTCTTGTAGTAGAAACCGGCCGGCATCATCCAGTCCAGCTTGTCGATAAAAGCCAGCCAGTCACGATCCGCCGAGCCCTTGACATTTTGCTCCTTGACCACCATGCCGTCCTTGAGCGGCGTGTTTTCGGTACGTACGTTGGGAATGCCGTCGACCTCCATGCAGGTATTGCTGCACTCGCCGTCCAGGCTGTAGAGACCGCGGGGTCGGTGGTATTTCAAGCTGCGGGCAAAGACCCGGACGCCATTGGCGAAAAGGGCCGTTGCAACAGTATCTCCGGCGACCCCGGAGAAGGTCTTGCCCCGGTGCTTGAGGGACAGTTTCTTCGAGGGGTCGATCCGGAGGGTGGGCAATTGGTTAAGCCTATTCATTTGTGCGCCTCCGGTTGTTCCACTTCGAGGTTTCGGGTTGTGTCACGGTAGGTGGTGAACCAGGACCCGCATCCATCGCGATGACACCACCACTCTTTCTGGACGCCGGCCGTGCACTTGTTCATATGGACATAGTCACACCAGGCTTTGGGGGTCAGCCCCTCTTCGGCCGGGCGGGGTCCCTTGTCTTCTCCCCCGTAGCGGAACTCATACCCGTTGCGTTTGCCGCAGACGGGGCAGGTAAGCGTTAGGGCCATTTTTCGATCTCCTTGTGAATAGCGCTGTTCCGGCAGCGGCCATCCGCTGGGCGGCGGCGCCAAGCCGATCAGTTGTTCGGCGTATAACAGACCAGTTCGGCGGTTTCACCCATCAACTGGTGGTTTTCATAGCGACGCAGGTTGAACGGCTTGAGCATGTCCGGGCAGCTGCCGGTGGCCATGTACGCAGACATGTACTTGCCGACGGCGCTGCATGATTTGAAACCGAAGTACCCCCAGCCGCAGTCCATGTAAAAACCCTCGATGGGGTCGTTGCCGTCCATTATGGGTGCCATGTCCGGGGTCATGTCGGCCAGGCCACCCCAGATGCGCATGAATTTGACGCCCCGAAGACAGGGCAGCCAGTCGGAGAGCGCCTCGGCCTGGTGCTTGATGTAATGGGCCGTGTTCTGAGTCGTGTAATTGGGCCACTGGTCCATGTGGGCGCCGGTGGCGATTTCACCTTTAAGGGTCTGGTTGGCATAGCAGTGGTAGGCTCCGGAAGAGACCACATGGTTGAGCAGCGGTTTCAAGGGCTGGGTGACCATGGCCTGGATGGTGAGCACGGCGATGGGCAGTTTGATCCCCAGCATGCGGTATATCAAACCGGCACTGTAGCCGCCGGCACTCACCAGCACCCGGGGGGTGCGGATGCGGCCGCGGGAGGTCTGCACGCCGGTGATCTTGCCGTCTTCGGTGTCGATGGCGGTGGCTTCAGTCTGCTGGTGGATGTGCACGCCGTGTTTGGCGCACCCCTTGGCCAAGCCCCAGACAACGGCGTCATGGCGCACGATGCCGCCGGGGGGATGGTACATGGCCCCGTGGATGGGAAAGGTGATATCTTCGGAGATGTTCAGTGCCGGCACCATCTCTTTGGCCTGTTTGGCATCGATCAGATGGCTCTCGACGCCGTGGAACTGGGCGGTGGCGATGGCCATGCGGGCCGCCTTCATGGCCGCCTCGCTGTGCATGAGATTCAGGTTGCCGCAGTTGTTGAACATAAGATTGAAGTCCAGCTCTTTGGTGAGCACCGGCCAAAGGTCCAACGCCTCCTTGTAAAGCGGAACATTGTACTGCGTCCGCTGGTTGGCCCGCACGATCGCCGTGTTTCTGCCGGCACCGCCGAACCCGATGAATTGCCTCTCGATGATGGCAACATTTGTGAGGCCGTGCTCCTTCGCCAGGTAGTATGCCGTGGCGAGCCCGTGCAGGCCGCCGCCGATGATCACTGCATCGTAGCTGGGCTTGAGTCTGGGTTGGCTGCCCCACAAGGGCTTGGATTTCCGGAACATACGTTCTCCCTGCATGTTTATGAATTAGAAAGTGAGCGGGTTAAGTGAACCACCGAACGCCCGATGGCAGCGGATCGTATCTGAATGAAATAAAACATGTCAACAAAAAAATAATTACATGATACAAAAACATTCAATTATCCTTGACAACACAAGCATACATCAATAAAACAAATAAAATAATAGGGTAAGGCTGTCTTGACAATATGAAATAATAATTTCATTTACTCTTTTTCTTAAAGGGGCCGCGTATGAATGATTCACAGGCACATCCGGTGATCAAGGCCATTGTGAACCAACAGAACATGCTGACGCCAAAAGGCAAGATTCTTGGCAGCTACATCATTCAAAATCCGCGCAAGGCGGTTTTTATGACCACCAGAGAGCTTTCCGAAGCCTGCGGCGTCAGCGAGGCCACGGTGGTTCGGTTCGTGGGGCAGTTGGGCTATAGCGGGTATGGAGAATTTCTTCAGGCCCTGCGGGACTTCGTGGATTCGGGCCTGACCCTGCCGGACCGGGTGGACCTGGCGGGAATGAAAGGGCCGGGCTCGGATCTGCTTCACCGGGTGGTTTTCGAGGAGATGAACAACCTGCGGCAGTTTTATGAAACCATCGACATGCAGGTGCTGGGCCGGATCGTGGAACAGCTTCAGGACAGCCCCACCGTTTACGTGATCGGCTCCCGGGTTTCCTACACCTTCGCCTATTACCTGGGTTGGTCGCTGACCAAAGCCCGCAAGGGAGTTCACATTTTAAAAGGCAGCGACAGCACGGCGATTGACTGGCTCACCAATGCACCCGGCAACAGTCTGGTGGTGATCATCACAACCTCACGCTATCCCAATGAGCTGATCAAGCTGGGGAAGGCAGCCCGACGGCTTCAGCACACCCTCTTGGTGATTACCGACAACACCCTGTGTCCGGTGATTCCCTTTGCCCATCTGGCGCTGGTGGCGCCATCGCGCTCCATCCCGCTGATCGGCTATCCGACCACCATTTTTTGCATCATCAACTACCTGATGCTGGAATTGGTGAACCGGCAGCATCCGCAGCTCAAGGAGCACCAGGAAAAGCTGGAGCAGATGTACTTGGAAAACGATATCCTGTTCAACATGTACGCCCGCGATTGATGGGGGGCACGTATCTGACGTATCCGGGGATTGTGAAGATCTCAAGAGGCCAGCAGCTCCATGCGCCGACACGTGCCGCGACGCCCCTGTGATTTGCCTGATTCGGAAAATTGTGGCATACCATCAGCAAACCCGTGCACCAGCGAGATGATTCTGATGTTTTCATGGGAACGATGGTCATGAATACAGGATACCCTCATTCCATCGCTCGCGTACTCGACATCGGATATACGGAATTCCTGCCATTTTTCGAAGGATTCGGCGAGGGCCTGCTGATCACCGACCAGACCGGCACGGTCATCTATTACAATCCCACCATGGCCGCCATCGACGAGTTGGACCCGAGTGATGCGCTCGGGAAAAAAGTCGTGGAAATTTACGATCTCACCGATGACAGCAGCATGATCATGCAATGCCTGAAGAATCGGCAACCCATCATCAATCGGCCGCTGCTCTATCATACGCGACGGGGGAAGGTGGCCAACACGATTCACACCGTTTTTCCGTTGTTAAGGCACGGTCGACTCGAAGGCGCCATCTGCCTGGTGCGGGAATACAACCTGCTGGAAGAAACCATCTCCTCGGTTTCCATGCCGCGGCCCAAACGGGTGCTGCCGAATGAGACCCAGTTTGATTTTGATGCCATCGTCGGCAGCAACATCGATTTTTTGAGGGCGGTTAACACGGCCCGGCTGGCCGCTAAAACCCATTCACCGGTGATGCTCTGCGGAGAGACGGGCACCGGAAAAGAACTCTTTGCGCAAGCCATCCACAACCAGAGCGAACGCAAGAGCCGCAGCTACACGGCGGTGAACTGCGCCGCCATTCCGGAAAACCTCCTGGAGGGCCTGCTGTTCGGCACCACCAGCGGCGCCTTTACGGGCGCTCGCGACAAACCCGGGTTGTTCGAGCGGGCCAGCGGCGGCACCATTTTTCTGGATGAGCTCAACTCCATGGCCACAGGCCTCCAGGCTAAAATTCTGCGCGTAATTCAAGAGCGTAAGGTGCGTCCCCTCGGTTCTCTTCGAGAAACAGAGGTCGACATCAAGATCATCAGCAGCGTCAGCAAGGAACCCCATGTTGCGATCGCCGAAAATAACCTGCGCCCCGATCTCTTTTACCGGCTCGGGGTCGTCTTCGTTCCTATTCCCCCCTTGCGGGAGCGCAGGGAAGATATCGTTTTGCTGGCGCGTCACTTTGTGGCCAAACACAGCCGGGCGTTGAACCGCAAAGTGACGGATATCTCCGGCGATGTCCTCGAACTGTTCAATGAGTACCATTGGCCCGGCAACGTCAGAGAGCTGGAACATGTCATCGAAGGGGCCATCAACCTGGTGGTGTCCAGTCGCACCATCGAGCGCCGGCATCTTCAGTCCCACCTCACCGTCTGGCGCCGGCTGCGGCGGCAGACGGATTTCTTTTCCGCATCGACGACCGGATCGCCGGACCCGCATGGCTTACGCCGGCAGGGCGCCGAATCGACCGTGGTCCAACGTCAGCCTGTCGCCCCGTCGAATTCGCATACCGGAAAAGGATTGCTGGCCAATCAGGCCGACCATGAGAAATCGGTATTGGCCGACGCCCTGGAGGCCCACAGAGGCAACGTCACCCGAGCGGCAAAAAGCATCGGCATCTCCAGACAGTTGTTCACCTACAAGATGAAGAAGTACCGCATCGATCGACGGAAATACCTGTCCTGATCAGGACCTTTGGCGGCGTGATCAGGCGGCCAAGGCCCGGCGGATGGTTGCCGGGCGCGTTGAACGGCGCAAATGTCGACGGCGCGATATCCAATGGCAAGCATAGGAATTCGGGGCTGTGTGTCGAAAGAGTGCTCGGTTGCATTCGGCACTCGCGCCCATAAAGTTGACCGTAGCCTGTCAGTGACATGAAGACGGCAGACCACAACCGGTTGTCCTATTTCGAGGCCATCGTCGAAGCCTTTGACGGCCTGGTGTACGTCTGTTCACCGGACAACCGCATCGAATTCGTCAACCGTCAGGTGGTGGAGCGGCTTGGGCGGGACCCGGTGGGGGAACCTTGTCACAAGGCGCTGTACGGTTCCGATGACATTTGTTCGTGGTGCCCGGAACAGGATGTCTTTCGTGGCAAGACGGTTCGTTGGGAGGTCAAGAATCCGTATACGCAGCGATGGTATTACAATATGGCCACCCCCATCGTCCATTCGGACGGGTCGGTGTCGAAGCTGAGTCTCGCTTTCGATATCACCGAAAAAAAGCGGGCGGAAAACGACCTCATAGAAAGTGAACGCCGCCTGAGCACTCTCATGAACAATCTGCCGGGCATTGTCTACCGCTGCCGGGCCGATGAATCATTCACCATGGAGTTCGCCAGTCAGGGCAGCAAGCGGCTGCTGGGCTTTGAGCCCGAGGAACTTCTGGACCACGGGCCCAATGCCTATCAGCGCATCGTTCACCCGGAGGATCGCAAAAATATGCTCCGGCTGGTGCGCGAGTCTGTCGCCAAGAAACGCCCCTTCAGCTTCATTTATCGGATTAGAACGGCCAGAGGCGAAGATAAATGGGTCTGGGAGCAAGGTGAAGGCGTGTTCGACGACGACCGCTTGGTGGCCTTGGAGGGGTTCATCAGCGATGTGACCGTTTACAAGGAAGTGGAGCTTGACCTTCGCAAGGAGAACGTACGCCTGCGCTCTTCTATCAGCGAGCGTTACCGGTTTGGTGACATCATCGGCAAAAGCCAAAAGATGCAGGAGGTCTACGACCTGATTCTCAAGGCGGCCGCCAGTGATGCCAGCGTCATTATTTTCGGCGAATCCGGTTCCGGTAAAGAGTTGGTGGCCCGTGCGATCCATAAACTGAGCGATCGGCAGGCCGGCGCCTTTGTGCCGGTCAACTGTGGAGCCATTCCCAAGGACCTCATGGAGCGGGAGTTCTTCGGTCATGTAAAAGGCGCGTTTACCAGTGCGCATTCAGACAAGGCCGGTCTCCTGGACACAGCCGACGGCGGCACGCTTTTTCTCGATGAAATCGGCGAGATTCCTCAGAATATGCAAGTGAAGCTGTTGCGGGTGCTCGACCACGCGGCCTACAGCCCACTGGGCGGCGTCAAGCTCGTCAAGAGTGACTTCAGGGTCATCGCCGCCACCAATCGCGATCTGGTTAAACTGGTCGAGGAAGGTCGGATGCGGGAAGATTTTTTTTATCGAATTCGGATCCTGCCCATCCGGCTGCCACCTTTGCGGGAGCGTCGGGAAGACATACCGCTTTTGGTCGATCACTGCCTGTCCAAACTGAACAAAGGCAAGGGGGGGCCCGTCCACTTGCCGGTATCGGTTCGCGAGGCCCTGGAAACCTACACCTGGCCCGGGAATGTCAGGGAACTCCAGAATGTTCTGCACACGTATGTCACCCTTGGCAAGCTCGAGCTGATGGGACAGATTACCCTGGCAAAGGAGGCGAGCCGGGTGGATGCGCAGAGCCTTGATCCGAACGGTGTCGGGCTTCGCCAGCGAATGGATGCAATCGAAAAAAAAATGATTCTCGGCGCGTTGGCGCAGACCCGCTGGCATCGCGGGAAGGCCGCTGAAATCCTCCAGCTTACCTACAAGACCCTTCAGCGCAAGATGAAAGCGCATGGCATTAAATAGTCCACAATCAAGACATATTTGTCTCATTTTAACAAAACGCTAATATTTCAACAAGCTACCCCAAGTTCCGTCTCCATATGAGGACAATAATGTCTCACCTGCCCGAATCACCGTTTTTTGAATAAACAAGCATTCCCCTTTCATAACGAGCCGTTGCCGACCGTCCGGCCGGTTGGCACAAAGATTGAAAAGTTTCTTTCATCAAGGGCGGGCACCGGTTATTCTTCCCTTCCCGGTCAGAAGTGCTGCCTGCTGATTTCTTCCTTCACCCGCCTCTAAGCGGCAACGATTTCCGAAAACCTCGAATCGAAC
>JBFYWB010000022.1:0-32073 GCA_041299015.1 Deltaproteobacteria bacterium
CAATTTCTTATGGTCGGTGAAGCGCTCGCCAAAAAGATGTTCGCCGTGTGCGTGAGACCGGCGAACTCGATGGCGCAGTGCTCGAGCAGGTTCTCGGCATCTTTCGACGGGTCGCGGAAAAAGATGCCCTTCCAATCTCACGGCCGGGCCTCGGCCCAATTGGAAGTAAACACGATTGGGGCCGCCGCGGTTCCCTGCGCTGCGAGCGCGCCGTAGTAGCCGTAGGAGCCGTTGTAGTCCTAGCCGATGTACAGGCCCGTGCCGGGCTCGAAGCGGATCTCGACGCCCGGCTCTACCGTCAGC
This sequence comes from Deltaproteobacteria bacterium, assembly GCA_041299015.1. Taxonomy (GTDB): domain Bacteria; phylum Desulfobacterota; class Desulfobacteria; order Desulfobacterales; family SG8-13; genus JARFQH01. The sequence continues at coordinate 304 of JBFYWB010000022.1, forward strand.
CTGCAGACCTGTTCGCCGTTGCTGCGGCTGGTATGGTAGACCGTTACATCGCCGGTGACGATGTAGGGACTGCCGGCCACCGCCCAGGTGGTGTCCGAAGTGATATTGCCGCTGACATGGGTTTCGGCGCACAAGCTGCCTGCCAGGCCAAACAAAAAGCACAGCAGCGCCGCCAAAGGCACGCGAACGGCAAGAAACCTCCCTTGCGAGTTAAAGCCCGCTGCTTCGGGATACAGGCGCTGCAGACTTGCTTTTCCGCTTCCCCAGTTGCGGTAACCCATCTTGTTTTTTCTCCGATCGCTTGTTGATTTCTCTCTAGTCCCACCGGCGGGCCTATCTGCTGTCAAAACCCTTGCGGGTTTCGAAGTAAATCGAATTAAAGAATTCTTTTGTTACTCCCCTCCCCTGGCATCTCGTACCACAGCAAAGTCTTGAACCGCCCTTGATTCACAAAGTCGCCTTCAGTGGCCCTTACCCTCTGCGCGGGGCTCTTCCTGTTGATTGACCGCGCCGCAAGCGCCGCACCCGCCCGAGACAACGAGGCGCTCTTCTCGCGATTTCCAGGAGAGGGTCGTGTTTTCCAGAAACTGCCGGTAGCCGCCGAGGCCGCCCTTGAGATAAAATGCATTGGTAATCCCTGCCGCATTCAGGGCGGCATCGAGCTTTTCATCGCGTTCTCCGGTTTCGGTTAACAATACCAAGGTGCGATATGCGGGATCGCGTTGCTGGGCGACCTTCACGAGGCCGGCGATAGTCGGCATGTGAACGGTTGCGGGAATCAGCTTTTGGGCTTCGGTCGACGGCGTGGGCGAGACATCAAAGATTTCTATACTTCCGTAAACCTTTTCATGAAAAAAAAGCGGCGCGGGGATTTCTGTGTAGGTCGCCACCAGCAGCCGGTCCCCCTCGAGCGGCCCGCCTTGACGATGCCAAGCCACCAGACCGCCGAAAAGAATCGATGGTTTGAAACCTTTTTGCCGGAGGCGTTTGCATTCGGACTCCGCGTCCCGCCACTCGATCCCGCCACCCACCAGCACGAAGGGGTGGGCCTTGAGATAAGCCTTGGTCTTAACGGCGTGAAGGGGGACGTTGAGAGCGCCGGGTATGCGGAGTCGCTCGAACTCTTCGGGACTACGGATGTCCACCAAGGTCATTCCGCGGTTCTGCCTGGTTTTGTCGAGAAGCCGGGCTGCTGTGATCGCCAGTGAATAATCCGGCGCGATCGATACGTTCTCGAGTGCCGGTTTCCTTTGCCCGCGAAACGCTGCGGTTTCCTCCGCCGCCCCAGTCAATGGTATGACAAGCAGAGCGACGCTCGTCACGATGATGAAGAATTGGGCCAGTTTGGGCTTTGACATATCAGAAGGTTCCGTTTACTCCCCTTCCCCAACCCTTCCAGCGTAAAAAGGGGGCCGATTGGTTCTTTGTTGTATCGAATGCGCTCTTGCGCTAATCGAGGTGGACCGTTTCCTCGGTCCTCGCTCCGGCCTGAACGGTAACAAAATCGCTCCAGATATGGTCTGCGCCCTCGTTCACACGGAACCTGAAGGTGCGATTGGGCAATATGAACGCGGCCCTGCCGTCGGCATTCGCAGTTTTCACCCAGCCCAGGTAGGTGCCACTGTCGTTGAAGAGATAAATTTGCGCGCCCGCTGCGGCCGCACCGGCCCGCAGGACCTGAACGGCCGCTTGGCCCTGGGGGATCGTCAGCGTAATGCCGCTGTGCTGGAAAACGTCCGACCAGAACTGATTTCCGAGGGTATCGACCCTCACCCGGTAGTCCTGATTCGGCAAGCTGAAGTGAACTCTTCCGTTGGCGTCGGTGACGGCGTGCTGACCCAGGTAACTGCCGGCCGGGGTAAAGAGGTAGACTTTCAATCCCGCCAGCGGTGCGGTGGTCACATACAGACCTTCAACCGTGATCGTAACATCCTGCTGGCTGAGATTGAGCGTGCCCGCACGGGTAGTGCCGGAGTTGTATTGATCGCTCCAGAACGTGTAGCCCAGATGATCCACCCGGAACGAGTAGTTCGCCTCTGCCAGATCGAAGAATACCTGGCCCGAATCGTTTGTGGCGCCGGATAGGCCGAGATAGGACCCGTTTGTGTTAAAGACGTAGCATTTGGCCCCGGCGAGCCCTACACCGGCACTCTTTTCCACCGTGAAAACGAACGAACCGCCGCCGACTGAAATGACAATGGTGTTGACACCGCCGGTCTCGATAACCTGCAGCCCGCTCCAGAATTGGCTTTTCTGGTGGTCCACCCGGAAATTGTATGACCCGTCAGGCAGGCGGAAGCCGACCCTGCCGTCGTTATCGGTGGCTTGGCTCAGGTTCAGGTAGGCCCCGGTTGCGGAGTAAACGTAGACCATCCGGCCTTCCTGCGGGAAACCGCCGCCGGTGACGGTGATGGCGGCAGCGGCCATGGGGACCGCAACACTCACGTTGCGCCAATTGAAGAGACTGGAGAAATAACGGCCGCCGAGGTGGTCCAACCGCACCTTGAAGTCCTTCTGCGGCAGGTCGAAGACGGCTTTGCCGTCGGCATCAGTGGTCAGGCTGACCCCCAGATAGCTGTCGGTGGGGCTGTACAGGTGGATCTTCTGGCCTGCGAGACCCTGGGCGGTATCCTGGAAGAGACCCGCGGCCGTGATCTCGACCGGATTGTGGTCGATGGTCAGAGCGCTCTCGGTACCGGATTCTACGGCAATATCTTCCTGCCAGAACTGATAGCCCAAGTAATCGGTCCGCAGTCGGTACCTGCCGCCAGGCACGTCGAAAAAAGCGCTGCCGGCCGCGTCGGTCAAAGATTTCAAACCCAAATAGCGGTCGTCGGTGCTGTAAAGATAGACCGGCAGCCGGGACAGGGGCAAAGCATCGTCTCCCTGCACCACGGTCCGCAGACGGCCGCCCCCGACCGGAATCGAGACCGTGTTGGTCGCCCCGCTGGTAATTTCCACAGGAGCGCTCCAGTAAAAACTGTCGAGGATATCGGCCCGAAACTTGTACTGACGGCCCACCGGCAGCTCAAAGACGGCCAACCCGGCGGCATCGGACTGCCGGTAATTGCCGAGGTAGGTCCCGCTTCCGGTAAACAGGTGGACGCGCACGCCGGCAGGCGGCGCATAGCCGGTTTTCAGCGCCGCCGCGACCGTCTCGTGCGGGATGTCGATTTCGATTGAAAGCCTGTCGGGTACCGTTGCCGCCGCACTCCAGAGCTGTTCATCCAGATAGTCGATCCGAAACCGGTATGTGCCATCGGCCAAAGTGAAGGTGACCCGGCCTTCGGCATCGGTTGACCCGTAAAGACCGAGGTAGGTCCCCTGGCCGCTGAAAACGTAACATTTCACTCCGCTCAGCGGCGCGCCGCCACCGCGGGACACCGTGACCAGGAAGCTGCCCCCGCCGGTCGAAATGTCGACGGAGTTGACCTGGTGGCCGACCAGTTGCTGAGCGCCACTCCAGTACTGACTGCCCTGATGATCGGCGCGGAAATTATAGTCGCCCTCAGGGAGGCGCCAATTTACCTTGCCCTGACCGTCCGTGGTCTGTTTGAGACCAAGGTAGGCGCCGGTGGTGGTGTACGCGTAAACCGCCACGCCGGATAGCGTTGCGCCGCCGCCGGTGACGGTAATATCGGTATCGGCCATGTTTATTGGGACCACCGGCTCGGTAAACAGAACCGGGTCGTCCCCGGTGAACGTATCGCTCCAGAACTGGCGACCGAGATAGTCGGCGCGCACCTTGTAAGGCTTCTGAGGCAGGCGATAAGTGACTTTTCCGCTGCTGTCGGCAGTCCTGTAAAGACCTTGATAGGCGCCGGCCTCGGTGAACAGGTAAACCCTGGTCCCCGCAAGCGGTTCGACCGCGCCCTGGTAGATACCGCTGACGGTGACAGCCACGTCGCGGTGGGGGATCTCGAAGACGACGACCGTGTCGGTGGTGACCGCTGTCACCTCACTCCAGAACTGGTACCCAAGGTAATCGGCCCGCACCTTGTAAGTGCCGGCCGGAACCTCGAACTCGGCCGTGCCGTCGAAGAGAGTGGTGCGATACCGACCAAGGTAGCTGCCGGCTTGGTTGAACAAGTAGAGTTTGACCCCCGGCATTGGGGTTTCCTCATTTTCGCGTAAGCCGATCCGATAGCGGCCGCCGCCGGCGTCTAGGTCCAGCTGATTCACGCCGCCGCCGGCGATGATGTTCGCCAGGCTCCAATACTGACTGCCGAATACATCGGCCCGGAAGGAATAGGTGAATCCGGTAGGTAGAAAAAATGAGACCTTGCCATTTTGATCGGTCACTTGAAAAGTTCCCAGGTAACTCCCGCTGGCCGCAAAGAGGTAGACCTTGACGCCCTCGGCCGGACCACCGGCGAAGTTCACCGTCACCTCGACGGTTTCCTCCTCAATCACGACGCGCGCCTGCACGTCTTTTGGCAGCGAAAATGGCGCCGACCAAAACCGACTGCCCAGATAGTCTGCCCTGACTTTATAGTCACCGGCAGTAAAACCGTCCGGATTGAAGACCGCCATACCGGCGGCATCGGTGGCAGCGGATTTCCCGGTATATGATCCGCCCGCGGTAAAGACGTAAACCTTGACACCGGGGAGCACCCGGCCCTTGTCGGTCTCTACACTGATCGCCAGGCTGCCGGCCCCGATGACATAGGTCTCGGATAGAACCGGTCCGATGTTGCCGACGACATCCACGGCCAGGCATTTCAAAGTGGTGCTCTGCGCTATGTCGATCGGGGTGCTGCAGGGCGCCGCGGCCGTGGTCGGCTCGCTGCCGTCGAGAGAGCAGTAAATCTCGGCGGTCTCGTCGGCCGATACGGTCACGCTCCGGGTAGCGGAATAACTGCCCCCCGGGGGGGCGAACGTGACCCGCGGCGGTGTGCGGTCGATGATCACCGGCACCGGACCGTACACCGTCGTGCTGCTCTGCTCGTCGGTGATGGTTGCGTACAGGTAGAATTTACCCTCAAGAGCGGTGATGTTCCAGCCGTAGCTATCGGCCTCGCCGTCCGGGTCTTCTGCCAGGTTCCCCACAATCAGAGTGCCGTCCGCCCCCACGGCGTCGTTGTCGTAGTAAAGGGCGATCCGCGCGCCGCTGTCCGGATCACTGTCCTCCCATTGAATCAGCAAGCTGCCGGCGTAGGCTGCGACCGGTTCGACCGGCGCCAGGAAGCTGATCCGGGGTGCCTCGCTGGGGCCGGTGAAATGAACGAAGAACGGGGTGGCCATCGTCCAGTCGCCGCAGGCGCCGTGTTCGTCTTCGGCCCGCGCACGCCAGAAGTAATGCGTGTAGTCGCTCAACGCGACCGGGACTCTCCAGCGACCGACCGCGCAAACTCCCTGGCAGACCGAATTGACCCAGGCCTCGTCACTGTATACCTCGAACCGATAGGTGAGGCTGTCGCCTTCCGGGTCGATGGCCGGGTTGACGGCGAGTTCGGGCTTCGGATCGCTCACCCAGGCCCTGTCGCCGGGGTTGTGGACTGTAACGGCGTTGGGTTTATCATTGGCCGTGCTGACAAAAAAGTCACCCGTGGTCCAGGCGCTGTCGGCCGCACCGTCGTTGACCCTGACCCGCCAGAAATACCGCGTATCGTCGGTGAGACCCGCAAGCGCCCAGACGGTGGTACCTTCCGCCCCGGCAGCCAACGCGTCCGAGGCCAGCTTCGAAGAACTGTCGAAGGTTTCCACGACGTCCAGTTCAAAGAAATACGCTACGGCCGCGCTGTGACTCACATTGGCGACCGCCAGTTTGGAATTCAGCGCAACGATGTCGACTCCCGCCAGGGGCGCGACGATCGCGGGAGCCGGAGGCGCCTGGTGAAAAATGTCAACCGTAAAAGCGCCCACAGCGGTTTCGGACCAAATACCGGCCTCATCGAAAGCCGTCACCCGCCAGTAGTAAGTCGCATTGTCGACAAGATCGGTTTCCGGACGCCAGGCGGTGGTGCCTGCCGCACCGGCCGGAATGCCGGCCGCCGAGGCCACCGGCATTGTCAGGTGGCTGTCCGCGTAAACCGCGAACTCATAGGACAGAACGTCCGGGTCCGGATCGCGGCTGTTGGTCACCTCCAATAGCGGGCGCACCGTGTCGACCAAGGCGCCATCGCGCGGACGGCTGATAAAAAAAGTCCCGGGCGGCTCGTTGACGCTGTTGACCACAAACGTGCCGTAAGTCCACAGGCTCATGCTGTACCCGTCGGTGGCGCGCACGCGCCAGTAATGGCGGCGATTTTCGACCAGTTCCACCGGCACCGTCCAGTGCGTTGTTTCGGCCCCCTGCGGCAGGCCCGCCTCGTTCGCCAAAAGCGCGCTGCAGCCCGAGTCGGTGTAAAGCTCGAACTGGTAGGCCAGGCTGTCCCCGTCCGCGTCGCTGCTGTTGAAGACCACCAGTTGCGGTTGCAGTGACGTCACCACTGACCCGTCGGCCGGTTCCCGGATGACCGGCGCTGTGGGTGCGTGATCAGCCGAAGCCGGGTCGGAGCCGAGCAAAAACTCTTCGCGATCGAAAATACCGTCCCCGTCATAGTCGCCGAGGCCGTCGCGCGCCAGGCTGCCGAACTTCTCCAGCTCCCACACATCCAACATGCCGTCGCCGTCGCTGTCGTCGATGGAGTTGATCGTGAGCACGGCTCGCCGGGTAGCCGAAAGGACCCCGTCTGAAGCGGTAAAGGTGATTTCGTAGCGGCCGGCCTGCCCCACGAAGGGCGTCCAGTTGAAATCAACGCTGCCGTCGCCCTGGTCATTGAGAGCGGCGCCGGCCGGCAACGGTGCGGCCGCAAGGAACGGGACGGTGCCATTGGGATCGCTGGCCCTGACGGTGAAAACAAGACCCTGGTTCTCGATGCCGATGCGATTGGGTATGGGTTCGATCACCGGCGCTTGGGGCAGAACCGACGAATCCTCCAGCGTGAGGCTGTAGACGCCGGTGGTGCCGGTATCGAAGAGATTGATGAAGTGGTCCCAGCCCTGACCGTTGCGGGATTTGGAGAGCCAGATGTTCTCCCTCTTGATCGTCTTGCCGTCGCTGCGCACTGCCGCGCCGATGACCTTCAACCCGCCGCCGGGATCCGGCAGTTTGATGAAATTGAACCCTGCGGTCATCGGTACGGTCAGCGTATAGCGCCGTCTCAAGCCGTCCTGGCCGGCAAACGCGAGGGTACCGACGCCCGACTGGTCCAAGACCTCCGCGTCGGTGCTGTCTGTTTCGTAGAGCCGGTAGACGTCGCCGTCTCTGGCCAGAAAATCCCGCACGCTATCGCGACCGGGCAGATCAACCAGCACGTCCCGCACCAGGGTGTGGGTCCGGGTGTTTGCCGACTGGATCAGGGATGTCAACTTCCCGCCCAATTCGTCTGAATGCGACACCCGCGCATCGAAAGAGATGAACTGACCCGAGAGGGTGCAGGTCATGATCCAGCGGGCCGTCGCCGCCGTAGCCGGTGCGATGTTGCCGAAGTCCGCCAGCAAGCTGGCGGATGCAGGCCCGCCGTTGATTTCGCTGCCATCGATGGCAAAGCCGATCAAAAGCCCTTGTGTGTTGTCGACGATCTTCGGCTGGGCCGCGTCGATGCTGAGGTTTTTGGCCGTACCGCTGCCGGTGTTCTTGACCCGCACGCCCAAAGAAAACGGCACCGGTGGCTCGATTTGCGGAGTGAAGGCATCGTCGCCGTACACTTCGCGGGGCAGAAAGTAGTCGAGCGTCAGCTCCGGCAGCGGCTTAACGAAGATATAATCCGGGGTCACCTCGGTGACGTTTTCCGTTCCGCCATTGGTGTAGGTGAGCTTGGCGCCGACATAGTAGAGTTTGCCTTGCTGCCGGCCATTGGAGGCGCCGGGGGCCGGGATGATCAGCCAATTGATCACGGCCGAGGCGGCGGGACCGAGGCGGCCGGAGCCCGACACATTGTCGATGTTTTCCATCGAATCCAGGCGGATGAAAAAAAGGGCTTCGGTACTGTCCGGATCGGCGCTGGCCGGCACCGGGGCGCCCTCCTCATCGGTGAACGACACCTCGATGTCGATGTCTTCGAGCGAAATATGGGCTAGCCCGTTGTTGATGCGCATGTGAGCATTAAAGGCCTGGCGCTCCAAGGTCAGTTCCTGCTTGATCTCGATCTTGACGCTTGCGCATGCCGTTTCACCGGACGCCGCAGCCGGTCGGGCCGATAGCAACAGGCTGAGCATAGCTGCCATGACCGCACTGCATGATACCGGAAACCTGCGGGACTTCTTCCCGAAGACACTCTTCCTCATCGTTTTCCTCCGTAGTCTTAAAGTCGGCAAAGTGTTTGCTTCAGGAATGCATGCGGGCCGTCACCCCTTCACCCACCACCTTAAAGCGATCGAAGTCGAAAGGCTGTCCCGCGGGTGACCGGTGGATGACCCTGAGGGCAATGTAGTCGGTCGCCTGCTGCATGAAGACCCTTCTTTGAGGATCGCAGAGCCGCCAGCGGCCCTCGGCGTAAAATTCGGCCCAATTGTGGTACTGCGCCGGATCGAGCACGGTGCTGTTCGGGCAATGGTAACCGGCAATACCACGCGCCGGCACCCCTGCCGCGCGGCACAGAGCAACAAAGAGCGCCATCATTTCCGTGCAGTCGCCCTGTTGCGTCTGCAAGGCCTGTCGGGCGCCGCGGTTGTTTTTGACATAGCCGGCATAACGGATGTTGGCGCTCATCCAGCGAAATATCTTCTCTGCAGTCGCCCGGGAACTGCCCGCCTTCAGAGACTGTGCGAGATGACGGATCTGAGGGTCGTCGACTTCGATCAACGGCTCCTCAAGGAGATAAACCGCGTTGCCAGTGGTTGTGCTTGGCAGCGGCCGCTCGCGCATCAGCAACTCGGCGGTTATGCTGACGACTCTGGACGCGTAGGGCGGCAAATTATCGAAGGTGTAATGAAAAATCCGATTACCGTGCTCATCTCGTTCCACACCGTAGGGATGAGAAGAAAATACGGTTATCACGCGTTGGGTCGGTGTTTCCGCGACTGGCACGTACAACCGGAGTTCGGCCTGGTTGACAAGCTGGTTGGAAGTATTTTGAACGACAAAACAGTATGATATTCTTTTTAGGTCGGCGGCGTAGTTCGCTGAAAGGCGTTGGGCCGCGTGGGCAAGTAAAATGATCATGGTAGCCGAGCCGGTTAAAAGCGCGGCAAGACACAATATGGCTGTTCCCTTCTTAACCATGCGCAAATATTTCCTCGACCGGAGTGAAAAAACCCTTTACACCTTCAGCCCGTCAACAGGCGTGATCGGCACACTGCAATAACCATGCTACTTGCCGAGAAGGTGTTGAATCGGGCGGCTGACACACCGCTGTGGAATTTAAGCCATATGAAAATGGGCAGGCCGGGGTTATCTTCGGAAGTAATTTTCTCAGGCGAGTAAAAATGACCGACCCGGATCGAACCGACGGATTTTCTGTGGTGTGATTTTCCTATATCTTAGGTAAGCAACTTGACAAATCCAGTGTCCTTCAATGTTGGCCTGGCGTTAAGTGCTTATAATTATGAAAAAAGCAAATTTACCACGGTTTTTGCATGGGCAGCACTGCGTCAGCGGCAGCCAAGACGTCATTTTGCATCCACGCACCGTGCGCGACAAGCCCGTTCAGTTGATCCAAGTACTCGGTCTGCGGTTATTGCGGATGTAATTGGTTTTGGAAACAAATGGACAAGCGGGCATCACAAAACCCTATGGCGGCAGAAGTTAACATGTGCAGGCTTGCGGCTTTTATACTCTTCGGCTGGTGGTGGGTACCCGTCCTTTATGCCGATTGGCATTATTTTATCGGCAGGGATGCGGTGGGCGTCTTCTTGCAGACCGAGAACTACGGCAGCTGGTACATCGATAAGGCCGATACGGAAAAATTCAAAATAGGCGAAAAAGGCGCCTTCAAAATCGGTCTCGATCATAATGGCAGTTATGTATTGATCGAAAACCGGAAAAAGTTTTACACCGATTTAGACGCGAGAGAAAGCATCGCAAAGCAAATCGAAGAAAACGACGGGCTGCACGGCAAACGCGCCGTTAGGGGCGAAACCGACCTCATCATTCGTAACAATCAGATCTTGCTTCCAGTCACCCTCGGCTACCAGTCCGCGGAAACGACGGCCCTGCTTCTTTTGGACACCGGCGCTTCGATTACGGTATTGCACCAAGATCTCGCCGACAATTTGGGCATTCGGGAAATGAACCCTTCCGTGCTTTTTTCCGTCGAAGGACAGCGCATCGATTCCAACTCGGTTCAATTGAGCTACGTCATGGTCGGACCGATGGTGAAAGAAAATGTCGTTGCCGGCATCATCGCGTACAAGGGACCGACAACGGACCGTCAAGGGTTGCTCGGCATGAATTTTTTGCGGGACTTCGACTACCAGATAGACTTCAAGCGCAAAAAAATAATATGGATAACTGACGTATCCCTCAGGTAGGGGTGCAGCGGTTATCCTGCCGAGGGTATCGCTATGCCCGCCGTATCGCCGAATTTGTCCCGCAGGGTGATTCCCCTGCCCGCACGCCGGAAGCCGAATAGACCGCCGGGTGCCGAACCGGTCCATCGGGGCGCTGTCCGTGAAACGGCCCGAACCCTCCGGTGCCGCCGCCCTATTTTGCGGTTGACCGCTGCGAAGCGCCTGTGATATCTCTTACCCCGACGATGATACGATCTGTTCAGGGAGGAGAAGATGACCAAATCACGGGATACCAAGAAAGACACTAAAAAGAAGCCCAGCAAGACGATAAAGGAAAAGAGGAAGGAAAAGCAGGAGAAGAAGAAGGAAAAATAACGATCCGTCTTTTTCGCCGACCCAAAACGGCCCGCCGTTTAAGAGGGAAGCCCGTCGGCAGGCGCGAATTTTTATGCCGCGCGCACAAAACCTGTGCTGTACGGTTTTTCCATATACATGCCCGCGTTTTTTCTGTCCCTGCCCACCCACGCACAGTGGCGACAGGCCGGGGTGCCCAACAGACTCCGATTCCGCAAACGTGCTGATGGCCGCAGCGCGGACCATTTGGCGCACCCTCAGATTGTAAACCGGCGCATCTTGCAAGCCGCGCCGGACGATATCCTCCCGCCCGTTGAAAAACCTTCGCGAACAATCGGGCGAAAAACAACACCGCGAAAGCGTGGGCCTGCATAGTTGCGGATGGCGAGCCGACCTGCCCGCCCATGACCGACGCCCTCGAATCGGAGCAACAAGAAACGTTGAAAACTTTGGGGAAACGATGACGCCGCATCACATTCTGCAGAAGTTTTTTGGGTACGACGCCTTCCGACACCATCAACTCGAGGTTATCGAAGAGGCTCTGGCCGGTCGGGACGTTTTCGTTCTGATGCCGACCGGCAGCGGTAAATCGATTTGTTTTCAGGTCCCCGCACTTATCCGCCCGGGAGTGGGGCTCGTTGTTTCGCCGTTGATCGCTCTCATGCAGAATCAGGTCGCCGGCCTGCGCCAGAACGGCATCCGTGCCGATTATCTGAATTCGAGCCTGCCTCCCGATGCCGTCCGGCGCGTCGAAGATCGCGTTTTGGCAGGCGCAACCGACCTGCTTTACGTGGCCCCGGAACGGTTGCTCTCCGAAGCGTTCCAGCGTTTCCTGACCCGGTTTCCGGTTGCCTTGTTTGCCATCGACGAGGCCCACTGCGTCTCGCAGTGGGGGCACGATTTCAGGCCCGAGTACCTTAAAATCGCATCCGTGACCCACCGATTCCCGAATGTTCCCCGCATGGCCTTGACGGCGACGGCCGATCCGGCAACCCGCGGCGAGATCCTCGACAAGTTGGACTTGAGCCGGGCAGCCGTGTTCGTATCGAGTTTTGACCGACCGAACATCTGCTACCGGGTTCGGCTGAAGGAAAACGGCAAACGTCAGCTGCAGGATTTCATTGCCCGGAGGCATCCGCGCGCGACCGGCATCGTTTACTGCCGTACCCGCAAGCGGGTGGATGACATCGCGGCGTGGCTTGCGGAGAGGAACGTCAATGCCGTCGCCTACCATGCCGGGCTTTCTTCCGAAGAGCGGAATCACCGGCAGCAGCGCTTTACCCGGGAAGAAGCGCTGGTGGTCGTGGCCACCATCGCCTTCGGCCTGGGTATCGATCGGCCGGATGTGAGATTCGTGGTCCACTTCGATGTTCCCATGAGCATGGAGGCCTACTACCAGGAAACCGGGCGGGCGGGACGAGACGGCGAACCGGCGGAAGCCTGTATGCTCTATTCGTTGTCCGATGTGGTCGCGGCGCGCCAGCTGCTCAACCGGTCGGAAGGCGAAGAGCGGTTCAAACGGGTCCAACAACGCAAACTCGAGGCCCTGCTGGGATACTGCGAAACCACCGCATGCCGCCGTCAGGTGCTCTTGGGCTATTTCGGTGAATCACGGGCCGGCCCCTGCGGAAATTGTGGAACGTGCCTGGAAGGCGCGGCGTCCTGGGACGGTACGCTAGCGGCCCAGAAGGCACTTTCCGGTGTTTATCGAACCGGCCAGCGCTTCGGTGCCGAATACCTCACCGAGGTTCTGCTCGGAAACCCCAACGACCGCATCAAGCGTTTCGGGCACGACCGCATCAAGACCTTCGGTGTCGGCAAGGACCTGTCGGGCAGACAGTGGCGGTCCGTCTTTCGCCAGCTGATGGCGGCAGGTTATTTGACGGCGGATCCGGCCGGAAAAGGCGGCTTTCAATTGACCGAGAAAAGCTGGCCGCTTCTCAAGGGCGCACAGACGATCCGCTTCCGCAAGGACTCGGAATCCGTCAAAACCCCCGGAAGCGACCGCGGCGCGCCCCATCCGGTTGCGGTGTCCTTGGATGACGCCTCTTTGAGCCTCTTTGACCATTTGCGACGGGTGCGCTTGGAGATCGCCGAAGAAATGAATCTTCCGGCTTATCTGATTTTTCACGACAAAACGCTCAGTCAAATGGCCGCCCGCCGCCCGCGATCGCGGCAGGACCTGCTGCAGGTGACAGGGGTTGGTGAAAGAAAGGCCGCCCAGTTCGGAAACCGGTTCCTCAAGGCCATCCAAGCGTGGGCAGACGACGGTCCGCCCCGGCAGCCGAACAGCGACAAAAGCTGACGGCAGCGGACGCCGACCGAGCCCGTGTCGCCATTTCGGGTCACGGCCCCTTCGCCCCTCGCGGCAGCGAACCGATTGACCGGTCGGGCGGCCTTTTTGCAGTTATTACCGGTTGACAAGTTCGGCCCAGAGTATAGACTGGCAGGCGAACCCTTTGGGGGCTAATCCGAAATGGCGGCCCGGATCTTCGCTTTCAATTGAAAACGGAGACGGCGACTTGAAAAACGCTACGGAAAAGCGGCTGGTGCAGGATCTTCTGGAGCTTGCCGGCGTGCGGATCAACGGGGATCGGCCGTTCGACATCCAGGTCCATAACCCCGCGACATATCCGCGGCTCCTCGCCGGCGGATCCCTGGCTCTGGGCGATAGCTACCTGGTCGAATGGTGGGACTGCGAGGCCCTGGATCAGTTCTTCGACCGGATCATGGGCGCCAGGCTCGACAAAAAAGTGCGCCAATCGAAAGCCGTTCTCTGGGCGGCATTCAAGGCCCGCCTGACCAATCCGCAGGACCGCGCCAAGGCTTTCGAAATCGGCGAACGGCACTACGATACCGGCAACGACCTTTTTACGGTCATGTTGGACAAGCGCTTGAACTACTCCTGTGCCTATTGGCAGGCGGCCGACACACTCGACGAAGCACAGGAAGCCAAGCTGGAGCTGACGTGCCGAAAGCTGGACCTCAAGCCCGGCATGCGGGTGCTGGACATCGGATGCGGTTGGGGCGGTTTTGCGATCTATGCGGCCGAGACATACGGCGCAGAAGTGACGGGCATCACGGTCTCGCGCGCGCAGGTCGATCTGGCCCGGCGGCTCAGCCAAGGTCTGCCCGTGAAAATCGAGCTGCAGGATTACCGTGATCTTCGGGGAACCTTCGACCGCATCGTTTCAATCGGCATGTTCGAACACGTGGGGGTGACCAACTACCGGACCTACCTGCAGGTGGTCCATCGTTGCCTGGAAAAAGAGGGTCTTTTTTTGTTGCACACCATCGCCGGCAACTCGTCGGTCCGCTCGGTGGACCCCTGGATCGAGAAGTATATTTTTCCGAATTCGATGCTGCCCTCGGCCCGGCAGATCACGGCCGCCGCCGAAGGGCTGTTCGTTTTGGAAGACTGGCACAGTCTCGGTCCCCACTACGATCGCACGCTGATGGCATGGCACCGCAACTTCACCGCAAACTGGCCCCGCATCCGGGAAGCCTATGACCAGCGGTTCTTTCGCATGTGGACGTATTACCTGCTTTCATGCGCCGGCAGTTTCCGGGCCAGACGGAATCAGCTCTGGCAGATCGTTTTTTCAAAAAACGGCCTCCGGGCCGGATATCCTTCAATCCGTTAGAGGCGGAAACCAAAACTGAAAGGAAAACGCAGCATGGTAAAACTCGAGACCAGCATGGGCGATATTTTTTTAGACCTCGATCATGAAAATGCTCCCAACACCGTCGCCAACTTTCTGGACTACGTGAAGGCGGGTCACTACGACGGCACCATCTTCCACAGGGTCATTGACGGTTTCATGATCCAGGGCGGCGGGATGACCGCCGACATGAAGGAAAAATCGACCCGCGCACCCATCGAAAACGAAGCCGACAAAGGACTCAAAAACGTGGCTTACGCGGTGGCCATGGCCCGCACCCCCGATCCGCACAGCGCCACGGCCCAGTTTTTCATCAACGTCAAGAACAACGACTTCCTCAACCACACCGCCAAGAGCCCCCAAGGCTGGGGGTATGCAGTCTTCGGCAAAGTGGCCAAGGGGCAGGGCGTGGTCAACAAGATCAAGGCGGTGGCAACCGGCAGCAAGGGGATGCACGCCGACGTACCCCTGGAACCGGTGGTGATCAACAAGGCCGAGGTGGTCGACGCTTGACCGTCCGCGCCAAAGGCGGCCGCGCGAAGGTTATGCGGAGAAGCTGACCGCTGAAAAATCGAGACCGGCGACCCGCGGTCAGCGGCCGGACGCGGCCGCCGCCTCCATCAGCGCCTCGGAGAACGTCGGGTGGGCGTGCACCGTGCGGGCAATGTCTTCCGCAGAAGCACCGAATTCCAGCGCCAGCGCGCACTCGGCGATCATCTCCGCGGCCCGCGCACCGATGATGTGAACGCCCAGAAGCCGATCCGATTTTCCGTGCGCGATCACCTTGGCGAAGCCGTCGGTTTCACCCAGACAGCGCGCCCGCCCGGCACCGCTAAAAGGATACGTGCCGACGCGGTAGGGGACGCCGCGCTGCTTGACCTGCTCTTCGGTCATGCCGACGCCGGCCACCTCGGGAGCGGTGTAGACGATGGCGGGAATCGCGTCGTAATTGACCTCCGCGGGCCGGCCGGCAATACCTTCCACCGCAGCGACGCCTTCGGCCGATGCCTTGTGCGCCAGCATGGGTCCGGCAACCAGATCGCCGATGGCGTAAATGCCCGGCAGGTTGGTCTGGTATTTTTCGTTCACGGTCACCGTTCCGGTCCGGCCGTCCGTTTCGATGCCGGCCTCCTCCAGTCCCAATCCGCGGGTCAAGGGCCGCCGCCCCACGGCCACCAGAAGCTTGTCGAATTCAAGGGTTTCTTCCTTACCGTCGGACGCAAGCGTTACGGTCACTTTGCGGGTACCGGCTTTCGCGCCGGTGACCTTGGTCTTCAGGCGGAAGTCGAAGCCCTGCTTCTTGAGACTGCGGTGCAGGGTGCGTCCCACCTGGCCGTCCAGGGTGGCGGCGATTTGCGGCAGCATTTCGATGACCGTCACCTCGGCCCCCAGGCGCCGCCAGACCGATCCCAGCTCCAGTCCGATGTAGCCGCCCCCGACGATACCGAGCCGGCCCGGCACGGTTTGCAGTTGCAGGGCCTCGCTGGAACTGATGATGTTCTTACCGTCGAAGGCGAGACCCGGAAGCGCCACCGGTTCACTGCCCGTCGCAAGCAGGATCGACTTGGCCTCCAGCATCCGGCGGGAATCTTTTTCCGCGTCGCCCTGCACCGCTACCCGGCCCGGACCCGCCAGGCGGCCGGTGCCGTGAACGATCTCGATCTTGTGGCGCTCCAGGAGCTTGCGGACATTATCGGTCAGGTCCTCCACCACCTTGTCCTTGCGGGCCAGCATGGCCGGCAGGTCGAGGGTCAGTTTGCCGATTTCGATGCCGTGCTCGGCCAGCCGCGACTTGGCGAGGTGGTAGTATTCGCTGGAGTCGAGCAGCGCCTTGCTCGGGATGCAGCCCACCCGCAGGCACACCCCGCCTAACCGCGGTTCTTTTTCCACGCAGGCGACCCGCATACCGAGCTGGGCCGCCCGCACCGCCGCTACGTAGCCTCCGGGCCCGCCGCCGATGATCACAAGATCGAACGCTTCTGCCTTGGCCATGGTTAAATCTCCACTATCATCCGTTCCGGGTTTTCGAGAAATTCCTTTATGCGCCGCAAATAGGTCACCGCCTCTCTGCCGTCCACGATGCGGTGGTCATAGCTGAGGGCCAGGTACATCATGGGCCGCACGACGATTTGATCATCGCGGACCACCGGCCGTTTTTCGATGCGGTGCATGCCAAGAATGGCGCTCTGCGGCGTGTTCAGGATCGGGGTGCTCAGCAGGGAACCGAACACCCCACCGTTGGTGATCGTGAAGGTGCCACCTTCCAGGTCGGCCAAATCGAGCCGGTTCTCCCTGATCTTTGCCACGTAGTCCACGATGGCCTGTTCCATCTGGGCCAGGGAAAGTTTTTCACAATGGCGGATCACCGGCACCACGAGACCCCGACCGGTTCCGATCGCCACCCCGATGTGGTAATAATGATGATAGACGATTTCCTTGCCGTCGATGAAGGCATTGATTTCCGGATACTCCTTGAGCGCTTCGACGGCGGCCTTGATGAAAAAGGACATGAATCCTAAAGAAACGCCGAACTTTTTCTCAAAAGCGTCCTTGTAGTCGGAACGGATCTCCATCACGCGGCTCATATCCACGTCGTTGAAAGTGGTCAGCATGGCCGTGTTCTGTCGGGCTTCGAGCAACCGCGCGGCAATGCGCTGCCGGATAGGCGTCATCGGTTTGCGCGCGGTTGCCTCCGCCGCAGCCGGTGCGGCGGTTCGGCTTTCGACCGCCGGAGCACTCTTTGCCGCTGCCTCGCGCGCCTCGAGGTGAAGGATGACGTCCCCCTTGGTGACGCGCCCGGCGGGCCCGGTACCGGTGACTGCGCCGATATCGACACCCGTGTCCGCCACAATCCGCCGCACGGCGGGCGAAAGAATCATGTCGGCCGACACCGGCTTTTGCTGCGGCGCCGGTTTTTCGGCCTTGTCTTCCGCGGCCGCAGCGACCGTCTTGGGCGCAGATGCCGCCGCTTTCTCGGGTTCCGCGGATGCGGCCCTATCCGGCGCGGCGGGCTCTTTTTCGGCGGTGCTTGCGGGCGGGGCGTCCTTTGCTGCGGCTGCCGCGGCCTCTATGGTACCGACCACGGTCCCGACCGAAACGGTCTCGCCCTCTTTGACGCTGATCTTCAACACGCCGTCCGCCTCGGCCTCCACCTCCAGGCTGACCTTGTCGGTTTCGATGACAAACAGCGCCTCACCTTTTTTGACCTGGTCGCCGTCCTTCTTGAACCACTGTGCCAGCAGCGCCTCGGTCACCGACTCACCCACACTGGGAACTTTGATTTCAACCACCATAGCGTCTCCTGAAATAAAACCCGACGTTCAAAGCTGAATGCCATCCGTGGTCAGCGCTGCATCTTCGCGTCCGCGCTGGCGGCCCTCGGCTTGGGGCACCCCTTAACTCACCTGTCCATTTTGCTCGGCGCCGACGGCCTGCTCGATGATGGCCGCTTGTTGCTGCTTGAAAATGACCGGGAAACCCGTAGCCGGGCTGGCGGCTTCCGGACGACCGATATACGCCAGTGCCCTCCCCAGGAGTTTTTCCGCCCGGTAACGCACGAACTGCCAGGCCCCCATATTCTCCGGTTCCTCCTGAACCCAATACCATTCCCTGACCGACCGGTATCGCCTGGCAATGGTCTCCAGGGGCTCACCCGGGAACGGATACAACTGCTCCAACCGCACGATGACCACATCGTCCCGTTTGACGTTCTGCCGCCACTGCAGGAGCGCATAGTAGATCTTGCCGCTGCACAGCAGCACGCGCTTCGGCTTCCTAATCTCGGCCGCATCGTCGAGCACTTCCTGAAACGACCCGACGGCCATATCCGACAGGGTCGATACCGCCAGCGGGTGCCGCAAAAGGCTCTTGGGCGTCATGACCACCAAGGGTTTGCGAAACGGACGCTTGACCTGGCGGCGCAGCAGATGGAAGTATTGGGCCGGTGTCGTCGGATGGCAGACCTGCAGGTTGTCGACCGCGCACAACTGCAGAAAACGCTCCAGCCGGGCACTGGAATGTTCCGGACCCAAGCCCTCCATGCCGTGCGGCAGCAGCAGCACCAATCCGCTCGATCGCTGCCACTTGGCCTCCCCGCTGGCAATGAAAAGATCGATCACGGACTGGGCGTTGTTGGCGAAGTCGCCGAATTGGGCCTCCCAGAGAATCAACGCGTTGGGCTGCGCAATGGAATAGCCGTATTCGAACCCCATCACGCTCACTTCGGCCAGCAGGCTGTTGTAAACCCGGTAGGGCGCCTGAGTATCGGTCAAGTGGTTCAGGGGCGTGTAAGTCCTGCCGGTCTCGGTGTCCACCAGCACGCTGTGGCGCTGGCTGAAAGTGCCGCGCGCGCAGTCCTGCCCGCTGAGTCGTACCGGAATCTTTTCCACCAGCAGCGCCGCGAAGGCCAGGGCTTCGGCGCCGGCCCAGTCGATTCCGGCCCCGTTTTCGATCGCCTCGAGCCGTTTTTGCAGCAGCCGCTCCAATTTCGAAAAGAGACTGAAGTCTTTCGGAAAACGGTTGAGCTGGCGGGCGAGGTCGATCAGGTGCTCTTTTGCAACCCCGGTTTCGACGGCCGCATGACTGTAACGGCCGCCGAAGTGATCCCATTCACCGTAGAACCGGCTCACGGGAAACGGGCAGGAGCTGCCGTGGACCTCCTGATAATCCTTGTCCAGCCGGTCTTCCACCGCAGCCTGGAGGTCATCGACTTTTTCCTTCGTGACCAGCTTCTCTTCGAGCAGCCGCGCGGCGTAAATCTCGTGCAGCGGCGGCCGTTGGCGGATCCGCGCATACATCAGGGGTTGGGTGAAGTACGGTTCGTCGCCTTCGTTATGGCCGTAGCGCCGGTAGCAGACCAAGTCGATCACCACGTCCTTCTTGAAGGCCATGCGGTAATCGGCCGCCAGCCTGGCGACGTGCACCACCGCCTCGGGGTCTTCGCCGTGAACGTGAAAAACCGGTGCCATGATCATCTTGGCCACATCGGTCGAATAGCGGGTCGAGCGGGCGTCTTCGGGCAGGGTGGTGTAGCCGATCTGGTTGTTGATGACGATGTGGATGGTTCCGCCGGTGCGGTAGCCTTCCAACTGGCTCATGTTGAGCGTTTCCATGACCACGCCCTGGCCGGCAAAGGCGGCGTCACCGTGAATCAGCAGCGGCAGGACCCGGTTGCGATCGCCGTCGTCCACCATGTCCTGGCGCGCACGGGTAAATCCCTCCACCACCGGGTCGACCGCCTCCAGGTGGCTGGGATTGTTGACCAGAAATATCCTGAGCTCGCGGCCCCGGGCCGTGAGGATGTCGGCCAGCAAGCCGTTGTGGTACTTGACATCGCCGGCCCCGACCAGGTCATCGGGGTCGTAGCAGCTCTCGAACTCGGCAAAAATGTCGGCGTAGGGCTTTTTCAGGATGTGAGCCTGAACATTGAGTCGTCCCCGGTGGGCCATGCCGAGGATGATTTCCCGGCTCCCGTGGTCGACCAAACGCTCGGCCAGCGTGTCGAGAAGCGGGATGACGGCATCGCCGCCCTCGAGCGAAAAGCGCGTGACGCCCACGTATTTTTTGTTCAAAAACTGTTCGAAGGTCGCGGATTGGATCAGTTTTTCGAGAATATGTACCTTTTCGGCGCCTTCCAACTGCGGCCGGTTGCGCGCCGGTTCCATGCGTTCCTGCAACCAGCGCCGCTCCTGAGGGTCCTGCAGGTGCATGTACTCGACACCAATGGACCGGCAGTAGGTTTCCCTTAAGTGCTGGATGATCTCCTTGAGCGGTGCGGTTTCATCCCTGGCGAAACGACGCGTGAAGAATTGCCGGCCCAGGTCGTCCGCAGACAGGCCGAAAGCGTCCAGGCTGAGCAAGGGGTGCTCCGTCGGACAGGCCGTCAGCGGATCCATGCAGGCCAATAAATGCCCGAGGTCCCGGTAACGGTACTTGAGCGCCTCGACGCGGCTCTGTTTGATCACCAGTTCCCGGTCCGGCGCTGCCGCCAGGGTCGGCGCCCGGTCGCCGGCGATCTCGAAGCCTTTGAAAAAGGCCTGCCAATCCCGCGACACCGAACCGGGTTCGGCTTTCCAGCGCCGGTACTGTTCGTCGATATACCCCGCGTTAAAGGTTTCCAGCGCATCCATTACATCCGTCCTCCGGTATGCTCGTATTCACTGTGTTCCTCGAACCAACCGGCGACACTGCGCGAGATGTCGATACGATCTTCCTCCCGGCTGAACATGTGATCCGCCGCAGGCACGATCTCCAGATCCACCCGGCCGCCGCTCAGCTCACGCATCTTGTAGGCCTCTTCCACCGGGATGATCTCGTCCATGTCACCATGAACCACCATCAGTGGCCTGTCGAACCTTCTGAGCAGGCTGGTGGGATCGAACCGGTCGGCATCGGCAAAAAATTTTTCCGTCAGCTTCAGCGAACGTCCGCGGCTGTTGAAAAAAACCTCGCCGCTGCGGTGTAATGCGGCCCGCTGCCCGCGGCTGAAAAAGTCGATCGCGCGGATAGCGGTCAGGCGGCTCGCCAGCGTGCAAACGGCCTTGACGCTGTCCGTTTGCGACGCGGTTAAAAAAGCGACCAGTCCGCCCATGCTGTGGCCGGCCACTCCGATCCATTGCGCTCCGCGGGCGGCGACGATTCCTATTGCCGTTTGCATCTCGGAGATTTGTTTGCTGTAAGTCGACTCCTCAAAAATGCCCTCGCTCTGGCCGTTGCCGGAGAAGTCGAACCGCAGGGCGAAGAACCCTTTGCGGCTTAATTCTCCGGCGACTTGCCTCAGGATTCCCGTGTGCCGCGAGCAGGTAAAGCAGTGACCCAATACGACCCCGCAACCGGTGGGTTTCTTGGGTAAATGCAGGGTTGCCGCCAGCTTTTCACCCTGATGATTCTTGAAGTCAATCTGTTCTTCCATGATGCCTGTGTCAGTCCGTTTAGAGTTCCGCAGTGATCTTCCCTGAATCGGCGCCGGGGGCAACACCCGCTCTGCCGACCGGAAGCGACCGTGAGGACAAGGCCACGGTCACCGCCGGAAGCCGACAACCGGTCAAGCGTGAATCGGATCCGCCCGGATTTTCATCAATAACGGAGGAGTTCCCCGGCTGTCAAGAACGAAAGATAAACATATCGAGTTCTTATGGATTGCATGCGGGTTCGGTTGCCTAAAGGGCGACTTCCTGGCGCCAATAATTGATTGACATGACCGGCGACATTCTTTATCGACTTTTTCAGCCTTCGGGAAAGAGTGCCGTCGGGGATATGGCAAGACCCCGCATTACGGTAAATGTCCCTCTCTTTCAAAGGCCCCGTCCGAAGACGCGGCCGAGGGGATCCTGATTGGCGCCGAGCCACGCATCAAACCGGCTGTTCATCCAGAAATGCTTGCTGTTTCGACATCATTACACCATCGAGGAGTTGTCATGCCAGCGATTCTTTTCTTCCTGGTCCTCGCCCTGGCAGCGGGTGCGTGCCTGCCCACCCAGGCCGGAATCAACGCCCACCTGAACCTCTGGACCCGATCGCCGGTGCTGGCGGCCGGCATATCCTTTGCCGTCGGAACCTTGGCGTTGATCCTCTACGCCCTGGCGCGGCGGGTCCCTTTACCGGCTCTCACCGGTCTGTCGGCTTATCCCTGGTGGATATGGAGCGGCGGCTGCCTGGGCGCCTTTTTCGTAACCACCACGGTGATTCTGGCCCCCCGGTTGGGAGCGGCCCCGATGCTGGCGTTTATCGTCGCCGGTCAGATGCTGGCCTCGCTGCTCCTGGATCATTTCGGTCTGCTCGGCTACCCGGTCCAATCCATCACCCTGTGGCGGCTGACCGGGGCCGTCATGGTCGTCGGAGGCGCCGTGCTGACCCGCTTCGCCTGAGCGCCTGCAGAGCCCTCTCGCTTTCAAACAGGCGGAGCGGCGTAACTGGCGATTGTCGAATGCCCCCGGCGGTTCGAAAGGTTCGGATAGCGCCGGTTGAACGGAGCAAGGAAAGGCGATGCCATGAAAATGGATAACAGACTCTTGATCCTTTCCCGCAGCGCGGCGGTCTATGCCGATCTGATCGACCGGCTGCGGTTTCCCGACCTCGAGGTCATCGCCTGCAGGAGCGCCGACGAAGCGGCCCCGTACCTGGGCCGGTGCACCATCGTGCTGGGCGAACCCGCCCCCATCGCCCGGGTAGTGATGCGCGCAAAAAAACTGACATGGGTCCAGTCGACGTATGCGGGCGTCGAAGAGCTCCTGCGCCCCGGCGCCAGGTCCGATTACATCTTGACCGGCGTAAAGGGCATCTTCGGACCCTTCATGAGCGAATATGTCATCGGATACATCCTGGCCCTGGAGCGCCATTTCTTTACCGCGTATCGCAATCAACTCGACCGGTCGTGGCGGCACCTGCCCTACAAGGGCCTCCGCGGCCGGCTGATCGGCATCTGCGGGCTCGGTTCGATCGGCCGACACCTCGCACGGACTGCGGGACACTTCGGCCTGCGCGTATGGGGCTACAGGCGCACGGCACGACCGGTTCCGGAGGCCGAACAGGTGTTTAGCGGCCCCGAATTCGTCCGATTCCTGTCGCAGCCGGATTTCATCGTGAACATTCTCCCCAGCACGCCGGCCACGGTCGGCCTGTTCGACGAAACCGCATTCCGGACCATGAAGCCGACCGCGGTGCTGATCAACATCGGCCGGGGGGACGCCGTGGTCGAGAAAGCGTTGATTCGGGCGCTGCAGCAGGGTGTAATCGGCGGAGCGGTCCTGGATGTCTTCGAACAGGAACCGCTGCCGGCGGAGAGTCCGCTCTGGTCCCTTCCCAATGTTCTGATCACTCCCCACAACTCGGCGTTCAGTTTTCCGGCCGATATCGTGAAGGTGTTTGCAGACAACTATCGCCGCTTCTCCAAGGGCGAGCCGCTCCTGTATCGCGTTGATTTCGAAAGAGGATATTAGAAAATGGACATTCGGCTGCTCAGCCTGCTCGAGGGCGCGCGCCGGGCAGCCGGCACGGTCGTCATCATCGACGTCTACCGGGCCTTTACGACAGCCGCCGTGGCCCTGCAGCGCGGGGTCGCACGCCTATGGCTGGTCGATACCCCTGCGGCGGCATTCACGCTGCGCTGCGCGCACCCGGGCGCTTTGTGTCTGGGCGAGGTCGCCGGCATCAAAGTGCCCGGCTTCGACTTCGGCAACTCGCCACACGAGCTTTCCCAAGCCGATGTCCGCGGCAAGACCTTGATCCAGTCCACCAGCGCCGGCACCCGGGGCATTGTCGCGGCCGGCAGTGCCGAGGCGCTCTTCGCCGCGGCGCTGGTCAACGCCGAGGCGACGGTCCGCGCGGTGCTGGCCGGAAGACCGGCGTTGGTGTCCCTCGTGGCGATGGGCACCGACGGAACCGAGCGCTGCGATGAGGATGAGCAGTGCGCCCTTTACATCCGCAACCGGTTGCTCAATTGCCGGCCGGACCCGGCCGCGGTGCGCTCGCTGGTGCTATCGGCCCATGCTTCGGCCAAATTCGACGACCCGGGGCGTCCGCATTTCGACCCGCGCGACCGCGACATGGCCCTGCAGATCGACAGCATTCCGTTTGCCGTCCGGGTTCGCGTCGCAGGCGAGCTGCGGGTGGCTACGCCGGAAACGGTTCGATGAAACGTTGCGTGCCGACCGCTGCCGAAGAGAGGTAACCCTCACCGCTTGCCCACCGGTCTTGCACGCTCATCGTCTCGGCCTTTACTGACGGGGTGATTCACGTTATGGGTGCAGCGGCCATAGATGGTTAAAATGACTAACCCGGACAAAGGAGTTTGTTGTCGTGACATCAATTGTCGCGGATTTGATCGGTTTTCAGACCTTCGGCTACCTGCGGCATTTTCGCAGTACGGTCTTGCGCATTTTAGGCCTGGAGTCAGAGATAAGTGCCATTGTCCACGATCAGAACGTCACCTCCTTGGGCGTTTATCCCATCGGCATCAACTCCCGTAAGTTCGAGCAGGAGCTGCGCTCAGACACCTACATTAAGCACCTGATCGAATACGGACAGGCCCATCACGGCAAGAAAATCATCCTAAGCGTAGAACGGCTGGATTATACCAAAGGTATCCCCAGGCGCCTGGATGCCATTGAGCAGTTCCTGTCAACATACCCGCACAAGGAAGATGTTGTGTTTATTTTTATCAGCGTGCCTTCGCGCGAAGAAGTGGCCGCCTACCAAGTGCTGATCGAGGAGGTGCAGGGCCGTGTCAGCCAGATAAACGGCAAGCATTCGAGCATTAAAAACGTCCCAGTGCATTTCATTCACCAGTCGGTCAATTTCAGCCAACTCTGCGCCCTTTATTCCCTGGCAGACGTGTGCATGGTGACCCCTTTGATTGATGGCATGAATTTGGTCGCCAAGGAGTACATCGCATGCCAAAGAGAGAACAGCGGCATTTTGATTTTAAGCGAATTTGCCGGCGCGGCCCAGGAGCTGCCCAATGCTCTGATCGTCAATCCCTATGATACGCAGCAGATGGTTGCCGGCCTCCTCACCGCGCTGGACATGCCTATCGAGGACCGGCGAAAGCGTCTGACCTCGATGCAAGCGCGGGTCATGAGCTACGACGCCTTGCGCTGGGCCAACACCTTTATCAACGACCTGGCAGGGCAAAAGCCGATCGACACGAGCAGCGGGGACATTCCCGCGGATCACGTTAGCGTCGGCCGGGAAATTGATTGAAGCGTCAAGCATCGCTCTTTTTCTGGATTACGACGGCACGCTGGCCGAAATCAGGAAAAATCCGGCCGATGCCTACCCCAGCCAGGAGATCCGCGAGCTGTTTTCAATTTTGGCAGACACTCCCCGGCTGGATGTCTGCATCATCAGCGGCCGGAAACGGGCCGACATGCTGGACTGGTTCGGCGCCTACGACTTTTTCCTGGTGGCGGAACACGGCTTCTTCTACAGGTCCGGATATCATCCGCTTCATTCGTCACAAATCCTGCCGGCCCGCAATCGGGGTTCACTATCAGCCGCGTCCCTGCTTCGGTCAGTATGCAGTCAAAACCGAAGTGCGCCAAGAATATATCAAAACCGGCACCATCAATGGCTCTTATGGCGAAGATATTTTGCCCGATGAGTGCAGACATTGAAAAAGGCAAGGCGACGATGTCGAACCCGCGCCTCACAAACCGCCGGCCCCGGCACCCGAAACCGCCTGTTGACATGAACCTGAATTTAACGCATATAAATAATCGAATGCTCTCTGCTAATCGCCTTTTCCGCTGCCCGGCGGCGGCGCCTGCTCATGAGGAATTCGATGGCCGTGCGGCCTTGACCGCTTCGTGAGGAAACGGATTCAGAAAGGAGGGATGGCGATGCCGACTTACGAGTTTATCTGCGATAAATGCGAAAAGCCGTTCACGTTGATTCTGAAAATAGCCGAGTACGAGAAGAAAAACTTCCGCTGCCCGAAGTGCAAGAGCAAAAAAGTGCGGCAGCAGGTCGCCGGCTTCCAGACCATCACATCAAAAAAGAGCTGAAAGCGGCACCGGCGCCAGGCGAAATCCTGAGTCGGTGAAACCGGCTGGCCGCCGGCTTATCGGACCACCGGCGGCATCAGTAAATCCCCTCGATCTGCTTCTTCAGCCGCAAGGCCTGCTCCATGTACATCTCGAGCTTGTGCTGAACCGCGCCGAAAACGGTGCCGGCGGGATAGCGCCCCTCCTCATCCGGGATGCCGGCCGGAACCCCGGTCAGCACCTCGATGCCCTCTTCGATCGTGGCGACCCGGTAAATATGAAACCGGTCTTCGGCAACGGCCGCGATGACCTCGCGCCTGAGCATCAGGTTCTGAATGTTGGCCTGCGGTATCATGACGCCCTGGCGGCCGCTGAGCCCCTTGGCCTTGCAGACATCGAAAAACCCCTCGATTTTATGGTTCACTCCGCCGATGGCCTGAATCCGGCCCTTCTGGTTAACGGAGCCGGTCACCGCAATGCCCTGCCGAAGGGCAATGCCGGAGAGGCTCGAGAGGATGGCGTAGAGCTCGGTGGACGAGGCGCTGTCGCCATCGATGCCGCCGTAGCTCTGCTCGAAGGTGATGCTGATCGCCAGGGTCAGGGGAAATTTCTGCGCGAACGTGCGCCCGAGGTAGCCGGACAGGATCAGGACCCCCTTGTCGTGCATCCGGCCGCTGAGCCTGGCTTCCCGGTCGATGTTGATCAGCCCGTGCTTGCCCATGTAGGTTTCGGCCGTTATCCGCGAGGGTCGGCCGAAATGGTAATCGCCCATCTGGTAAACGGCCAGGGCATTGACCTGCCCGACCACCGCACCGTCGACGTCGATCATGATGGTGTCGTCGGCGTAGGCTTCCTGCATCTTCTCCTCATAGAGGTTGTAGCGGAAGCGATAGTGGTTGAAGGCCTTGACGACGTGCGCCTCGAACACCACGGTCGCCCCCTCTTTGCCCGCCCAGTAATCGGATTCCTTGATGATGCTGACGATCGGACCGAACCTCAGGGAGAGTTTCTTTTTGCTGGCCACCATCTTTTCACCGTATTCCACCACGGCCGCCACGGCTGCGGGCGTAAACGGCCGCAACCCTTCCTCCTTGCACACCCGGGCGACATAGCGCGCGTAGAGCTGGATCGTCGCCGGCGAGCGTTCGGTTTCGTAATCGAAATCGGCGCGGACTTTGAAGATCTTGTTGAACCTCGAGTCGTTGTTTTGAAGCAGCTCGAAGATCCGATAACTGCCCAGCAGAATGACCTTGACCTCCAGGGGTATCGGCTGGGGACGCAATGACCCGCTGGCGATGCCGGCCGGCGCGGGCAGGTCTTCGATGAAGAGCTGCTTGTTCTGCAGGGCCCGTTTGAGCGCATCCCAAACCATCGGATTCATCAGCAACGGCTCGATTTCCATGATCAGAAACCCGCCGTCGGCCTGCAGCAGCGCCCCGGCCTGGACCATGGTGTGGTCGGTGGTGACGGTCCCCATGACAGCCCGTTTCTCGATTTGACCGAACACGTTCGGATAGGTGGGGTTGGGTTCAAAGACGACCGGTGCGCCCCGGGTCGATTTACGCTCGACCAGCGCGTTCACCCGATACTGCTTGAAAGACTGTCCGATGGCCCCCAGGACCGTTTGGTCGCCGGTTGATCCGGGCGGTTCGGCGGCCTTGCGGAAGCCGTCGACATTTTCGACGATGTGCGCCTGGACCTCGTCCAGGTAGGCCAGCACATCGCGGCTGTCGGGGTAATCCTCGCGGATGATGTCGAGCCGCTCCTTCACAACGAAAAGGGCCACCTCGGCCATCAGTTTTTCGATCTCCTTTTGCCGGTTGTGATTGATCTTGTTTACTTTTCTGAGGGTGTTTTCGATCTCGCCTTGAAGTTGCTTGACATCGGCCTCGATGGCCTTGCGCTGCGCTTTGGGCAGGGCCTCGAATTCCGCCGGCGGCATCGGTTTGTCTTCGCGCAGAGGAATGGTCTGATAACCCGATGCCGTGCGGTGGATCACCAGGTTTTTTTCCTTGGCCATCTGGTTGAGCCGATCGAAGTGCTTCTGCCCCCGGGCGCCATGACGGTTCTTGATCTCGGTCAGTTTTTCCTGGTAGGATCGGCTCTCGAATTCCTTGGGCAGCCGAATCCGCAGATCTTCGATGCAACGGTTCATCCGCCGGCTGAACAGAATCGCGCCGCCGGCCGGAAGGGCCACGGCTTTCGGTCGGAATTCGTCCTTGAAGTTATTGACCATGCACCAGTCCCCGGGTGTTGCCAGGGTCTCGGCCAGCCGCTGCACGATGTCCTTGACGATGGTGGTTTTACCGGTTCCCTCCTGTCCGGTGACAAAAATATTGTAGCCGGGACTTTTCATCGCCAGCCCGAAGCGAATCGCCTGTACCGCCCGTTCCTGGCCGATCACCTCGTCCAGCGGCTCGATCTCCGATGTGTCCTTGAAATCGAACAGCGCCGGATCGCAAACGCATCTCAAGTCGTCCGGGGTCAATTCATTGATCATCGCCATGCAGTCACCTCCATCGCTTGTGCATCCTGCCGCCTTTTCCGAAAATCATCTTTCGACGCTGAACCCGAGACCGGTTCGTAACTGTTTTGGCATGTTTTTACGTCATATGGCAAGCCGGGGGCACAGTTTTTGTTCCTCAAACGCGCATCCGCTTCGCAGCCCTCTTTTCGGGCGCGGTAATCCCCGCGCGCCGGCTCGGACGGTAGGGGTGCGAACCGAGACCGCTGTCCCGTTCCGCGCGCAATGCGGCACTTAAACCGTACCCATTCAGATCGCTTTCGTGCTATAATGGGTCGGTTGAGTTTTTAGCCCACGGACAGGGACGTGCCGACAAAAACACGCCTCGCGATAGGCTACCGGCGGTATCGCCTGGTTCTGTCCGCAGCCGGACGCCCGAAATTCAGAGGACGAAACAGCAAGATGACGGGTGAGATCAGGACCCACAACGATGATAGCGGATACGTTAGGATCCGGATGGTCGACTTTCTCGATTCCGGTTGGAAAAAAGCGCTCGCCGGTCTGCTGTCCCTGTTCCTGTGTATCTGGGTTCTTGGTGCCGCGGGCCTTCCGTATCTGGCCAGAATTGCCGCCGATGCCGTTCCGGAGGCTACCATCGACGGGTTGAGCCGCCAAACGCTGGCGGAACTCGATCGAGGCTTTCTCGAACCGTCCGAGCTGGCGCCCGAGCGGGCCGCGCACCTTCAGACCCTCTTTGAGGGCCTTATCGGCCGCAAAAGCCCGCCGGCGCACTACCGTCTGGAATTTCGCCGAAGTGAGCGCATCGGCGCGAACGCCTTCGCCTTACCCTCCGGCTTGATCGTGATGACCGACGAACTGGTGCGGCTCGCCGAGAACGACCGCGAACTCATCGGCGTCCTGGTGCATGAAATCGCCCACGTCGAAAACCGTCACGGTCTGCGCATGCTGTTCCAGAATGCCGGCGCCTTCCTGCTGGTATCGGCCCTGGCGGGCGATACGATATCGATTACCGCCGCAGGCCAAAGCCTGCCGGCCCTGCTGATCGAATCCGGCTATTGCCGGCGCTTCGAAAAAGAGGCCGACCGGGCCGCCGGCATGTACCTCGTCCGGATGGGTTGGGGGACGGCCTCTTTGCAGAACCTTCTGGCCCGAATCGCCAAAAATACACCGCGACATCCGGCCTTCACCCTCTTGTCGACGCACCCCAACCTCGAAGAACGCATCCGTTACCTGGCAAAATTGGACCGGGCCGGATGAAAGCAGCCGGCAGATGCTGATCGGCAAGCGCCGGGCGGGAGAGGTATTATCTCCGCCGTTCTGCGAGTTGTCGGCCCGTACCGCCATGTAGACGCCACAAAAGGAGACGTGATGAAACCATCCTTAACGCCCGGTCTGACCTTCGTATTCCGTTATAAGGTCCCGGAAAACAAGACCGTTCCCTTTCTGTTCCCCGAAGCCCCCGATTTTCAGGCCATGCCGGATGTGCTCGCCACCGGCTACATGGTGGGCCTGGTGGAATGGGCGTGTATCGAAGCGATCAAACCGCACCTGGATTGGCCCAAAGAGCAGAGCGTCGGCATCCTCGTCAATCTGGACCACACGGCCGCCACGCCCCCCGGCTTGACCGTGACGATCAAGGGCACCCTCACGGCCGTCGAAGGGCGCAAACTGACGTTTTCCATCGAAGCCG
Source organism: Deltaproteobacteria bacterium (assembly GCA_041299015.1). Taxonomy (GTDB): domain Bacteria; phylum Desulfobacterota; class Desulfobacteria; order Desulfobacterales; family SG8-13; genus JARFQH01. The sequence continues at coordinate 30,409 of JBFYWB010000022.1, forward strand.
AAGACGGGATCGACCGCATCTCCCGCGGAACCCATCAGCGCTTTGTCATCGATGCCGATCGCTTCAACCAGAGCTTGACAGACAAAATCGGAAAGATCCCCGCTCTGAGCGGCCGGATGTAAAGGGCGTTTTTAAACCGGCAAGCCTCCTTTGCGGTATAAAACCGGCTAGATGCCGCACATCCTGCGGCAGGCGGAAGACATGCGTTGGATGCCGACCCGGCCCCGCGGGAAACTCGAGCACCCCACCCGGCGTTATTCTCCTTGATAATTGATCGGCGCTATAGTAGGAAGGTGCCGCGCATCGACCATAAGATGCGCTTGAAACCCAAAAAGGAGGTTCCACGATGGGAAAAGGTGACCAACGCTCGAAACGCGGAAAAATTCACCGGGGAACATACGGCAAGAGCCGCCGCAAGAAAAAAGGCGCCCAGAAAGACGACAAAGCCTGACTTATCGCCGCCACAGGCCGAGACTGTTTCACTATAGCCGCAGGGATCTTCCCGCCGGTGTGCCGCTGCTACCCACGGGCGGACACTCGCACCACATCCGCAACCGCCCTCTTTACCGCCCCTAAAAAAACTGGCCGCATCTGCCGATGCGGCCCTAGACAGGTAAAACCAAAATATTGATCCACGGTAACGCGGATACGCTTGCTTCATTGCGCCCGTCAAGCTGCCCTCGGAGGGAAAATCACCTCCGAGGGCCTCAAATAGGCAGTTTCAGAACTTTATTGGACATCGCTGCACCCCCGTCTTTGCGACTGAAGGGTTTCTGTTTCCTCTTCTCGGCATGTGGTGGGGCCGGCATCAGAAGGCGCTGACCGCCGACTTCACATCAGGCGGGTCCGAGATCGAGGAAACCGCCGGTTTGCGGGCGCCTCGGCACCCGCGGTGGTTGAAGCGGTTCACTAAAATCGGGAGCTTCCCGAGGTGATTCCCACATTGCCACATCGTGGTATGGGCTGTCAAGCTTTTTTTTCGCGGTACCTTTTTTGGGGCTGGGTTTTCAGAAAACGCAAAAATGATTCGTCGTCGATCTTGCCCAACCGCCAATATGGTCTTAGAGTCAGATTGGAAAAGATCACGTCCCGATGCGCTCAAAGGAGTCCCGCCGTGTTGGAGCATACCCTCCTGAAAGACAAGCGAATCCTGGTGGTCGACGACGAACCCGATGTGCTCGGAACGATCGAGGATCTGCTCGATCATTGCGCAGTCGAGACGGCCGGCAGCTTCGAAGAAGCTCGTGAGTTGATGGAAACCCGCCCGTTCGACCTCGCCATTCTTGATATCATGGGCGTTGCCGGCTATGACCTGCTGAAAATCGCCACCCGGAAAAAGATCATACCCGTCATGCTGACCGCCCATGCGCTGTGTCCGGAGAATGTCGTCAGGTCATACCGGGAAGGCGCCGCCTATTACGTCCCGAAAGAGGAAATGGTCAATATCGCTTCCTTCTTGGAAGATATCCTGGATGCCCGGCAAAAAGGCCAAAACACTTGGGCCCACTGGTTCGACCGGTTGGGCGCTTTCTGCGAGCGTCGTTTCGGCCCTGACTGGCAAAAAGGCGACCAGGTCTTCTGGGAGAAATTTCCGTTCCACTAATACATCAGGTTGGGTAAGACCAGGATGATTTGAGGAAAAACCGCCATCAGCAGGGTACCGAC